>NZ_JBGQOI010000016.1:0-174613 GCF_052113765.1 Pseudomonas sp. W22_MBD1_FP4 | reverse complement strand
GCGGTGTGTCAGTCAATGAATAGCTTGACTGACACACCGCCATCGGGAGCAAGCCCCCTCCCACAGTGGGTTCAGCAGTGTATGTAAGGGCTTACTCAGGCACAGATAACGCAAACTCCGCGCCCCGCTGGTACTCCCGGGGCGTACAGCCAAACTCGCGACGAAACACGGTGTGCAGGTACTGCGCCGAGGTGAAGCCGCAGGACGACGCGATGTCGGCAATCGCCAGGTCGCGGTTTTCCAGGCCTCTGGCGGCAGCCGCGAGTTTGAAGCGCAGGATTTCGTCATGCACGCTGCAATTGCGCACCTTACGAAAGTGCGCTTCCAGGGATGAACGCGACACACCGACATACGCCGCCACTTGAGCGGTCTTGATGCCCTGGCACGCGTATTGGCGGATAAACAGCAGCGCCTGCATCACGTACGGATTGCCCAAGGGTTGATGAAGGCTGGAGGCCTGGACGTTGATTGCGTCCGGCGGCACGAGGATTTGCGTACCGGTGCAAGGTTTGCCGTGCAACATCTGGTGCAACAGCGCAGCGGCAGTGCGACCCATGGTTTCGGTGCCCTGGATCACCGAACTCAGCGGCACTCGCGTAAGGGTTCGGGTCAGCGGATCGTTGTCGATGCCGATCAGCGCCACTTGTTCCGGCACGGCGATGCCGGCTGTGAGGCAGGCTTGCAGCAATTGCCGGGCACGGGCATCGGTCACGGCAATAATGCCAATGGGCTTTGGCAAGCTGTGCAGCCAGGCGATCTGCTGCTCCACTGCGCTGTCCCACAACGGCGCGCTGGTGCCGAGGCCGCGATACACCTCCACCTGCAAGCCGTCGCGCAGCATCAGGCGGCGAAAGGCTTTTTCGCGCTCCTGGGCCCAGCGGTTGGCCTGCGCTTCGGGCAGGCTGAAGCAGGCAAAGCGCGTCAGCCCTGCCTCGATCAAATGCGCGTAGGCCAACTTCATCAATGCGTAATTATCGGTGGCCACATAGGGGATGCCCTTGGGGTACGCGCGGCCGTCTTCATAGGAGCCGCCCACCGCTACCACCGGCAACTGACTGTCGGCCAATGCCTCGCCAATCAGCGGGTCGTCGAAGTCGGCAATGATACCGTCGCCCTGAAAACGCTCGATGCCTTTGAGGCGGCATAGAAAGTCCTCTTCCAGGAACAAATCCCAGGACACACGCGTACTGCTCAGGTAATTACCGATGCCGGCGATGATGCCGCGGTCGTAGATTTTGCTGCCGTTGAACAGCAGCGCGATTCGGTGCACGGGCGGTAGGGTTTTCATTGTTTTTGTCCTGGGGCCTGTCGCGACAGACTAGCCCTCGCTGCACAAAATCGCACTACGCCTTGGTGATTTTCATAATCGCCAGCCCCATCGCCGTTGCTAGTATCCAGACACCGCCAAGAACAATAAGGAAAACGCCATGCCGTACTTCCCCGGTGTCGAGAAGGTTCGCTTCGAAGGCCCCAGCAGCGATTCCCCCCTCGCCTTTCGCCATTACGACGCCAACAAGTTGATCCTCGGCAAACCCATGCGCGAGCACCTGCGCATGGCTGCGTGTTACTGGCACACCTTCGTGTGGCCCGGTGCCGATATGTTTGGCATGGGCACCTTCAAGCGCCCGTGGCAGCGCAGTGGCGACCCGATGGAGGTGGCCATCGGCAAGGCGGAGGCGGCCTTTGAGTTTTTCTCCAAACTGGGCATCGACTACTACAGCTTTCACGACACCGACGTGGCGCCCGAAGGCAGCTCGCTCAAGGAGTACCGCGAGCACTTCGCACAGATGGTCGACCATCTGGAGCGTCACCAGGAACAAACCGGGATCAAACTGCTGTGGGGCACCGCGAACTGCTTCAGCAACCCGCGCTTTGCCGCCGGCGCTGCCAGTAACCCGGACCCTGAAGTGTTTGCCTACGCCGCCGCCCAGGTGTTCAGCGCGATGAACGCCACCCTGCGGCTCAAAGGCTCAAACTATGTGCTGTGGGGCGGTCGTGAAGGCTATGAAACCCTGCTCAACACCGACCTCAAGCGCGAGCGCGAACAGCTCGGGCGCTTTATGCGCATGGTGGTGGAACACAAGCACAAGATCGGCTTCAAGGGCGACCTGCTGATCGAGCCCAAGCCCCAGGAACCGACCAAGCACCAGTACGACTACGACAGCGCCACGGTGTTCGGTTTCCTGCATGAGTACGGTCTGGAACACGAGATCAAGGTGAATATCGAGGCCAACCACGCCACCCTGGCCGGGCACAGCTTCCATCACGAGATCGCCACGGCCGTATCCCTCGGTATCTTCGGCAGCATCGACGCCAACCGTGGCGACCCGCAGAACGGCTGGGACACCGACCAATTCCCCAACAGCGTCGAGGAGATGACCCTCGCCACCTATGAAATCCTCAAGGCTGGCGGGTTCAAGAACGGCGGCTATAACTTTGATTCCAAGGTACGGCGTCAGAGCCTGGATGAGGTGGATCTGTTCCACGGGCATGTGGAGGCCATGGACGTATTGGCGCTGGCCCTGGAGCGTGCGGCGGCCATGGTGCAAAACGACCGATTGCAGCAGTTCAAGGACCAGCGTTATGCCGGTTGGCAACAGCCGCTGGGCCAAGCCGTGCTGGCGGGTGAGTTCAGCCTGGAATCGCTGGCAGAACACACGTTTGCCCATGAACTGAACCCGCAGGCGGTGAGCGGGCGACAGGAGATGCTCGAAGGTGTTGTGAACCGGTTTATCTACACCTGACCGATGCTGTGTACATTTGATTGTGGCTGCAGTTGTAGTGAGCGGGCTTGCCCCGCGCTGGGGCGCCAAGCGGCCCTGAAATCAGGCACCTCGGTGCGTCACGTAAAATTGCATCGTCTGGTTTGGGGTCGCTTCGCGCCCTAGCGCGGGGCAAGCCCACTCACCACAAAAAAGCCAGGCTACACACAACGCAAACAGCAACAGCAGTGTTCGGCTAGAGTCTTCCAACAACAATAAAAGGACGCACCAACATGAAGTCATTCAAACGTACCCTGCTCGCCACCGCCCTGGCCCTGCTCGCACTGCCGGTGATGGCCGATTCCGCCCACCCGAAAATCGGTTTCTCCATCGACGACCTGCGCCTGGAACGCTGGTCCCGCGACCGCGATTACTTCGTCGCCGCTGCGGAAAAACTCGACGCGAAGGTCTTTGTGCAGTCCGCCGATGCCAACGAGCAGAAGCAGATTTCCCAGATCGAAAACCTGATTTCCCGGGGCGTCGATGTGATCGTTATCGTGCCGTTCAACGCCACGGTGCTGACCAACGCGGTGGCCGAAGCCAAGAAAGCCGGGATCAAAGTGGTGTCCTATGACCGCCTGATTCTCAATGCGGACATCGATGCCTACATTTCCTTCGATAACGAAAAGGTCGGCGAAATGCAGGCCAGCGGTGTGCTGCAAGCGGCGCCCAAGGGCAACTACTTCCTGCTCGGCGGCGCGCCTACCGACAACAACGCCAAGGTGCTGCGCGAAGGCCAGATGAAGGTGCTGCAACCGGCCATCGACAAGGGCGATATCAAGATAGTCGGCCAGCAGTGGGTCAAGGAGTGGAACCCCACCGAAGCCCTGAGCATCGTCGAAAACGCCCTGACCCGGAACAACAACAAAATCGACGCCATCGTCGCCTCCAACGACGCCACCGCCGGCGGTGCGATCCAGGCCCTGGCTGCGCAGAAACTGGCGGGCAAGGTGCCGATCTCCGGACAGGACGCTGACCTCGCCGCGATCAAACGCGTGATCGACGGCACCCAGACCATGACCGTGTACAAACCACTCAAGCTGATTGCCACCGAAGCCGCCAAGCTCTCGGTGCAACTGGCACGTAACGAGAAGCCCTCCTACAGCTCGCAGTACGATAACGGCAGCAAGAAAGTCGACACCATCCTGCTCACCCCGACTCCGCTGACCAAGGCCAATATCGATCTGTTGGAGAAGGACGGGTTCTATACCAAAGAGCAGATCGGCGGGCAGTGACCGCCATGGCTGACTATCTGCTGCAAATGAACGGCATCGTCAAAAGCTTTGGCGGTGTCAACGCGCTGAACGGCATCGACATCACTGTGCGGCCGGGGGAATGTGTCGGCCTGTGCGGTGAGAACGGCGCGGGTAAATCCACACTGATGAAGGTGCTGTCGGCGGTCTACCCATACGGCACCTGGGAGGGTGAAATCCTCTGGGATGGGCAACCGCTCAAGGCTCAGTCCATCAGCGAAACCGAGGCCGCCGGTATCGTGATCATTCACCAGGAACTGACCCTGGTGCCCGACCTGTCGGTGGCCGAAAACATCTTTATGGGCCACGAACTGACATTGCCCGGCGGGCGCATGAACTACCCGGCGATGATCCACCGCGCCGAAGCGTTGATGCGTGAACTCAAGGTGCCGGACATGAACGTCGCCTTGCCGGTGTCGCAGTACGGCGGCGGCTACCAGCAACTGGTAGAAATCGCCAAGGCGCTCAATAAAAAAGCGCGCCTGCTGATCCTCGACGAGCCCTCTTCGGCCCTGACCCGCTCGGAAATCGAGGTACTGCTCGACATCATCCGTGACCTCAAAGCCAAGGGTGTGGCCTGCGTGTACATCTCCCACAAGCTCGATGAAGTGGCGGCGGTGTGCGACACCATTGCGGTGATCCGCGACGGCAAACACATCGCGACCACGGCCATGGCCGACATGGACATTCCCCGGATCATCACGCAGATGGTCGGCCGCGAGATGAGCAACCTCTACCCTACCGAGCCCCATGCCATCGGCGAGGTGATTTTCGAGGCGCGCAACGTTACCTGCTATGACGTGGACAACCCCAGGCGCAAGCGTGTCGATGATATTTCCTTCGTGCTCAAGCGCGGCGAGATCCTCGGTATTGCCGGGCTGGTGGGCGCCGGACGCACGGAGTTAGTGTCAGCGCTCTTCGGCGCCTACCCCGGCCGCTACAGCGCCGAGGTGTGGCTCGACGGCCAGGTAATCGACACGCGCACGCCGCTCAAATCGATCCGCGCCGGGCTGTGCATGGTGCCCGAGGACCGCAAGCGCCAAGGCATCATTCCCGACCTGGGCGTGGGTCAGAACATCACCCTGGCGGTCCTCGATACCTATGCGCATATGACCCGCATCGACGCCGAAGCTGAACTGGGCAGCATCGACCAGCAGATCGCACGCATGCACCTCAAGACGGCCAGCCCGTTTTTGCCGATCACCAGCTTGTCCGGCGGCAATCAGCAAAAAGCCGTGCTGGCGAAAATGCTGATGGCCAAGCCCAAAGTGCTGATCCTCGACGAACCCACGCGCGGGGTGGACGTGGGCGCCAAGTATGAGATCTACAAACTGATGGGCGCCCTGGCGGCCGAAGGCGTGTCGATCATCATGGTCTCCTCGGAACTGGCCGAAGTGCTCGGCGTGTCCAACCGCGTGCTGGTGATCGGCGACGGCCAGTTGCGCGGCGATTTCATCAATGAAGGGCTCACCCAGGAACAGGTGCTCGCCGCTGCGCTCAGCCAAAACAACAATAATGATCGGAAGACCGCGTAGATGAATCAGGTCAAACAGCTGTTTACCCGCTACAAAATGCTTGCGCTGGTGATCGCCGTGGCGGTGATCTGGCTGTTTTTCAGTTGGCAGACCGAGGGCGGTTTCCTCACGCCACGCAACCTGTCGAACCTGCTGCGGCAGATGGCAATCACCGGAATTCTGGCGTGCGGCATGGTGCTGGTGATTATTAGCGGCGAGATTGATTTGTCGGTGGGTTCGTTGCTGGGGTTGTTGGGCGGGTTGGCGGCGATCCTGGATGTGGTTTATCACATTCCGCTGCTGGCCAATCTCAGCCTGGTGGCGCTGTGTGGGCTGATGATCGGTTTGGCCAACGGTTACATGACGGCCTACCTGCGCATCCCCTCTTTTATCGTTGGCCTGGGCGGCATGCTGGCGTTTCGCGGGATTCTGCTGGGAATCACCGGCGGCACAACCATTGCGCCGGTATCACCGTCGTTGGTGTACGTAGGCCAGGGGTATTTGCCGCATTCGGTGGGGATTGGCCTTGGGGTCTTGCTGTTTGCCCTGACCCTGTTGTTGACCTGGAAACAACGGCGCAACCGCGCGCTGCATGGCTTGGCGCCGCACGCCCTGGTGCGCGACGTGCTGCGCGTGGCGGTGATCGGCGCGGTACTCGCCGGGTTCGTCACCACCCTCAACAGCTACGACGGCATCCCCGTACCAGTGCTGCTGTTGCTGGTGCTGCTCGGCGTGTTCAGCTACGTCACCAGCCAGACCGTGTTCGGCCGCCGCGTGTATGCGGTGGGCAGCAATATGGAAGCCACGCGCCTGTCGGGCATCAACGTGCAGGCGGTGAAACTGTGGATCTTCGGCATCATGGGCGTGATGTGCGCCCTCGCCGGCCTGGTCAACACCGCGCGGCTCGCGGCGGGCTCACCGTCGGCGGGCAATATGGGCGAGTTGGATGCCATCGCTGCGTGCTTTATTGGTGGTACGTCGATGCGCGGCGGCTCGGGCACGGTGTATGGCGCGTTGCTCGGGGCGTTGGTGATTACCAGCCTGGATAACGGCATGTCGATGCTGGACGTGGACAGTTACTGGCAGATGATTGTGAAGGGCAGCATCCTGGTGTTGGCGGTGTGGGTGGATGTGAGTACGCGCACGGGTCGGCGCTGACGCCACCCTCACAAACACCACAAATCCCGTGTGGGAGGGGCGGTGGTCGTCTCACTTTCCGAGCAACACGGCCCCATCCCCCAACTGCCCCACGCGATCCCCCGGATTGCGCAGCGGGCAATCATCCAGGGACAGGCAACCACAGCCGATACAGCCATCGAGTTGGTCGCGCAGTTGAGTGAGGCTGTTGATGCGCTCACTCAACAGGTCGCGCCAGCGGGTGGAGAGTTGGGTCCAGTCTTTCGCCGTCAACGGCCGTCCTGAAGGCAGTTCGTCCAACGCGTCCTTGATGGTCGCCAACGGAATGCCCGCGCGCTGCGCGACCTTGATCACCGCGATCCGGCGCAGTACGTCACGCTGATAGCGACGCTGATTGCCCGCGCTGCGTTGTGCGTGGATCAACCCCTTGGCTTCGTAGAAATGCACCGTGGCCACGGTCACGCCGCTGCGGCGGGCCAATTCGCCCACGCCGAGGGGGATGCGCACATCGATTTTCGCTTCCATCCAGCTCTTGACCTCATCTAAACATGAGGTTTTATAAAGGGTGTCGGCTTGCCTTGGCAAGCCTTCAGTCCTTTGAATCGGAGCCTACATGGACACACCTCAACCCTCCCCTTCCAACTGGGCCGCGCTGTTGTCCGGTGCCAACGGCGTACGTTCGCTCGCACTGGCAGGCGGCGTGGTGCTGCATGCGATCAACGTGTACATCGCCACCACGATTCTGCCGTCAGTGGTCCAGGACATCGGCGGCATCGACTACTACGCCTGGAACACCACGTTATTTGTCGCCGCCTCGATCCTCGGTTCGGCGTTGTCGGCGCGCCTGCTCGGCAGCCTCGGGCCGCGTGCGGCGTACCTGGTCGCCAGCCTGGTGTTTGCCGGCGGGGCCTTGGCCTGTGCGTTTGCGCCGTCCATGCCGGTGATGCTCGTGGGGCGGTTGGTGCAGGGGCTGGGTGGTGGGTTCTTGTTCGCGCTGTCCTACGCGATGATTCGGTTGGTGTTCGATGAAAGCCTGTGGCCGCGCGCGATGGCGTTGGTGTCGGGGATGTGGGGCGTGGCGACGCTGGTCGGGCCAGCGGTGGGCGGGGTGTTTGCCGAGCTGGGCATATGGCGCGCGGCGTTCTGGTCGTTGATTCCGGTGGCCGGGTTATTCGCGGTGCTGGCGGCGGCGGTCCTGCCCAAGCGCAGCACCGATAGCGTTGAGCCGACACCGCTGCCACTCGCCCAACTGGTGCTGCTGACGGCTGCGGTACTGGCGGTGTCGGCCGGCAGCGTCTCGTCCACCCTGCCCCTGAACCTGCTGGGGCTGGCCGTGGCAGCGGTGTTCACCGCGCTGCTGATCGTCACGGAAAGCCGCGCCCACCATCGACTGTTGCCCGCCGGAGCGTTTCGGATCACCACTGCACTCGGCGCGCTGTACGCGACGATGTCATTGCTGGCGGTGGCCGTGACCAGTGGCGAAATCTTCGTGCCGCTGTTTCTTCAAGTCCTGCACCACCAGTCGCCGTTGGTGGCCGGTTATCTGGCGGCACTGATGGCGGCCGGCTGGACGCTGGGGTCAATCGCCAGCGCGGGTGTGACGGGCGGCAACATTCGACGAGCGATCCTGGCCGGGCCGATCCTGGGCGTGGTGGGCATGGTGGCGCTGGCCATCTTGATGCCCGTCGAAAGCAACGGCAGCGGGCAGACGCTCACACCGATCTGCCTGGCGCTTATCCTGATTGGGTTGGGCGTGGGGCTGGCGTGGCCGCACTTGCTGACCCGGGTGTTCCAGGTGGCGCCGGCCGGTGAGCAGGACCTTGCCAGCGCGTCGATTACCACCGTGCAACTGTTCGCTACCGCGTTTGGCGCGGCACTGGCGGGCATGGTCGCGAACGTCGCCGGCCTCACTGAACCCGGCGGTGTCGAAGGCACCGCGAGCGCTGCGGTGTGGCTGTTTGGGGTGTTTACGCTGGCGCCTGTGGTGGGTGTTCTGATTGCCAGGCGGGTGGTTCGCATGATCGGTTAGTGGCCATTTCTGGAGATTGCCAAGACCACCGTGGATTATGAACGGCTCAAAAATCACTGCTTGAACGGGGTCAAAGGTGGGAGGGGGCTTGCCCCGATAGCGGTGGACCAGTCGACACCTTCTTGGCTGAGACACCGCCATCGGGGGCAAGCCCCATCCCACACTATTTGGATCGGTTTACACCTGATGAATCAGGCTGGGTTTTGCACTGCGATCACTGGCTCAACACCACATCCCGCATCGCCGGAATGTAGCCGTAGTCATAAGCCTCCTGCACAAACGAACGATCACCCTTCAACACGATCCTGACCGTCGGTGCCTCGGTGCCGCCGATGCGATAGTCATCGCCGGTGGTGGGCACGCTGTCGATAAACGACGTCACCAGGCCGTTGGGCATCACGCAGTGAGAGTACGTCTGGAACGGCTGCGAAGGCGGGTTGCCAAGTACCAGCCCCGACGCATTCATCAGCGTATAGGGGCCGAACAGATGATCACTGACGAACCCATAGACGCCATCCGGCCCCGTCACGCCATCCGCATAGGTGAACTTGTGGCTGATGGTGAACAGGTAGTACTTGTTGTCCTGGAACACATAGTGCGGCCGTTCGGTCTGGTCGTTCACGCCAACGGCCGTGACCAATGGCGGCAGGATTTCCCACTCGTCACCGTTGAGGTCCTTGGCCACGGCAATGCCGATGCACCCCACCTGATAACGCGCGCCCCCCACATCTTCATGCCCTGGCGGCACCAGACCTATTTCATTCGGGCCCACTTCGTGAGTCCCGCGCTCGCCGGCCACATTGCCTTCGAACACCATGTACAACTTGCCATCGACGGGATCGATAAAGGGGCTGGGATCGCGAAAGTTCCAGGTCGCATTCTGCGCTTCGGTTTGGTAGTAGGTGCCGTCGGCATCGAACAACGACTTGACCTGATCAAAGCCCTGGAGCGTGACACCGGTGTCCGACGTGACAACCTGGCCCCTGACTTTGGCAATCGTGGCACCCGGCGTGACGCAGGTGTAGTACAGGTCGATGTCACCGTTGTTATTCAACAGAATCGGCGTGCCCGCCCATTCACGGGTGGTCGGCGAAACCCCTTCGGCCATGACACGGCCGCCGAAGATCCAGTCTTTGCCGGTGCGCGAATACCAGTAGCAGATACGCGCATGACCATGGCGGTCTTCCCAATCGCGCTTGATGTCGTAACGGCCATCGGCATTGATGAATTGTGGATCATGGGGGCGACGGTCGGCGGTCAAGGTGAAGATCACCGACCAGCCATTCACCGATACCACCGTGCCATCCAGTTCACGCAATGGCATGGTGTCCCAAATAAAGACCGTGTCACTCATGACAGGAAAGTCAGGACTCACTAACGGCTGTGTCGTCGTCGGGTCATTCTCATTAACTTTCAGCGCATCGGCCCGTGTCCAGCGAGTGGGTGTGTGATTCGCATGTTTCATGATGATGTCCTTTTGCTAACGCTTAAGTGACAAGCGAAGATTAAATAGCACCTGGCAGTCAGCAACTTAATACTGACTGAAAGAGCAAGAGATAGTTGGCCCTGCAAGTGCGCACCAAGGTTTAACATGGGCACTTGCTTATAGCAACATTAAGAATTATTCATATTACAAAGGCCATCACTGTATTTATATCCTTGATATAAATACAGTGGCACTTGCAATAAATGACAGCTAAGTAGAAAGCTAGCTACTCAACTACCGAATACCAGCGTCCCAGCCTGGGCGCCGGCATTCTTCTGTGTGAAGTCCTTGGCTTGCGCCGCCGTCTTCAAGGTATAGGCGTAGTTGGAACTTGCCGTCCATTGTGCTTTGGGTGACTTCTGGTTGGTGATCGGCGGCACACTGTTTGTATCAGTGAACGTCCCGGTACCTTTGTCATCCAACATGCCTTTATTTTGGCTGCCTTCGCCAAAATAGTTGCTTTCAGAGAGGATATTGGCGTTCTGTGCGAGGGTAAAACCGAGATGGAAGTTATTGACGTAGTTGTTATACACATGGAAATAACCGTAACGCATCAAGCCAGGCGCGCGTACTTCCATGTTGTCGAAGCGGTTGTGGCACAACGTCAGGCGCGGATAACCGTTGAACTCTGCCTTATTATCATCCGCCGGGTGCCCGAAGATCAGCCCGTACTTGTGGCTGCCAAAGAAGCAGTTGCTGATGGTGGCATAATCGGCTTTTTCACCGATATACAGCAGTTTGTCTTCGCTGCCGTCCGTGGTTGACCAGGTGTGCCCGACAAAAGAGCAATGATCGATCCAGTACTTGCTGCCGTAGTTCAAGTACACCTGAATATCGTCATTGGCCTTAATGCTCGCCGAATGTTTGAAGATAATATTCTGCAGAATAATGTTCTGGGACTGCGCGGTTGCACGCAGGTGAATATTCTCCAAGGTACGGTTCTGGAATGAACCGATCAGGGTCTTGTTGGCACCCATATTGACCTTGGTCAGGCTCGACGCCGAGATATTGCTGTTGATCACCAACACCCGTGGGGTGGTGTCGCCAATGTTGGCCTTGAGTTGATCCAGCGTGGTGATACTGACCACTTGGCCAGACCAGCCGCCGGTGACTTTTGCCGCAAGGGCGAAACCGGTCAGGCCGGTGAGTTTGCTTTCTGGATACGACATGAGTTCCCTCTCTCTCTATAAAAACGGCTCGATGTAACGAGCCTGTGGGGTAAGTTAATCCATTAACTTTCACACAGTGTTTGGCATGGCTGAGGTTGCCAAGGGTTGGTTGGCCAGTGCCTAAACACTGTGTTTATGTACAGTATTCGTCATTCGCCTGGCCGTCAACCCTCAAGTGAAAAACAACCAAAAGTGGGAGGGGGCTTGCCCCCGATGGTGGTGTATCAGGCACATATACAGTGACTGTCATTCCGCCATCGGGGGCAAGCCCCCTCCCACATTTGCCCTGCGATGTTCTTCCAAGCGTTATTTGGACACCGGCATCGCAAACTCCGCGCCTTGCTCGATGCTCTCCGACCAGCGCTGCATAATCGATTTCTGCTTGGTATAGAACCGAACACCCTCAGTGCCGTACGCATGCATGTCGCCAAACAGACTCTTCTTCCACCCCCCAAAACCGTGCCACGCCATCGGCACCGGGATCGGTACGTTGATGCCCACCATGCCCACCTGAATACGCCGCGCAAATTCGCGGGCGATGTTGCCGTCGCGGGTGAAACAACTGACGCCGTTGCCGAACTCGTGGTCGTTGACCAGCTTGATCGCCTCGCCAAAGTCGTTCACCCGCACACACGCCAGGACCGGGCCGAAGATTTCTTCGCGGTAGATGCTCATCTCTCGGGTCACATGATCGAACAGGGTCGCGCCGAGCCAGAAGCCGTTTTCCAGGCCCGCTTCGGTGGGCACGTAATCACGCCCGTCCAGCAGCAGTTGCGCGCCGGCCTGCACGCCTTGTTCGATGTAGCCGCTGATGCGTTCCAGTGCAGCGCGGGACACAATCGGGCCCATCTCGGCCTTGAGGTCGCGGCCGTCGGTGATGCGCAGTTGCTTGGCGCGCTCGGTCAAGGCAGCGATGACTTTGTCACCGATGTCACCAACCAGCACGGCGACGGAGATCGCCATGCAGCGCTCGCCGGCACTGCCATAAGCAGCGCCCATCAGGGCGTCGACGGTTTTTTCGATGTCCGCATCAGGCATCACCACCATGTGGTTTTTAGCTCCGCCCAGCCCCTGCACACGCTTGCCGTTACGCGCGCCAGTTTCGTAGATGTATTGGGCAATCGGTGTGGAGCCGACGAAGCTCACGGCCTTGACGTCCGGGTGTTCGATCAGTGCATCCACCGATTCCTTATCGCCCTGCACCACGTTGAAGACGCCTTTGGGCAGGCCGGCTTCACGCAGCAGCTCGGCCATGAACAACGAGGCGCTCGGATCGGTCGGGCTTGGCTTGAGGATGAAGGTGTTGCCCGCCGCGATGGCGATCGGGTACATCCACATCGGCACCATTACTGGGAAATTGAACGGCGTGACGCCGGCCACTACGCCCAACGGTTGGCGCAGGGTCCAGTTGTCCATGCCTCGGGAAACTTGGTCAGAGTGTTCGCCTTTGAGCAGGTTGGGTATGCCGCACGCGAATTCCAGAATATCGATACCACGGTCCACTTCGCCCTGGGCGTCGGTGAAGACCTTGCCGTGCTCGGCGACGATGATGCGCGCCAGGTCGTCCTTGCGCTCACGCAACAGGTGCAGGTACTGGAACAGCACGCGGGCGCGGCGGATGGGCGGGGTATCTGCCCAGCTGTCGAAAGCGGCTTGGGCAGCAGCAACGGCTTCGGATACGGTCTGGCGGCTGGCCAGCGCGACGCGCCCGGTTTTTTCGCCGGTGGCGGGGTTGTAGACGTCCTGATAGCGATCATCGCGGGACACGCGCTGGTCGTTGATGTAGTGCTCGATGGTGGTTGTCATGGCAGTCGATCCAGGTGGGTAGCGTTGGAACACACGATAGGCTTTCGCTTTGTTCCAAACCAGAGCAGAATCCTGAACTTATTGTCCACATACGCGAACAATCCACCCATGGAAAAATCTGAGATCGAAGGCCTATGGACCCATATCCACTGGCTTTCCATATTGGAAGAGCAAGGCACTTACACGGCTGCCGCTGCGCGCCTGGGCGTGAGCAAGTCTGCGGTCAGCCAGCGTATTGCCGACCTGGAAAAGGCCACCGGCACCCAGTTGGTCACGCGCACCACGCGCAGTGTGCGGCTGACCGATGCGGGGCTGTCGCTGACCCGTGAAGTGCGCAGCGCCTATGCGCAGATCGCCCGCAGCTTCTCGTCAGTGCGTGACTCTGTGGGGGAGATTCGCGGGCTGGTGCGCCTTACCGCGCCGGTGGCATTTGCTCGACAGCAACTGGTGCCGCATCTGTCGGAATTCCTGCAGCGTTACCCGCAAGTGCGCATCCAGCTGGATGTGTCCGATGCGCTGAGTTCCCTGGCAGCCGAAGGTTACGACCTGGCCGTGCGCCACGGTTTCCAGGTGCCGGAAACCCACGTCGCCTGGAAGCTCTGCGACACTGGGTCGGTGCTGGTAGCCACCCAGGATTACCTGCAACGCCACGGAGAGCCCCGCGAACCCGGCGAGCTGTCGGCACACAACTGCCTGTTTTACCCACGGGGCACCGACCAGCCCGCCTGGACCTTCGAACGCGGCAGTAAAAACGTTGAACGCCTGACCGTGCCCATCGCCGGCAGCTTCGCCACCAATAACAGTGAGGCGCTGCGCGACTCCGCTCTCAACCACCTGGGCATCGCCCTGCTCCCAGACTTCAGCGCCCATGCCGCGCTGACCAGCGGCAAGCTGGTGCAGGTGCTCAAGGACTGGACGCTCAAGGGCGCATTTGCCAATGAGATCTACTTGATTCGGCCGTATTCGCCCCATGTGCCGAAGTCGGTGAGTGTGTTGGTGGGTTATCTGAAGGAGAAGCTGTCGGGGGGCTTTCGTTATCTCGGATAAGGTTTGCCTCTTGCTCGACGGAACTAAAAGTCCATAATGGACAAATAAGTTCAACAAAAGAGGCATTCATGTCCAGCACCCCGCATGTGATCAACCAAACCCAGGCCCGTGAACTGCTGGGCCAAGTCGATGTGCTGCAGATCCTGCGCGCACTGTTCCGCGACCTGGCGGCCGGGCATGCGGTGCAGCCGCCCCAGCAATGGGTGGAATTCCCCCAGGGCGCCGGTGACTTCATCAACTACCTGGGCGTGCTGGCGCAGGACGGCGTGTATGGCATGAAAACCTCGCCGTATATCGTGCGTGAGCAAGGGCCATTGGTAACCGCCTGGACGCTCTTGATGTCCACGCACACCGGCCAGCCGCTGCTGTTGTGTGATGCCGCAGAACTGACCACCGCACGCACCGCCGCGACCACTGCGCTGGCGGTGGATGCGCTGGCGCCACAGGCGGCTCGGCGACTGGCGATCATCGGCAGCGGCAAGGTGGCCCAGGCTCACCTGCACTACGTGAAAAACCTGCGGGATTGGCAAAGCATCAACTTCTTCTCGCCCAGCCTGACCGCTACTGACTCCACGCTTCAACGCCTTGACCCACGCGTGAGCATCGCTCCAACCTGCGAAGCCGCCCTGGAAGACGCCGACGTGATCCTACTGTGCACGTCATCCGCGGGCCCGGTGATTGACCCTTCGCGCCTGAGCAAACCGGCGCTGATCACCTCCATCAGCACCAACGCACCGCGCGCTCACGAAGTCCCACCCCAATCACTGAACGAAATGGACGTGTTCTGCGACTACCGCCAAACCACGCCAGGCTCGGCGGGCGAGATGCTGATCGCCGCCGAACAACATGGCTGGAACCCAAGCGCAGTCATGGGCGACCTGCCCGAACTGCTCAGCGACCAGGTGCAGCGCCCGTCCTACAACCGTCACGTATTCTTCCGTTCCATCGGCCTAGGCCTGGAAGACATCGCACTAGCCAATGCCCTCTGGAGACTTCTATGAACCACGCAGATTTCATCATCATCGGCGGCGGCATTGCCGGTGCGTCCACGGGTTTCTGGTTGTCGCAACACGGCAAAGTGAGAGTGCTGGAACGTGAATCTCACCCGGCCTATCACTCCACCGGGCGTTCGGCTGCGCTCTACACCGCCGCCTACGGCACTCCGCAGGTGCGGGCGTTGACCCTGGCCAGCCGGGAGTTTTTCGACCACCCGCCGGCAGGGTTCTGCGAGCATCCCTTGCTCACACCGCGCGGCGAGATGACGGTGGACTTCACCGGCGATGCGGCCGAGTTGAACGCGCAGTACCTCAGCGCCAAGGCCACCGTGCCGCAGGTTGAACAGCTGAGTGTCGACGAGGCCTGTGCGAAGTTGCCGATCCTGCGTCGGGAAAAGGTTCACGGTGCGATCTATGATCCCACTGCAAGCGACATCGACACCGACGCCCTGCACCAAGGCTATTTGCGCGGTATTCGTCGCAAGGGCGGCGACGTGCATACCGACAGCCATGTGCTGGGCTTGAGCCGTGACAGCGGTGGTCTTTGGCACGTCACCACCCAACACGAAACCTTCACCGCGCCGATCATTATCAACGCCGCTGGCGCCTGGGCCGACCACATCGGTGGGCTGGCCGGTGCCGCATCCATTGGCCTGCAACCCAAGCGCCGCTCGGCGTTTATCTTCGCCGGCCCCGAAGGCGTGGACAGCCATGCGTGGCCAATGCTGGTGGCGCTCGACGAAGCGTTCTACATGAAGCCAGACGCCGGCATGTTCCTCGGTTCACCGGCCAACGCAGACCCGGTCGAGCCCCAGGACATCCAGCCCGAAGAATTGGACATCGCCATGGGCATCTACCAGATCGAAGAAGCCACCACCCTGACCATCCGCCGCCCCACGCGAACCTGGGCCGGACTGCGCAGCTTTGTGCACGACGGTGACTTGCTTTCGGGCTTCGACCCGCGAGTCCCAGGGCTGTTCTGGGTAGCGGCGCAAGGCGGTTACGGCATCCAAACCTCACCGGCCATGGGCCAGGCCAGTGCGGCACTGGTGCGCGGCGCACCGCTGCCGGAGGCACTGACCCGGTTCGGCCTCGACGCTGGTATGCTCTCCCCCGCCCGCCTGGAGCCCCATTGATGAACACCGTCGAACCCGACAACGTCTTGCAGAACTTTCGCGCGATCGCCGATGCCATCGCCACGCTGTTCTTCCCCCACGCCGAAGCGGTGCTGCATGACCTGCGCACGCAAAAAGTCGATTACATCGCCAATAACCTGTCGAAACGCGCGATTGGCGACGACTCGGCGCTGGAGGACATGCTCAGCGATGACGTCAGCGAAGTGAATATCGGCCCCTACGAAAAACTCAACTGGGACGGTCAGAAAATTCGCAGCCTGAGCACCGTACTGCGCGACGCCAATGGTCGGCCCCTGGCGGTGCTGTGCATCAACCTGAATATTTCACTGTTCGAAAATGCCAAGGCGGCATTGGACCTGTTCCTGTCGCCAAGCAAGCTGATCCCACAGCCGGACGCGCTGTTTCGCGATGACTGGCAGGAACGCATCAACACCTTCCTGCATGCCTGGATGCGCGAGCGCCAGTTAAGCCTGAACCTGCTGACCCGCGACCACAAACGCGAACTGGTGCTGGCACTGCATGCCGAAGGCGCGTTCAAGGGCAAGAGCGCCTCGAACTATGTGGCCAACGTTCTGGGTATGGGGCGGGCAACGGTTTACAAGCACCTGAAGGAATTAAAGGGCTGAACCTTCAACCCTGGATGAATTTTTTGGTGAGCAGGCTTTTTGTCTTGAGCAGGCCTTATGTGGTGAACAGGATTTTGTAGTGAGCGGGCTTGCCCCGCGCTGGGTGGCGAAGCCGCCCCAAATTCAGACGCCTCAGTTCCAACTGAAGGTATGCACTGTCAATAATGGGGCGGCTGCGCCACCCAGCGCGGGGCAAGCCCGCTCACCACAACAGCAGAACTGCTCACCACAAAAGCAAGCCCGCTCATTACAACTGCAGGACTGCTCATCAAAAAAGCAAGGCTACTCACCACAACAGCAGCCCCGCTGCATCAATCACCGTAAATGTCAGCCTTGAAGTACTGCAGCGAAATCTTCTGGTACTCACCACTGGCAAGAATGCCGTCGATGGCCGTGTTCAATTCGCTGACCAGCGTGGTGCGCAGGCTCTTTGTCTTGAGCAGGTCTTATGTGCTGAGCAGGATTTTGTAGTGAGCGGGCTTGCCCCGCGCTGGGTGGCGGAGCCGCCCCAAATTCAGACGCCTCAGTTCCAACTGAAGGTATGCACTGTCAGTAATGGGGCGGCTTCGCCACCCAGCGCGGGGCAAGCCCGCTCACCACAAAAGCAGAACTGCTCACCACAAAAGCAAGCCAGCTCACCACAAAAGCAAGCCCGCTCATTACAACTGCAGGACTGCTCATCAAAAAAGCAAGGCTACTCACCGCAACAGCAGCAGCCCCGCTGCATCAATCACCGTAAATGTCAGCCTTGAAGTACTGCTGCGAAATCTTCTGGTACTCACCACTGGCACGAATGCCGTCGATGGCCGTGTTCAATTCGCTGACCAGCGCCTCGTTGCCCTTGCGCACCGCAATCCCCGCGCCTTCGCCTACGTATTTCGGGTCCTTGAGCTCCGGCCCGACAAAAGCGTAGCCCTTGCCCCGTGGCATTTGCAGGAAGTCATTCAAGGGGATGGTGTCGGCAAAAATCGCATCCAGGCGCCCTGCCGCCAGGTCCATGTAGATCTCTTCGTTATTGCTGTAGCGCTTGACGTTAATGCCCTTGGGCTCAAATACCTCGGTGGCGTAACGGTCGGTGGTGGTCGCACGCTGCACACCGACGGTCTTGCCCTTCAGGCTGGCGTACTGGTCATCCACCACCGCGCCGTCTTTCATCACAAGACGCGATGAGGTGAAGTAGTACTTGTGGGTGAAATCTACTGACTTCTTGCGGTCTTCGTTGATGGTCATGGACGACAGGGCCATGTCGATTTTCTTCACCTTGAGGGAAGGAATCAGACCATCGAACTCACCTTCAACCCACACGCACTTGACCTTCATCTGCGCGCACAGCGCGTTGCCGATGTCGTAGTCGAAGCCGACGATGGTGCCTTCCTGGGTCTTGGAGGCAAACGGCGGGTAGGCCGCCTCGATGCCGATGCGCAGTGTTTTCTCGGCGGCCCATACGTGGCTGGAAGCGATCAAGGCCAGGGCGGTGATAAGCAAGCGTTTCTTCATGGGGGATCTCGCAAGTTGTTGTTGGTTTGGCAAGAGAGAAGAAAAAATCCAGCAAGAGCTTTTGTACTTATAATTCCATACTGGACTTTTATGTATTGATCGTCAATCCAGCCCCTGCACCCATGACTTTTTTGCACAACACACCGGTGTTTTTGAGCGTTCATCTCTGGATTTATGCGTGCCTATACTCGGTTCAGCCTCTCGGTTGAACCGTGGGTCACCGCAGCACAGAAATGTCCCTACAACAATAATCAAGGACACCGACCATGACGCATCCCTTCCTGGCCGCGCGGGATTTTCTGCTCGCCCATCGCACCGATTACGCCACCGCCGTTCGCGACTTCCGCTGGCCGCAGCTGGATGCGTTCAACTGGGCCTTGGACTACTTCGATGCCATGGCCGAGGGCAATGCGGCCAACGCGCTGTGGATCGTCGAAGAAGACGGCAGCGAGCAGCGCTACAGCTTCCAGCAACTGGCGACGCGCTCAAACCAGGTGGCCAACCATCTGCGTGCCCTCGGCGTGCGACGCGGCGACCGAGTGCTGTTGATGCTCGGCAACGACGTGGCGTTGTGGGACACCATGCTCGCCGCCTTCAAACTAGGCGCGGTGGTGATCCCGGCCACCGCCCTGCTCAACCCGGATGATCTGCGCGACCGTATCGAGCGTGGCCAGGTTCGCCATCTGGTGGTCGGCGAGGCGCATGTCGGCAAGTTCGACGGCCTGGGCGATGGCTGTAGCCGCATCTGCGTGGGAGCTGCGCCCAGCGGCTGGGTCGCGCACAACGCCGCATTTGAATACCCCGAGCAGTTCGAAGCCGAAGGCCGCACCCTGGCCACCGACCCCATGCTGCTGTACTTCACTTCCGGCACCACCTCCAAACCTAAGATGGTGCTGCACAGCCACCAAAGCTACCCGGTGGGCCACCTGTCGACGATGTACTGGATCGGCCTGCAACCCGGCGACCTGCACCTGAATATCTCGTCTCCAGGCTGGGCCAAGCACGCCTGGAGCTGCCTGTTCGCGCCGTGGAATGCTGGCGCGTGCATCTTCATCCATAACGTCGCGCGGTTCAGCGCGCCGGCCTTGCTGACAGCGTTGGAACAATACCGCGTGACCAGCCTGTGCGCCCCGCCGACCGTGTGGCGCATGCTGATCCAGGAAGACCTGGCCAGTCACAAGGCGCGCCTGAATCTGCGTGAATTGGTGGGTGCGGGCGAACCCCTGAACCCGGAAATCATCGAGCAAATCCAGCAGGCCTGGGGATTGCCGCTGCGCGATGGTTTCGGCCAATCGGAGACCACCGCCCTGGTCGGCAACACCCCCGGCCAGGTGCTCAAGCCAGGATCCATGGGCCGTCCACTGCCGGGCTATCGTGTCGTGCTGTTGGACGCCGACGGCCTACCGGGCAACGAAGGGGAAGTCGCGCTGCCGCTGGATGTACGCCCTCTCGGTTTAATGGTGTGCTACGAGGACAGCCCGGAAAAAACCGCCGAAGTGATGCGCGACGGTTACTACCGCACCGGCGATACCGCGCAGATCGACAGCGACGGCTACATCACCTTCGTCGGTCGCGCCGATGACGTGTTCAAGGCCTCCGACTACCGCATCAGCCCGTTCGAACTGGAAAGTGCGCTGATCGAACACCCGGCGGTGATGGAAGTGGCCGTAGTGCCCAGCCCAGACCCACTGCGCCTGGCGGTGCCCAAAGCCTTCCTGATCCTGGCCCACGACGCCCCCGGCAGCGCCGAGCTGGCCCGCCACATCCTCGCCTTCGCCCGCGAACACCTCGCCCCGTACAAACGGGTGCGGCGCATCGAATTTGTCAGCGAACTGCCCAAAACCATTTCCGGCAAGATCCGGCGGGTAGAGCTGCGGCAGATGGAGGTGGTGCGTCGCCAAGGGGATGCGCGGGGTGAGCACGAGCATTTCGAGGAGGATTTTTCCTGAACGCAGAACCCGGCGCCGCAGCGCCGGGGCACGCAGGAATACAGCTTACAGGTCGTAACGCAGCGCCATGCCAAAGGTGCGCGGCGCGCCGGCGTCGATGATTTCGTCATCGCGGTTGTTGGTGACGTAGCGCTTGTCGAAGGCGTTTTTCACGAAGCCCGAGACAGCCACGTTCTTGGTGACTTTGAATTCGCTGCTGAAGTTGGCCAACACGTAGTTGTCGCTCCTGCGCTCGCCGTCGACCTTGCCCGCTGAATCGAACTCGTACGCCGAAGGCGCGCTGCTCTGGTACGTCACGTCGGTGTTGAAGGTCAGGCGCTCGTTGAAGCGATAGATGCCGCCCACTGAAGCCTTGTACTTGGGCGAGTAGTAGAACGCTTCGCCGCTGCGGTCCTGGCCGTTGCCGACGATGAAGTCCTTGTACTTGCCATCGGTGATCGCGCCACCGAGGGTCAGGGTCAGTTGCTCGCTCAGGTCTTTCTCGATGAACACTTCCAGGCCCTTGATATCGCTACGACCGGCGTTGTACACGTTGATGACATTGCTGTTGGCTTGCCGCACGCTGACCTGCTGGTCTTTCCAGTCGGTGTAATACAGGTTGGCGCGTGCACGCAGGGTGTCTTCGAGAAATGAACCGCGGTACGACAGCTCATAGTTGGTGGTGTATTCCGGGTCATATGCCTCGTGACCGCTGCCGGAGCGCACGTTCACGCCACCGCCGCGATAACCTTTCTGCACCATGAAGCCCAGGTACTGGCCGGTGGCGATTTCGTAGTTGATGCCCAGTTTTGGCAGCACGGCCGCGAACGACTTTTTGACCTTCGCCGCGTCGGACAGGTCGTCCTGCTTGATGTCGGTGTCGTTGGTTTCGTGGTCGTAGCGCAGGCCGGTGACCAGAGTCCAGCGCGGTGCGAAGGTCCAGTCGACTTCACCAAACAGCGCCTTGTTTTCGATGACTGTGTCGCCTTTCACCGTGACCGCCAATACGTCATCGAACAGCAGTCGGTCGTGGAAATTGTTGGAGTTATGGCCGTAATAGGCGCCGACGAAACTTTTCACCGTGTCCGAGCTGTAGTTGAGGCGCAGCTCCTGGCCGAACAGGTTGCCATCCTGCTTGCGTCGGATGACTTCATTGGCGTCGGCAGTCTGGTCGAAGTCCAGGCGGTTGGTGTAGTCGGACCGGGTGTTGGTGGTCAGGCTGGTCAGCGACCATTGGTCATCGAGGCGGTAGTCGACCTTGGCGCTGACGGTGTCCTGGTTGAGGTTGTCGAACGCTTGGGTATCGGAGGACACCTTGTAATAGCGCACCTTGTCCGGGGTGCGGATGATCGAGTTGTCACCCTGGCGGTGCTCGTTATGGGCGTAGGTCAGCAAGACGTCGAGATCGTCGTTGGGCAGGATCAACAGCTTGCCGCGCGCGTTGCTCGTGCGGTGCGGGTTGGCATCCTTGCCGAGGGCGATGTTGTCGATGTAACCATCGCCATCTTGATAATCCAGGGCGATGCGACCTGCGATCTTGTCATCGACAATGCTGCCGCCACCGGCCACCGCTGCGCCTTTTTCTCCGTAGTTGCCCACGTTGGTTTGCGCCGAGAACGTCGGTTGGAACGTCGGGTTGCGGGTCTGGATTACTACGGCGCCGGCCAGGGAGTTACGTCCCTGGGTGGTGGATTGCGGGCCGAGGAAGACTTCTACCTGTTCCACATCCCACAAGCCGGTAGGGCTCAGGGTCAGGGTGCGATTGGGTTGCACGGCACCATCGACATACACCGAAACGGCGCCATTGAGGGTCGCGGGGCCCTGGTCATCGAATCCGGACACCGGTACACCGCGAATGCCCCAGTTTTCGTTACCAGCCTGGCTGTACACACCCGGCGTGCGCGCGAACACATCGACCAGGCTGTGATCGGCCTTGTCCCGCAGTTGTTGTTCGGTCACGACCACGACGCTGGATTGGGTCTGCTCAAGGGAGCGGTTGATTTTCTCGCCACTCACCGTAATCAGCGCGATTTCCATCGTGTTGGGTTCGGCAGCCCAAGCCCCTGAAGCCAGGCAAACCGACCCGACCGCCAACGCAATTGTGTTCTTTTTGAAATTCACGCCCAGCTCCCCTAGCACCCTTCGTTATTGTTTTTTGTGGCGGGCTGAAGGCAGCCAAACGCCAGCGGGGCTGAGTCTAAGGGATAAAAAAACCAAAGTGAATTTAATTGATAAGAAATCTCATTTGAGATAACTACGCATTCACGTATCAGCTTGAATACATAGCGCGGTACAGCGTTCCGCGAAAAAAAAGGCCCGGTGGCGCACCACCGGGCAAAACGAAGCGACCAGCTTCAATAACGCGGTTTGACGGTTTTCCACTCCGGTTGATAGCGCTGCATCTGTTTCACGTCGTCGCGCTGGCGGATGCCACAGGTAAGGTATTGATCATGCAGCTTGCCCAATTGGTCATGGTCCAGCTCCAGGCCCAGCCCCGGTGCGCGGGTGATTTTTACGCAGCCGTCGACAATCGGCAGCTTGCCGCCCTTGATCACCTCCTCATCCGGCTCTTGCCACGGGTAATGGGTGTCGCAGGCGTAGTCGAGGTTGGGCACCGACGCGGCCACGTGGGCCATGGCCATCAGGCTGATGCCCAAGTGCGAATTGGAGTGCATCGACACGCCCAGGCCGAAGGTCTGGCACATCTTCGCCAGCGCCTGGGTGTCGCGCAGGCCGCCCCAGTAGTGGTGGTCGGCAAGTACGATCTGCACACTGTTAAGCGCCACGCTGCGGCGAAACTCGTCAAAGTCGGTGACCACCATATTGGTCGCCAGGGGCAAGCCGGTGCGTTTGTGCAGCTCGGCCATGCCGTCCAGGCCGGGGGTCGGGTCTTCGTAATATTGCAGGTCATCGCCGAGCAACTCGGCCATGCGGATCGAGGTTTCCAGGGACCAGTTGCCGTTCGGGTCAATGCGCAGCGGCACGCCGGGGAAGGCCCTTTTCAGCGCCTTGATGCATGACACCTCGTGCTCGGGTTGCAGCGCACCGGCCTTGAGCTTGATGCTTTTGAAGCCGTAGGTGTCGATCATGCGCCGGGCCTGGGCGACGATCTGTTCCTCGTTCAGCGCTTCGCCCCAGCTGTCGGGTTTATACGGCGAATCAATGTGTGTGGCGTATTTGAAAAACAGGTACGCGCTGAACGGGATCTGGTCACGGATCGCGCCGCCGAGCAGGTCCACCAATGGCACGTTCAGTGAGTGCGCCTGCAAATCAAGAAACGCCACTTCGAATGCCGAATAGGCATTGCTCACCGCCTTGCTGGCGTGGGAGCCCGGTGCCAGTTCGGCGCCGGCCAGGCTCGCCGGTTTATGGGCGGCGACGGTGGCCTGCACGATGGCGCGCAATTGGTTGAGGTTGAAGGGGTCGAGCCCGATCAACTGTGACTGTACCTGCTGCTGGATCGCCAACGCCGGGGCATCGCCGTAGCTCTCGCCCAGGCCGATGTAGCCGGTGTCGCTCTCGATCTCGATGATCGAGCGCAGCGCGAAGGGTTCGTGAATACCACTGGCGTTGAGCAATGGCGGGTCACGGAAGGCAATCGGGGTGACGGTAACGCGGACAATTTTCAAGAGGCGGCTCCCTGTGGACCGGAACGCAAGGCGTGAGGATGGGTGGACGATTTGGACGCAGGCGGCACAGTGCCCCGAGGCGCGGTGCGGGCAAAAAACACCACCACCGCCGCCACCAGCGAGGTGGCCGCCAAGCCATACAGGCCGCCCTCGATGGAGCCGGTGGTCTGCTCCAGCAAGCCGAAAGTGGTGGGCGCAACAAAGCCGCCCAGGTTGCCGACCGAATTGATCAAGGCGATCACCGCCGCGGCGATGCGCGCATCCAGGTAACCCTGGGGAATCGGCCAGAACAACGCCGAGGCGGCCTTGAAGCCGATCGCGGCAAAACAGATGGCGACAAAGGCAAACACCGGCCCTCCGGTGGTGGACATGAACATGCCGAATGCGGCGATCACCAGCATCAGTGACACCCACGCCTGTTGGTGCTTCCACTTGCTGGCCAACGACGCAAAACCGTACATCGCGACGATGGAAATCAACCAGGGAATGGAGTTGAACAGACCAACCTGGAAGTCTCCCAGGTTGCCCATTTTCTTGATCATGCTCGGCAGCCAGAACGTGGCGCCGTAGATGGTCAGGGCGATGGAGAAGTAGATGAAACAGAACAGTGCGATCTGTTTGTCGGCAAGCAATTTGAACATCGACGGCCGCACGCTCTGGCTCGCCTCACGGGCTTGCTGCTCCAGCGCAATGGCAGCGGCCAACGCGTGTTTTTCGTCGTCGCTGAGCCACTTGGCCTGATGGGGATGGGACTGCAACCAGAACCACACGAACCCGCAGAGCACGATGGAGGCAAAGCCTTCGATCAGGAACATCCACTGCCAACCATGCAGGCTCAGGCCGCTGACGTTGAGCAGTGCCCCCGACACCGGCCCGGAGATGACCGAGGCGATCGCCGAGCCACTGAGGAAGATCGCCATCGCCTTGCCACGCTCGGCGGCCGGCAGCCATTGAGTGAAGTAGTAGATGATCCCCGGGAAAAACCCGGCTTCGGCGGCGCCGAGGATAAAGCGCAGGATGTAGAAGCTGGTTTCGCCCTGAACAAAGGCCATGGCCATCGCCGCCGCGCCCCAGGTGAACATGATGCGCGTCAACCAGGCCCGAGCGCCGTAGCGCTGCAAGAGCAGGTTGGACGGCACTTCGAAGATCGCGTAACCGATGAAAAACAACCCGGCGCCCAAACCATAGGCCGCTGCGCCAATGCCCAGGTCGGTCTCCATATGGCTGCGCACAAAGCCGATATTGACCCGGTCGATGTAATTGACGATGAACATCACCACGAACAGCGGCAGTACATGACGCTTGACCTTGGCGGCCGCGCGGGCAAGCACGGTCGGGTCTGGCGGATTCTGGAGGGTTTCCACGGGCAACTCCCATTCATTGTTTTTTTAGGGGCAGAACAATGATGGACGCCGTGAATTGTTCCCGTCTAATCTAACTTGGCATCCGATTGATACCGGGATTAGATCAATGTTCGAGCTGACGCAACTGCGCTGCTTCACCACCGTAGCCACTGAGCTGAATTTCCGCCGCGCTGCGGAACGGCTGAACATGACCCAGCCGCCGCTGAGCCGGCAGATCCAATTGCTCGAACACCACTTGGGCGTAGAGCTGTTCACCCGCACCACTCGCAGCGTCGCGCTCACCGCTGCTGGCCGCGCGTTTTTCATCGAAGCCCAGAACCTGCTGGAGCTTGCCCAGCAAGCGGCCGTGACCGCGCGACGGTTTGCAGAAGGCGATATCGGCACGGTCAATATCAGCTTCGTCGGCAGCGCGGTGTATGAGTTTCTGCCCAAGGTGATCGCCGAGGCGCGTCTCAAGCAGCCTCACGTCAAGATCGACCTGGCCGAGATGAACACCTACCAACAATACGAAGCCCTGCGCGCCCGACGCATCGACCTGGGCATCGTCCGCGCGCCCCTGCTGGAACCGGGCTACGCCACCGAATGCCTGGTCCGCGAGCCCTTCGTGCTGGCGGTGCCGAGCAGCCATCGCCTGGCCAACGCCGAGACGGTCAGCGTGCACGACCTCGACGCCCAACCCTTCCTCATGTACGCCCACGCCGCCTACCCGCCCTTCAACGAACTGCTCACCGGCCTGCTGCGCTCGGCCCGCGTCGCGCCAGATTATGTGCAGTGGCTCGGCTCGTCCCTGACCATCCTCGCGCTGGTCAACGCCGGCATGGGCCTGGCCCTTGTACCTCGTTGCGCCAGCAGCGTAGTGTTCAAGAACGTGGTGTTCCGCGACATCGACCTGGGCGAAGGCGCGCAGAGCGAATTGCACCTGATCTGGCGTGAAAACAACGACAACCCGGCGTTTGCCATGTTGCTGGAAGGGATTCGCAATGCAGTGCGTGAGGGGTGGGCCTGAATAGCGATAGATATGGGGTGCTCTTGCTGTTGGGGTGAGCGGATTTTTTGTGGTGAATGGATGTTATGGGGTGAATGGATTTGTTGTGGTGAACGGATGTCCTGTGGTGAGCGGGCTTGCCCCGCGCTGGGCTGCGAAGCGGCCCCATCAAGAACACCGCATTTCTTCCGGTAAATCTCGGTGGCAGTTTTGGGGCTGTTCCGCAGCCCAGCGCGGGGCAAGCCCGCTCACCACAAAAAGACCGTGCATCACAGAAACCCTCACAACCACAAAAAGACCGTGCACCACAGAAACCCTCACAACCACAAAAAAGACCGTGCACCACAGAAACCCTCACAACCACAAAAAGACCGCGCACCACAGAAACCCTAACAACCACAAAAAGACCGTTCATCACAGAAACCTGTTCATGACAGAAAGCCTGATCACCACGCAAAGGCCAGACTCCACCACCGGGCTTCACCGCTGTCAGTCACCCAATCCTGTTAAATCCTTGCCTGATCCTCTGAATATGGCGGCCAGCAGATAGATACCCCTTGCGCGGTGGTCTAGAGTTCGACGATGGGCGACTTCTCGTCGCACCACTCCTATAAGAAATCAGCACCACCAACCGATGATCAGCAGGTGAGCCAGCCATGGAATTACGTATCAACCAAAAGGCCTATCAGGTCGAGGCCGAAGCCGACACGCCATTGCTGTGGGTAATCCGCGACAATCTGGGCATGACCGGTACCAAATACGGCTGCGGCCTGGCCCAATGCGGCGCGTGCTCGGTGCTGGTGGACGGCAATGTAGTGCGTTCATGCGTCACCCCGGTAGCCGGGGTCGTTGGCCGCGAGATCACCACCATCGAAGCCATCGAAGCCGATGACGTGGGCAAACGTGTCGTGAGTGCCTGGGTCGAGCACCAGGTAGCGCAGTGCGGTTACTGCCAGTCCGGACAAGTGATGGCAGCCACCGCGCTGCTCAAGCACACCCCCGCTCCCACCAAAGAGCAGATCGACGCAGCGATGGTCAACCTGTGCCGCTGCGGTACCTACAACGCCATCCATACCGCCATGTACGACCTGGCCGCCGGGAAGGAGACTGCCTGATGAATATGCCAGGACTCATCCCCGGCCTCTCCCTGGACGAGCCGGTCAACCTGTCCCGCCGACGCTTCCTGGCTAGTACGGCCGTGGGGGCGCTGGTCATCGGTTTCGGCCTGCCGCTCGGCTCGGGCCGGGTGCAGGCTGCCACCGGCGCGACGACAGAACGTGGCACCCAAGTGCCGGCCTTTCTGGAGATTCGCCCGGACGGCACTGTTCGCCTGCTCAGCCCCTTTATGGAAGGCGGTCAGGGCACCCACACCGCCATGGCGCAGATTGTCGGCGAAGAACTCGACGCCGACCCGGCCACGTTCATCGTTGAAGCTGCGCCGCCCGGTGAGGCTTATGTGGTGATGGACAACGGTATGCGCATCACCGGCGGCAGCATGTCGGTGCGCATGAGCTATCCCACCATGCGTCGCCTGGGCGCCCTCGCCCGCGCCATGCTGCTGCAGGCCGGCGCCGAGCAGCTAGGTGTGCCAGTGGCCCAATTGACCACTCAACCCGGCCGCGTGGTTCACGCTGCGTCCGGTCGTTCCCTGGGCTATGGCGAGTTGGCCAGCCGCGCCCTGGACATGCCGGTGCCTGACGCCGCGAGCATTACCCTGCGCGACCCGAGTCAATTCCGCTGGATCGGTAAACCGGTCAAGCGTGTGGACGCCTACGACAAATCCACTGGCAAGGCGCTGTACAGCATCGACCTGAAAGTCGACGACATGCTCCACGCCGCCGTGCAACACGCGCCGCGCCTGGGCATGACCGTGGGCAGCCTGCGTAACCAGGCGCAGGTCGAAGCCATGCCAGGCGTGCACTCGGTGCATCAACTGCCTGGCGCAGTGGCGGTCGTCGCCGAACGCTGGTGGCATGCCAAGCGCGCGGTAGAAGCCATCCAGGTCGACTGGTTGGAAGCGGCCGCTGACGCCAAAGTCCGCGCGATGCCCGCCGACTTTTCCAGCGATGGCTTCCGCGATTTCCTCGCCACCCAGCAAGGCCCGGCCCGTGACGATGAAAACGAAGGCGATGTGGCCGGCGCACTGAAAAACGCCAAGACCCAGATCGAGGCCACCTACCACAACCAGTACGTCAATCACGCCCAGTTGGAGCCGCCTTCAGCCCTGGCGCGTTTCAACCCCGACGGTTCCCTGGACATCTGGCTGCCCAACCAGGCGCCGGACATGTTCCGCGCTGACATCGCCAAGCGCACCGGCCTGGCGCCTGCACAAATCAATCTGCACTCACCGCTACTGGGCGGTTTTTTTGGCCGGCATTTCCTCTATGACTCGGCCAGCCCTTACCCGCAGGCCATTGCGCTGGCCAAGGCGGTGGGCCGACCGGTCAAGCTGATCTGGAGCCGTGAAGAAGAGTTCCTGCGCGATGTACTGCGCCCGGTTGCGGTGGTCAAGTTCCGGGCCGCGCTGGATGCCGACGGCCTGCCCGTTGCCATCGAAGCCGTCAGTGCCACCGAAGGCCCCAGCGAAGCCATCGCCGGCAAACAGGGCGAAAAACTCGACCCCACGGCCCTCGAAGGCCTGACTGGCAAGAGCTACGCCATCCCCAACAAACGCATCGCACAGATCTATGTCAAAGGCCCGGCCATGCTCGGCTACTGGCGGTCGGTGGGTAACTCGCTCAATGACTTCTTCTACGAAGCGTTCCTCGATGAACTGGCCGACCAAGGCAAACGCGACCCGTATGAGTTGCGCCTGCATTTGCTGCGGGACAACCCTCGGTTGACGACTTTACTCAAAGCGGTGGCCGAGTTGTCCGGCGGCTGGAAGCGTGGCCCTTACACCGCCGAAGACGGCACACGACGAGCGCGTGGCGTGGCCATGGCCTCGCCGTTCGGTTCTCACGCGGCGGTGATCGCCGAGGTGTCGATTGAACACGGCCAGGTCAAGGTGCACCACATCTGGGAAGCCATCGACCCTGGCAGCATCGTCAACCCGGCGATTGTCGAAGCTCAGGTCAACGGCGCGGTAGCCCTGGGCTTATCGCAGACTTTGCTGGAGGAAGCGGTGTACGTGGACGGCAAGCCACGGGCGCGCAATTACGACCTTTACCCGATCCTGCCGCCGTCACGCATGGCGCAGGTGCACGTAAAGATCATCGAGAGTGGTGAAAAGATGGGCGGCATCGGTGAGCCTCCGCTCCCCGCTGTGGCGCCGGCCGTGGTCAACGCGGTGGCGCAATTGACCGGCCAGCGTGTTCGCAGCCTGCCATTAAGCCGACACACCTTCAGCTAACCGAGCGAGACCGCCCATGAACAACCGTCGATTCGCAAGAACCGTAGGCTGGCTCGCGCTGCCCTGCGTCATCGCCGCCGGCCTGATGGCCTGGTATGTCACCCGCCAACCGGCCACACCGTTTGAACCGGCACAGGCCGCCAGTTTCGACCCGGCCCTGGTCAGTCGCGGCGAGTACGTCGCCCGCCTCAGCGACTGCGTGGCCTGCCACAGCCTGCCCGACAAGGCACCGTTCGCCGGTGGCCTGGAAATGGCCACGCCGCTGGGTGCAATTCACGCCACCAACATCACCCCGGACCCTACCCACGGGATCGGCACTTACAGCCTCGCCGACTTCGACCGAGCGGTACGCCACGGCGTGGCACCGGGCGGCCGACGGTTGTACCCGGCCATGCCCTACCCGTCGTATGCCAAGCTCAGCGACGACGATATACAGGCGATGTACGCGTTTTTCATGAAAGGCGTGCAACCGGCCAACCAGCCGAATATCCCCAGCGATATTCCCTGGCCGCTGAACATGCGCTGGCCCATCGCACTGTGGAACGGCCTGTTCGCACCCACAGCCACCTACGCCGCCAACCCCAACCAGGACGCGCTGTGGAATCGCGGCGCCTACATCGTCCAAGGGCCTGGCCATTGCGGCAGTTGTCACACGCCGCGTGGTCTGGCCTTCAACGAAAAGGCCCTGGATGACTCCGGCAAGCCGTTTCTCGCTGGCGCCCTGCTCGATGGCTGGTACGCACCCAGCTTGCGCCAGGACCCCAACAGCGGCTTGGGCCGCTGGAGCGAGCCTGAGATCGTGCAGTTCCTCAAGACCGGCCGCAACCAGCACGCGGTGGTCTACGGCTCGATGACCGAAGCGTTCAACAACTCCACCCAGTTCATGGCCGACGACGACCTGGCGGCCATCGCCCGCTACCTCAAGTCGCTGCCCGGCGACCCGCAGCGCGACGGCACGCCCTGGCAGTACGTGACCGCCGACGCGCGCCCGGACGCACCCGGCGCCCACACCTACGCAACCCGGTGCGCCTCGTGCCACGGCGCTGATGGCAAAGGCCAGCCCGAGTGGATGCCGCCCCTGGCCGGCGCCACCTCGGCGCTGGTCAAGGAGACGGCGTCAGCGATCAACATCACCCTCAATGGCGCACAACGCGTGGTCGCCGCTGGCGTGCCGGATGCGTATCGCATGCCGGCGTTTCGTGAACAGTTGTCTGATCAGGAAATCGCCGACGTGCTGACGTATGTGCGCGGTACTTGGGGTAATCAGGGGGGCGCGGTGGACGCCAAGGCAGTGGGTAAACTGCGTGGGCATACGGACCCTGCGAGCAGCAGTCCGATTATTTTGCATATGCGTTGAGGCGGGCCAACCCAAGGATTTTCAGAGCGCCTCAGGCAGAAAAAACCTGCGCGCGCTCTGTGTTGTTGGTGCGTGCCTGAGGGGTTGCTGACGGGCGAGTTGCGCCTGAACCTGCGCGACGGCCTCCAACACCCGCTGCGCCCAGTGCTCGTCCTGAGGGTCCACCACCACCACGCGAAAACCGTGGTCATGGCCTTCAATGCGCACACCTTCGGAGTCATCCACATGCAGGTCGATGTCGAAGGCCGGTGGGAATTTCGACGGTGAATTCGACAGCCCGTGCGCCGTCAGTGCCTGGTTATGCAGCACGCTGTTGACCACGCCGTCGACACGGATGCCGTACAGCATCAGCCACCGTCGGATATAGGACGGCGTGCGACCGGACGAGGTATAGACCCAGATGCTGCAGCCCTGGCGGCGGAGTTCGCGGGTCAGGGAGCGCGTGCCGATTCGCAGCGGTTCACCCAGCCAACGGTGCACGCAGGCCGGCAGCCGGCTCGGCTCGACGTCGCAGTGGTGGAGCTGGCAGGCCAGGGTGTCGTCTATGTCGAACGAAATGCGGATGCGCGGGCGCTTAAGCAGTTGCATCGGGAGAAGGCGCTGGAGGGCCTGCCCTGCCCTGGCGAACAGGAGAGAATCGCTCATCAATGGCCCCCTTGGGCGACGGGCACGGCCTGGTCTTTAAGAAAAAACTTCATTGGATCCGGTGCCTGTTGTTCGAGGAAGGCTGCGTATTTTTTCTTGATCTTGGGCAATTCGTACAACGCCTTGACGCCATGTTTGGCTGAGTTGCGGATGACTGATGAGGGGTTGAAGTAGCCTTCGGCGTTCTCCAGCGACAGCACGAACGGCGGCAATCCTGCACGCATCAGCAAATAGCTGACAATCAGCGAGCCGCTGCGGTTGTTGCCTTCGATGAACAACTGCGGCTTGCTGAGGATGCGTACATACACCCCGGCTGCACGCTTCCAGACCGATTCACTGCGGTACGCGCAGTACCAGTTGTACAAGTCCTTGATGCCGCCCTCGACGTTGTTGAAGAAGTGTTCTTCGGTCGCCGCCAGGTGCTGGGCGTATTCCAGTCGGCGGGTCGGGTCGCTGCCACAGAGTACGGTGGCGTTGATCTCCAGCATCAGGTTCAGTTGCTGAAGGTCAAACAGGTCGACGCCCCGCGCCACGTAGTCGTCAATCAGCGCATAGCCTTCAAGCACGTTATGCAGCACTTCGTCAGTCAACGGATCGCGCGGCTCGGTAAAGTCCCGACTGAGCTCGGCAAAGCGCTGCTGTACCTCACGCAGTGCACGTTCAATCGCGGGCAAATCAAGGCGTCGTGTTGCTGGCATTGGCATTCCTATAAACAGGTGAAAATGCGCGAGCGTCCGAGCTCGCGCAGGGTTCAGCTGAACTTACCGGTGATGTAGTCACCGGTCATTTGCTCGCGCGGGTTCTGGAAAATCTGCTCCGTAGGGCCCATCTCAACCAGATAGCCGGTACGCGTGCCTTGGGAAATATCCACCGAGAAAAACGCCGTGGTGTCAGCCACACGAATGGCTTGCTGCATGTTGTGGGTCACCAGGGCAATGGTGTAGTCCTTCTTCAGCTCAACCATCAACTCCTCGACACGGCGCGTGGCAATCGGGTCGAGTGCCGAGCAGGGCTCATCGAGCAACAGCACTTCTGGCTCGGTGGCGATGGCACGGGCGATACACAGGCGTTGCTGCTGACCACCAGACAGCGACAGGCCGCTGACCTTGAGTTTGTCCTTGACCTCATCCCACAACGCCGCACCTTGCAGGGCGTGTTTGACGCGGTCACCCAGGTCGCCTTTGTAGCGGTTCAGGCGCAGGCCGAAAGCGACGTTGTCAAAGATGCTCATCGAGAACGGGTTCGGCTGCTGGAACACCATGCCGATATAGCGGCGCACGACCACTGGATCCACGCCCTTGCCGTAGACGTCCTGCCCGAGGAAGTGCACGTGGCCCTCAAAGCGGAAACCTTTGACCAGGTCGTTCATGCGGTTGAGGCTACGCAACACGGTACTTTTGCCGCAGCCGGAAGGACCGATGAAGCCAGTGATCTTGTTCTTTTCGATCGGCACATGGCTGTCACGTACGGCCAGGAAGTTGCCGTAGAAGATCTTATCCAGCTTGCAGTCCATGACCACAGGCGCCTGGGTGACAAACGGAGCGGCTATTTGCGCAGTTGAGACGTTCAAGATTCAGATGCTCCCGTTTTCAATACTTTGGCTTGCCGAAAATACGGCTCACGATATTCACGACCAGCACGATCATTACCAGTACCAGCGACGCCGCCCAGGCGAGTTCAAGCTGGTTGTCGAAGGGCATGCCGGAGAAGTTGTAAATCAGCACGGCCAGCGAGGCCGTCGGGTTCATCACCGCCAGGCTGCCGTCGTGGTAGATCCAGTAGTTGCTGAACAGTGCGGTAAACAACAGCGGCGCGGTTTCGCCTGCGGCGCGAGCCACGGCAAGCATCACGCCGGTGAGGATTGCCGGCAGGCCGGTGGGCAGGACGATTTTCCAGATCACTTGGGAGCGGGTGCAGCCCATGCCGTAGGCGGCGTCCTTCATGATCTTGGGCACCATGCGCATCGATTCTTCAGCAGTCAGGACCACGATCGGCAGCATCAGTACCGCCAGTGCCACACCACCGGCCGGAGCCGAGTAGGTGCCGGTGGTCATGACTACCAAGGCGTAGGCGAATACACCGGCCAGGATGGAAGGCAGGCCGGTGAGCATCTTCGCGGCAAAACGCGCGGCGTTCGCCAGCTTGCTGTCTGGGCCCAGTTCGGCGAGGAAGATCGCCGCCATGATGCCGACCGGCACGGCGATGGCAGCGGCGATGCCGACCATCACGAAGGTACCGGCCATCGCGTTGCCGAAACCACCGCCGGTCTCGAAACCAGTCGGCGGCAGCTCGGTGAACACTTCAAGGCTCAGGCGCGCGCCGCCACGCATGATCAGCATGTAGAGCACGGAAATCAGCGGCACACTGGCCAGTAGCGCGCCTGTCCAGACCAGGGTGGTCAATACCAGGCTGCGCAGGGCGCGGCCTTCGAACCGGCGCTGCAGGCTGGGCATTGCACCGGCGGGGGACGTCAGGTCGGTTGCAGCAGTGAGATCAGTCATCACTTATTACCCCGTTGGGCGTACATCATGATCATGGAGCCGAAGATATTGACGATCAGCGTGATCAACATCAGCACCAGTGCGGCGTACATCAGCACCTCGATCTCGTTCGGCCCGGCTTCCGGGAAGTTCAGCGCCAGCAAGGCCGCCAGGGTATTGGCCGGTGCGAACAGCGACAGAGAGATGTTGTTGGCATTGCCCACCAGCATGGCCAGGGCCATGGTTTCACCGAGTGCGCGGCCCAGGCCCAGCACCAGGGAACCGAAGATGCCGGTAGCGGCGGACGGCACCATCACCTTGAGAATCGCTTCCCAGTGAGTGGTGCCCATACCGTAGGCCGCTTGCTTGGTTTTCATCGGCACGGCGGTGAGGGCGTCCTGGGACACGGCAGCGATGGTCGGCAGAATCATGATCGCCAACACCAGCGCGGCCGGGAGCAGCCCCGGACCGCTCAAGGAGGTGCCGAAAAAAGGGATCCAGCCGAGTTCGGTGTTCAACCAAGCGGTCAAAGGCCGGATCGCCGGAATCACCACGTAAATGCCCCACAGGCCATAAACGACGCTAGGAATGGCCGCGAGCAGTTCGACGATAGTGCGAAACACCGCCGCCAGCTTCGCCGGCAAAAAATCTTGGGTAAGGAAAATCGCCATGCTGACGCCGAAAACACCTGCGATCAGTAACGCGATGAAGGCACTGTAAAGCGTGCCCCAGATGGCCGGCAGAATGCCGTACTTGCCTTGGTTAACGTCCCAGACGCTTCCGAAAATCACGTCAAAACCGTGCTTTTCCATGCCTGGAAGGGCCTTGCGCCCGACTTCAAACACCAGGGCAAACACCAACGCCAGCACCAGAACCACACCTATCCGCGCAAGCGCACGGAAGGTGCGATCAACCAGGAAGTCCTTCGTAGAAGGTGGCTGGCAGGCAGAGTCCGGGTTACCCGGTACGACAAAAGGTGTGTTCATTGGCTAATTCCGGAACAGGGGGGTAACTCTCCCGGCAAGGCTGACAGCACCCGCCGAGAGAGGCCTCACGGGCGTTACTGGATGTTGGCGGATGCTTTGCGAACCTGATCGACTACCGATGGCGGCAGTGGGATATAGCCCATCGAGTCAGCGATTTTCTGGCCTTCGGTCAGGCTGTATTCGACCATTTCACGCATGGCCTTGGCCTTGGCCGGGTTGCCGTTGTCTTTGCGGAAGATCATCCAGGTGTAGGAGGTGATCGGGTAGGACTTGGCACCGTCCGGGTCCGGCAGCCAGGCCACCAGGCTTTCCGGCATCTTCACCGCAGCCAGTGCTTCGGCACCGCTTTCGGCGTTAGGAACCACGTACTTGCCGGCCTTGTTTTGCAGCTGGGCAAAGTCAACCTTGGCCAATTTGGCGAAGCCGTATTCGATGTAGCCAATCGCGCCTGGGGTCTGGCGTACGGTGGCGGTCACGCCATCGTTCTTCGGCGATTTGATGAATTTGTCGCTGGAAGGCCAGTTGACGGTGTTGCCTTCACCCAAGTCCTTCTGGAACTGTGGGTTGATGGCCGCCAAGTGCTTGGTGAAGACGGCAGTGGTACCGCTGGAGTCTGCACGCACGACCACGGTGATCGGCATATCCGGCAGTTTCAAGCCAGGGTTGGCAGCGACGATCTGCGGATCGTTCCACTTGGTGATCTTGCCCAGGAAGATGTTGGAGTACACATCGCGTGGCAACTTCAGCTCTTTAGGATTGCCTGGCAGGTTGAACGCCAGCACGATTTCGCCCGCGGTCATCGGCAGCAACTGCACGCCTTCGGCGACCTTGGCAATGTCTTCATCTTTCATGGCCGAGTCACTGGCGGCGAAGTCCACGGTTTTGTTCAGGAAGTCCTGAACACCCGCCCCGCTCCCCTTGGATTGGTAGTCAACCGTGACGCCATCGGTCTTCTTGCTGAAATCCTTGAACCAGGTGAGATAGATCGGCGCTGGGAAACTGGCGCCAGAACCTGTCAGACGGACGTTTTCGGCGGCAAATACCGAGGTGGCACTTAGAGAAACCGCAACGGCGAGTGCAGCAGACTTCATCAGACGTTTCATTCAGGGAAATCCTTGTGATTACGGGCTCCCGGAACTCTGCATCAGCATTGTTACGCTTTTATGAAAATTGAATGGCAAGCCGCTATTTTGTCCCCCTTTTGCGCCACAGCTACGCATTTCGCTGTTGTTTAGTGGCGCCGGTAACTTTTCTGCCCGGAAGGCGTAAGGCAAAACACCCCGCCCCGTGGCCCGGTACAGTACGCACCGCTACCGCAGCTGCAACTCTGCGAGCGACCTTGCAGCGGCTGCACGGCGGGGCGTGCCAGGCGGTTGCCCGTGTAGGCGGTGCAGCTTTTTTTAGAAGCGCTTATGGAGCCGTCGTTGCACAGGAATACATCCCCATCACAACCAGCGATACCTCCTTTACGACCTGAACACGGCGTATTGGCCGCCAGGACGGACAGGCTCGACAGCATCAAAATAAAGCCCAGGACAAGTACGCGGATAAGGCCAGGAGACATTAGGAATACTCGAAATAAGTGGCCCAATGCTATCAATCTTTGAGCACAGCCGCTGGCGATTAACGCAGCTTTCTCATGCATGCAGCCGAGCTTCGTTCTTCGTCTCCCGCGCGCCAAAGCCTGAGCAAAGCGAGGTCTATCTGATCTACGGAAATCAAAATGTGGGAGGGGGCTTGCCCCCGATGAGTGAGTGTCAGCTAATCATCGGTGACTGACACACTGCCATCGGGGGCAAGCCCCCTCCCACATTTGGACGGAGTTCAGTTTAAGAACCCGGTCGGCGCCAAGGCCGCCGAGCTCTTGCTTTTGATCTGGAGTCGCCCCGTTAACCACGTTGCTACTTACGCTTAGGGCGTCGGCACCACGTCCTTGAACACCAGCCCGTGGCTACCACTCACCTGCCACGGATTGCCCCCACCGGTCTGACTGAACACCACACGCTCGAAGCGTGAATCTTTCAGCCCATCAATACGCGCCTTGGCCGCGCCGCTGAAGCGCACACGCTCGAACACCAACCCCTGATGATAGGCATTGTGCGCGGCATCGCCCTTGACCTCGATCGCCGCGCCCTGGGCATTTTCCACACTGACGTCAGTCACGCGGATGTCCCTGAACTGCCCGGCAATCGTGGAGCGCTGATAATCGAGTTTGGCGTTCGGGTCGTTGTAGTCGAGGGTGAAGATGAACGCCTGCTTGACCGTGTTGCGAATCGCCGAATCCCGGAAGATAACGTTGCGCGCGCCCCCGCCCATGAAGTTGGTGCTCTTCATACGCAACCCGGCATCAGTGCCGTCGGAGACGTTGTCTTCAGCCAGGATGTTCTGGATCCACGCACCGGTATGACTGCCGGCCACCACCATGCCGTGGCCCTTGCGGAAGTAGTTGTTGAAAATCCACGCATCTTCCTGGGGCGGCTGGTGCACGGCATTCGCACCAGTGCCGGCGGCGAAGTTGACGCAGTCGTCGCCGGTGTCAAAGAAGTTGTTGAAGACCATCGCGCCCTTACTGTTGGCGAATTCGATGCCGTCGCCGTTGTTGGCGTCGTAGGTCTTGTGGGTGGTGTTGGCCAGCACCACGTTTTCGGTCTCCAGGTTCATGATGCCGTGGAACGCCGGGTTCACCACGGTGAAGCCGCCGTAGAACACGTTCTTGACGTTACGCAGGGTGATCAGCGAGGAGCGCATTTGCCCATACGCGTCCTTCACATTCATGCCGCGAGCGACGGCTTGCTCCACCTGGGCCTTGGCAAGCAGGCCGTCCTGGGCATAGCGGGTGTTGTCGCTGGGCAGGTAAAACGGCAGTGCCTGGCCACGCTCATCGACGACATCGGCGTTGCGCTTCCAGCCATTGCCGTCGAGGGTTCCCTTACCGACGATGCGGATGTTTTCAAATGACTGATGCTGGCGCGGATCGCGGGGCAACGCGTTGATCAGCGAGGCCGGGCGTACGGTGGTGGAATACGGGTATTGGATGTAACCAGCCAACGGGTAATCTTCGGCGCGCTCTGAGCCGAGCAGGGTCGCCCCTTCGGCGATCTCCAGGGTCATGTTGCTCTTGAGGTAGAGCGCACCGCTTTTGTAGGTGCCTTTGGGCAGCAGGACTTTACAGCCCGGGGTGCAGGCATCAATGGCGCTCTGGATGGCCAGGGTATCGAGTTGATTGCCATCGCCCTTGGCGCCGTACTTTTTCACGTCAAACAGGGCCGCGACCTTGGTGGTGCGTTGCTGCACGGGGGCACTGTCTGCCGACTCCTTGCCGTTGCCATCCACCGAACGCACGGTGAAACGGTAGGCCGTGTCGGGCTTCAGGCCCTGGGCGGTGTAGCTGTGAATGCCGATGCGATGGTGGAAATTGGCCGTGTCCTGCCGGTAGAACTGGTCGATGTAGGGCTTGGCCGGTGACACCTGATCGTTGTTGGCGTTGGCACTGCCCAGCAAGGTGCCGTTGGCGTACACCCGGTAATCCTTGATGCCGGCATGATCAGCGGGTTTTTCCCAGACCAGGATGATGTGCTGGTCGTCATAAGCCAGGGTCGGGACTTGCACTTTCGACGGTGCCTGCAGCGCCCAGGACAGCGAGCTGCAACCCAGGGCGATGAGGGCCAGTGCGCAACGCGCTGAGGATTTTTGCGAGGGTTGATACGGCATGTTGTTCTCCTTGTTTTTGCCGGTATTAACGTTGAGGGCTACATCGGTCGCCCGGACTCTTCGAGGTATTGGCTGCGGTTGATGAATCTTTCGCGGGGCATTTCGCGCACGTCCATGGACAGTGCTTCGACCTGTGGCAGCAGTTCAACCAGGGCGGCGAGTGTCGCCGAGGCGAGGCTGCGTTGTTGTTCGGCCGTGCGCCCGGCGAACAGATACAGGGCCACGTGCACGAAGTCGTCTTGAGTGGTGCCGCAGCGATAATGGGTGAAGCCGTTGAGGCGCACTTTAATGTCGCCGGGCTTGAACACGCCGAACCCGTCGAGGGCGTCATGCACGGTGGCGAGCAGACGTTGTTCGCCGACGCGTTGGGCCAGGGTCGCGGGGCAGTCGATGATGCAATGGGGCATGGTGGACTCCTTGCAGGCAGACCGGACAGCGGCGCCATCAGGGCGCCGCCGACCAACGTTTTATTGAGCGCCGAGGGACTTGATCAGCACCGCCAGTTGCTCCACTTCATCGGGCAGCAGATCGGTCAGTGGCGCGCGTACCGGGCCGGCGTCGTGGCCAACCAGGCGAGCACCGGCCTTGACGATGCTCACGCCATAGCCTTCACAGCGGTTACGAATCGCCAGGTACGGCAGAAAGAAATCATCGATCAAACGGCCTACGGTGGCGTGGTCGTCGGCGGCCACGGCGCGGTAGAAGTCCATCGCGGTTTTCGGGATGAAGTTGAACACCGCCGAGGAGTAAACCGGCACGCCGAGGGCTTTGTAGGCGGCGGCATAGACTTCGGCAGTCGGCAGACCACCGAGGTAGGTCAGGCGGTCGCCCAGACGACGGCGGATGCTGACCATGGATTCGACTTCACCAATGCCGTCCTTGAAACCAATCAGGTTCGGGCAGCGTTCGGCCAGTTGTTCCAGGCTGTCGGCGTTGAGGCGGCACAGGTTGCGGTTGTACACCACCACACCGAAATCCACCGAGTTGCACACCTGCTCAACATGGGCCACCAACCCTTTCTGGCTGGCTTCGGTGAGGTAATGAGGCATCAGCAAGATGCCGGCAGCGCCCAGGCGCTCAGCTTCTTGGGCGTAGGCAATCGCTTGGCGCGTAGGGCCACCGGCACCGGCGAGGATCGGCACCTGGCCTTTGCAAGTGTCCACGGCGGTCTTGATGATCTGCGTGTATTCCTTGGGCTCCAGAGAGAAGAACTCCCCGGTACCCCCTGCCGCGAACAGCGCACTGGCGCCGTAAGGTGCCAGCCATTCCAGGCGGCGTGCGTAGGTGTCGGCGCGGAAGTCGCCAGCGGCATCAAAGTCGGTAACCGGGAAGGAGAGCAAGCCGGAAGACAGGACTGTTTTTAGTTCTTGTGGCGTCATGTTCACAAACCTTTGTTCGAAATTTGGATGGAATACCTTAAGAGGTAAGTCATCGTACAACTACAAAAATAGTAAAGCTACCCTATAAGTGCCTATCTTGAGAAAATTGCCATTTAACCCAATGAAATAGACACTTATCTGAAAAATCACATCAATCGAGAAAAGCCATGTTGTACGATGACTAAGCGTTTATCCCACACGCCGCCGCTCAGACTCCTGACTGAAGTCGCGGCTGGCCTGCACCAGCATGCGCGTGTAATCGTGCGCCGCTTGATCCTGGCTCAGGGCCTGGCAGTCGAGCAACTCGACGATCTTGCCGTGCTGCATCACCGCCACCCGATCGCACAAGTGAGTGACTACACCCAGGTCATGGGTGACCAGTAGGTAGGTGAGTTTCTCGCGCTGGCGCAGGTCCGCCAGCAGGTTGAGGATCTCGGCCTGGACCGAGACATCCAGCGCCGAGGTCGGCTCATCCAGCAGCAGTACCCGCGGCTCCAGAATCAAAGCGCGCGCGATCGCCACACGCTGGCGCTGGCCGCCGGAGAGCTGGTGCGGATAGCGAAAGCGAAAACTGTCGTTCAGACCGACCTTGAGCAGGATCTCGTTGATGCGGTCGTCCTTGTCCCCTACCCCATGGATAATCAGCGGCTCGCGCAACGCGGTGTCGATGGTGTGCCGGGGATGCAGGGAGCCGTAGGGGTCCTGGAAGACCATCTGCACTTTGCGAAAATGCTCCTTGGGAATCTTGTGCTGCAGCGGCGCGCCGGCAATGCTCAGCTCGCCGCTCCAATGCCGGTATTGCCCGGCCAGGCAGCGCAGCACGGTGGTCTTGCCCGAGCCGGACTCCCCCACCAGACCGAACGATTCACCGTCGGCGACACTCAGGCTCACATCGTGCAGCACTTGGTTGATGGCAGCGCCTGTGCCGAAGCTCAGGTTCAAGGCGTGCGCTTGGATCATGGGCATGGTCAGGTTCCTTATTGAGTCAGCCAGAGAGGATCGCGCTTGAGCACCGGCAAGTGCACGCGGCGGTTGTCCATGCTCGGCAGCGCGGCTAGCAGGCCACGGGTGTAGGGATGTTCGGCGTACTGCAGGTCGCAGGCGGCCAGGGATTCGACGACGCGCCCGGCGTACATCACCAGCACGCGGTCGCAGTAGTTGCGCACCAGGTTGAGGTCGTGACTGACGAAGATCAGCCCCATCTGCTGCTGGTCCACCAACTCTTCCAGCACGTTGAGCACTTGCTGGCGCACCGAGACATCCAGCGCCGAGGTGGGCTCGTCGGCGATGATCACTTCCGGACGGGTGATCACCATCATCGCGATCATGATGCGCTGCCCCATGCCGCCGGAGACTTCATGGGGATACAGGTTATAGACGCGCTGCGGGTCGCGGATATGCACCTGCTCCAGCATTTGCAACACGCGCTCTCGCGCATCGCTGCGGCTGGCCTTGTGGTGGGCCAGGTAGGCTTCGGCGATCTGATCGCCGACCTTGACCACCGGGTTCAGCGAGTACTTGGGGTCTTGCATGATCATCGAGATGCGCTGGCCGCGGATCTTCTGCATGGCTTTTTCACTGGCCGACAACAGGTCGACCTCGCCAAACGCCATGGCCTTGGCGGTGATTTTGGCGCTGGGCGGATGCAGCTTCAGCAGGCTGCGACCCACGGTGGACTTGCCGGAGCCGGACTCACCGACAATCGCGAGTTTTTCCCGGCCCAAGGTAAAGGACACATCGCGCACGGCGTGGGTTTCTTTCTGGCCACTGACGAAGCGCACATTAAGCCCTTCGACATTCAGTTTGATGGCGGACATCAGGTGTTCCTCCGATTATTCGCTGCGCGGATCAAGGATGTCCCGCAGGCCATCGCCCAGCAGGTTGAAGGCCAGGCTGACCAGCATGATCGCTGCCCCTGGAACCGCCACCAGCCACCAGCATTCGAGCATGTAGCGGCGGCCGGTCGAAATCATGGCGCCCCACTCCGGCAGCGGCGCCTGGGCACCCAGGCCGAGAAAGCCCAAAGCGGCAGCGGTGAGGATGATCCCGGCCATATTCATGGTCAGGCGGATGATCACCGAGGACAGGCACATCGGCACGATATGGCGCAGGATAATCCGCGCCGGCGACGCGCCTTGCAGCTCCACTGCGACGACGAAATCAGCGTTGCGCAGGGACAAGGTTTCGGCCCGCGCCAGCCGCGCAATCGGCGGCCAGGAGGTCAATGCAATCGCCACCACCGCGTGCTCCAGGCCAGGGCCGAGGGCCGCGATAAACGCCAGTGCCAGGACCAGGCTGGGGAAGGAGATGAAGATATCGGTCAGGCGCATGAACACGGTATCGACCGCACCGCCGAAGTAGCCCGACACGGTGCCGATAAACAGCCCGATAGGCCCGACGATCACTGTGACCAGGGCGATGATGTACAGCGTGATCCGCGAGCCGTAGACCAGCCGGCTGAAAATATCCCGGCCATATTCATCGGTGCCGAACCAATGCGCCGAACCCGGTGCCTGCAACGCGCCGGCGAGGTTCTGCACCACCGGATCATGGGTAGCGATCCACGGTGCAAAGGCCGCGACCACCACCAACAGCAGCGCCACCAGCAGGCCCGCCAGGGTCATAGGGTTACGCAGCAGGTGACGCAGCACGCGCAGGCCACTCTTGCAAAAGGCATCAAAGCTGGAGCCTGGCGAGCGGTCCACCGGGCGCTTCGTCGCCGATTCGATGGAAGACAGATTGGCATTCATAAGCATCTTCTCTGTGTGAATTCTGGAAGCACTCAACGCTGCTTGTAGACACCCAGGTAGCGGGTGGCCTCGGCATCGTCACCGGTGAAGCCCTTGACGTCGGCAGCGCTGACCACGGTGTCGGTCATCTGCGAAATCATCAGGATCGGCCCCACTTGCTGGTCGTAGAGGGTTTGCGCCTGGTGATACAGGCTGACCCGCTGCGCCGAATCACGCGTCACGCCGGCCTGGTCGATCAGGGTGTTGATCTGCGGGCTGAAGAACGAGGCGCGCCAGCCCTGGAAGTTCGGTAGGCCGGCGTCGTCGCTGTTGTTGGGGTTGTAGGCAAAGGTGCGCAGGCTGAAATACGGGTGCGGGTAACGCTCGGCGCCCCTGGCCACGATGATCTCGAAATTGCGCGCGCGCATCGCGCCGTACACCTGGTTACCCGTGCCGGTGACGATGCTGGCCTTGATCCCGCCTTCGGCCAGGGTCGCTTGCAGGCGCGCAGCGATATCAATGAACGGCGGTTCCGACAGCGTGCGGATGGTGGTGTTGAACCCCTCGGGGTAACCCGCCTCAGTCAGCAGGGCTTTCGCCTTGGCCACGTCCATGTGATAGCCCGGATCCGGCAGGCGTGCTTCCAGACCCAGTTGCATCGGCTGCTGGTTGAGCGTTCCGTAATACGGCATCACTTGTTGGTCCAGGCCCTTGTAGTCGATCAGGTTGCGCACCGCTTCACGCACCTTGGGCTTGGCGAATTCCGGTTGTTTCATACTCATGGCGACGTAGTACATGGTGCCGCGCGGCAGCGACTGCACTTGGATCTTGTCCGAGCCGTCGATGGCGCGAATGTCCGGCGCGGCCATGCCGTAGGCCAGGTCGAGGTCACCGCGTTCGAGCATCAGGCGCAGGGACTGGGATTCGGTCATGTGCCGCACCACCACGCGCTTAAGCTTCGCCGCGCCGCCCCAGTAGCCGTCGAAACGGGTCAGCAACAGGGAATCGTTGGCGCTCCATTTGGTCAGCACGAAGGGGCCACTGCCCGCCTCGTTCGTCACCAACCAACCGGCGCCGAGGTCGCCGTTTTTTTCATGGGCCAGGGCGGTCTTGCGGTCCACTACCACAGCGCTCGGGGAGATCGCCAGAGAGTCCACCAGCAGCAGCGGGTCCATGGTCTGCGGCAGGTCGATGACCAGGGTGTGAGCGTCCGTGGCGCGGATCAGCGATTGGATATTCTCAACGCTGTAGCCGTAGGCCTTCCAGGTGGTGGCCAGGCCGAAGTTGAGCTTCATCACGCGGTACAGCGACCACGCCACGTCTTCGGCGGTCAGCGGGTTGCCCGAATGGAACTTCACGTCCTGGCGCAGATGAAACGTTACCTGCTTGCCGTCCTCGCTGATGTCCCAACGTTCGGCCAACTGTGGCAGGTGTTTTTCCGGGTTACCCTGGTCACGCTTGATCAGTGTGTCGTAAAGATTGGCGTTGACGCCGGACGCATCCAGGCCGGGCGCGTTGGCCGGGTCGATGGAAAACAGGTTGACCATGCTCATGCCGACGATCAGTTGATCGGCCGGGGTCTTGGCGTTGGCCAGGGTCATCGGGCCAAGCGCGAGCACAGCGGTCAGCAGGCCAAGGTGCAGTTTCGAAAATGTCATGAAAAATTCCTTCTTCTTATAGTTTTATCGGTACTGCGCGACGCATTAACGGGTGCGCGGATCAAACACCTTGTACAAGGCATCGCTGATCAGGTTGAGCGCGACAAAAATCAAGCCGATCACCAGCACGCAGCCCATCACCGCATTCATGTCGCCAAGCATCAGGCTGCTGGTGAGGTATTGGCCGAACCCCGGCCAGGCGAATACGGTTTCGATCAGCACTGCGCCTTCCAGCAGCGAGCCATAGGCCAGTGCAACGACGGTGAGCAACTGCACGAGGATGTTGCGAAACGCATGCCCCCACACCACTTGGCGACGGGACAAACCCTTGACCCGCGCAGTGATGATGTACTCCTGGGACAACTGCTCCAGCATGAAGCTGCGGGTCATGCGGCTGATGTACGCCACCGAGTTCAGGCCCAAAATCAGCGCCGGCAACACGATATGCCGCAGGGCGCTGGCGAAGGCTTCCCAGTCGCGGGCGAGCGATGTGTCGATCAGCAACAGGCCGGTGACTTCGGGCACCATGCCGTCGTAGGCCAGGTCGATGCGCCCCGCGCCGCCCGCCCAGCCGAGCCAGGCGTAGAACACGAGCAGGCCCATCATGCCTAGCCAGAAAATCGGCGTGGAGTAACCGAACAAGGTGATTACCCGCGCCACATGATCGCCGAGCCGCCCTTGGTTGCTCGCCGCACACACGCCCAGCGGCAAGCCGATCAACACGCCGAACAGAATCGCCAGAGTGGCCAGTTCGATGGTCGCCGGGAACACGCGCAGGATGTCATCCAGCACCGGGTGACCCGTCAGCAACGCGTTGCCGAAATCACCGTGGAGCAGGTCATTGAGGTAAAGGCCGAATTGGGTCCAGATCGGCTTGTCCAGGCCCATCGACCGGTACACCTGGTCGTAGGTGGAGCTGTCGGCATCCGGCCCGACTACCGCCAGCACGGGGTCAAGCGGCATGACCCGGCCGATGATAAAGGTCAGCGCCAACAGGCCGAGCAACGTCACCAACACGGTGCTGGCGCGCCGCAGGGTATTGGAAGCGCGAGCGCCCATGACAGAGGCAGTCATAACAAACATAGTGAGCTCCTGGTAAATCGATCAGCGCTTTTTGTAGACGTCTTTGTAGCGCGTGGTCGCAGCGGTATGGCCCTGGAAGTCGGCCACGTCGGTGTACACCACCACGGTGTCGGTCATCTGCGAGACCGGCAAAATGGCTCCGACCTGTTGATCGACCTGCTCCTGAATCTCGCGGTACTGAGTCAGTTGCTTACCGGCATCCGGCTCGACTTCCGCGCTCTCAATCAACTGGTTCAACTCAGGGCTGTAGAACGATGTGCGCCAGCCCTGGAAGTTGGTGAGCTTGGCTTCATCGCGGTTATCCGGGTTGTACACCAGGGTGCGCAGGCTGGAATGGGGATGCCGCTCCGCCCCGCCACCGCCGCGACCGACGATGATGTCGAACGTGCGCTCGCGCATGGCGCCGTAGATCTGGTTACCAGTGCCGGTGATGATGCTGGCTTCGATGCCGGCCTGGGCCAGGGTCGATTGCAGGTTGGAGGCGATGTTGATAAACGGCGGTTCGGCCAGCACGCGGATGGTGGTCTTGAAGCCGTTCGGGTAACCGGCTTCAGCCAGTAAGGCTTTGGCCTGCTCGACGTTGAGCTTGTAGCCAGGGTCCGGCAGGCGCGCGGCCAGGCCCAATGGCAGCGGCCGCTGGTTGAGCACGCCGTAATGGGGCATGACCGTCTGGTTGATGCCCTGGTAATCGATCAGCGAGCGCACGGCCTTGCGCACACGGGCGTCGGCGAACATTGGCTGCTTCACACTCAGGGCCACGTAATACAAGGTGCCGCGTTGCAGGGTCTGGGTGCGTACTTTTTCGCTTTTCTGCAGGGCTTCGATGTCCGGCGCGGACATGCCTTTGGCGATATCCAGGTCACCGCGCTCGATCATCAGTCGCAATGACTGCGACTCGGTCATGTTGCGCATCACGATGCGCTTGAGCTTGGCCGGGCCGCCCCAGTAACCATCGAAGCGCGTCATCAGGATCACGTCGTTGGCACGCCAGTCATTGAGCACGAATGCGCCACTGCCGGCCGCGTGAGTCACCAGCCAGGCGGCGCCCATGTCGCTGCCCTTCTGGTGTTCGAGGACTTTTTTGCGGTCGAGGATGAACGCACTGGGCGAGGTCGCCAGGGTGTTGAGCACCAGCAGCGGATCGGTCGGCCTTGGCAGTTCGATCACGAAGGTGGTGGGGTCCGTGGCGCGCATGTAGCGCTCGACGTTTTCGGCGGTGAAGCCGTAGGCCTTCCAGGTGGAAGCGAGTGCGAGGTTAAGTTTGAGCACCCGGTGCAGCGACCAGGCAACGTCTTCGGCGCTCAAGTCATTGCCGGACTGGAACTTCACCCCGGTGCGCAGGTTAAAGGTCAGGGTCTTGCGGTCCTCACTGACCTGCCAGCGCTCGGCCAGCGCTGGCACCAGTCGGTCTGGTTGGGCGACGTCCTGCACCAGCAACATGTCATACAGGTTGGCGTTGATTTCCGACACATCCAGACCCGTGGCGGCAGCTGGGTCGAGGGACAACAGGTTGATCATGCTCATGCCGACGATCAGTTGATCGGCCGGCGTTTTGGCAAAGCTTGCCGGTACGGCGGTAACGGCCAGCGCGGCGACGAACACCCGCGCCCACAGCGAAGGGAAAATGCTCATAACAAGAGTGCCTTTTTTATATTTATAGGGCTCTTGATCAGCCCGACGCATGCCGGACTGACCGTGTAAACGTCAGAAGCTTTTAAGCGTATTGGTCTCGATGTAGTTGAAATCGATGTCTTCGCCCAGGCCCGGCAAGTCGGACAGGTGCACAAAACCGTCGTTGTCCATCGGGTCCACCAAGCGATTGAGGTAGGCCGGTACTTCGTCGTAATCCAGGTACGGGTGGAGCAGGCCACGCTCGTACCAGGTGCAGTTCTTGATCGCACCGACCACCGCCAGGTTAGCGGCGCCGTTGCCGTGAATTTCGCAGTCCATGCCAAACGATTCGGCCAGGTGCGCGACCTTCAGGCACGGCGCAATACCACCGACGCCCGCGACACCGGCACGCAAGATATCGCACACATCGTGCTTGACCCAACTGGCGCGGGCGAGGTGTTTGCCGGACAGGGTTTCCGGGCCGAGCACCGGAATATCCAGCTGCCCCGCGAGCCAGGCATAGGACTCGGCTGACTCTTCCATCATCGGTTCTTCAAACCAGGCGAAGTCGAGTTTCTCCAGCTCGCGACCGATGTACAGCGCCTCGGTGCGGCTGTACCAGTGGTAACCGTCGAGCATCAACGCGATGTCCGGGCCCACCGCCTCACGCACAGCAGCGCAAGCCTTGACGTCGATGCGCGGGCTTGGCGCGAAGGACACCGGCGGCATCCAGGTGTGCAGCTTGATTGCCTTGTAGCCACGCTGCACCAGGGTCTCGGCAAAGCGGCCGTAGTCTTCGGGGGTTGCGAGGCCGCCGGGCAGTTCGTCGCCACACATGGTCGAGCCGTAGGCCGGCACCTTGTCGCGGAAACCACCGATCAACTTGTGCACTGGCACGCCGAGTTTGCGTCCTGCCCAATCCCACAGAGCCTGCTCAACCAAGGCCAAGGCGCGGTCGGTCAGTTGGCTGGCGCTGCCACGCTGCCAATGGGCGAGGTCTTGCCAGATCTTTTCGCGATCAAAGGCGTTCTGCCCCACCAGCACTTTGCGCACGAACCCATCCAACACATAAGGGCGGATCAATTCAGGGGCGCCGAATGCAAAACCCTCCTGGCCGTCTTCAGTCTGGATGCGCAGCAAAGCCATCTGCGCCTGGGTGACATCACCGGGGTGAGCATGGCCGGCGCTGTCCACTGCGCGGCGGGTCGGGTAGGAAAATACCTGGACGTTGACTGCTGTGATTCTCATGGACGTCTTAAGCCTTCTTATTGGATTTGAGACAGGAATGTCGTCTGTTGCGACCGATCATAGGTCATCGTACAACACTTGAAAAGACCCAATAACCTGCCCCGCCATTCACTGCTTTTCACGTGAAACGCCGTAAAACCCCTATTTTTAAAGACAACTAAGGAATAACGAAGATTGCTGTAAAGCCCTATTCGACGGGGACATATGTTTCAAAGTGTTTCAAAACGATCGATGGGCGGTAGACGAGTCATCTTGTCGTACGATAACGTATATCGGCACCTTAGATGAGAGCCACACGCAACAACGTATTGCCGTAGCAACCGTCAAACGACCCTAACAAAAACAAAAAAGAAGACCGTATGAACACCACCCTACGCACGCTCGTTACTGCCCTGACCTTCAGCCTGCCGCTCTACGTCAGCGCTGACTCTGCCAGCATCAACTACCGCCACCAGTTCACCGAGGAAGACAGCGCCCACGCTGATCGAATCAAGCTCAACTACCGTCTGGACAGTGGCCTGGGATTTGAAGCGGAGATGAAATACCGCACAGCCGGGGACCGTGAAGATGTCGCGTACGACAACATGGTCAACAACGGGCATGAGTTCACCGTCAGCTACAACTACAAGCTCAGCCCGCAATCGACGTTGACCCCCGCGTTCCAGATGGACAGCTCGAAGGACTCGACCACCTACAAGCTGGGCCTCAAGTACAACTACAAGATCAACGACGCCTTCTACGCCGCCACGCGCTATCGCCTGGACACCAAGAAGCTGGACCGCGATCAGGTCAACGAGGATTTGCCCGATCACATCAAGGATGACCAGACCACCCATCGTTTCGAGGGCTGGCTCGGCTACACACCGGCCAGTAAGTGGGCGTACGAATATCAGTTCATCTATTTCAAGACTGACTACATCCGCTACGACAACAAGAAGAGCGATTACGAACAGAACCTGATCGTCAAATACAAGCTCACCAAGGAATGGGCCCCGTTCATGGAGATTGGTGACGTGAAGGTCAACTCCACCTCAGAAGACCGTCAGGCGCGGTGGCGCTTGGGCGTTCAATACAACTTCATGTAAAGCCCCCTCCCCGCGACTTGCCTGGCGAACGCGCATCGCTCGCCAGGCAATCGCTTTGCATTCAGCGCTCAATGGAAGACCTGACCATGACCACACAACCCAAACCCTTCACCCGCATTTTGCTCACCGGCGCCGCCGGCGGCCTGGGGCAGATCCTGCGGGAAACCTTGCAGGCCCATGCCCACATCGTGCGCGCCTCGGACATCAGTGCGATGGCGCCCAGCGCGGGTGAACACGACGAAGTGATCCAGTGCAACCTGGCCGACAAGGCTGCCGTGGCGGCGCTGGTCGATGGCGTTGACGCGATCGTGCATTTGGGCGGGATTTCAGTGGAGCGGCCGTTCGAAGAAATTCTCGACGCCAATATTCGCGGCACCTTCCACATTTACGAGGCGGCGCGACAACAGGGCGTCAAACGGGTTGTGTTCGCCAGCTCCAATCACGTCACCGGTTTTTACCCTCAAGACGTTGAACTGGATGTGCACGCACAGCGCCGCCCGGATGGTTACTACGCGCTTTCCAAGGCGTACGGCGAAGACCTGGCGGCGTTCTACTTTCATCGATACGGGATTGAAACCGTGAGCTTGCGCATCGGCTCGTCGTTCCCCGAACCGCGCAACCGGCGGATGCTGCACACCTGGCTGAGTTACGCGGACCTCGATCACCTGGTGGCCCGCGCCCTGCTGGCCAAGGATGTGGGGCACAGTGTGGTGTATGGCGTTTCGGACAATAAGGAGCGCTGGTGGAGCAATCGGCACGCCGAGCACCTGGGCTTTGCGCCGCAGGACAGCTCGGAACCCTTTCGCGCCAAGGTCGAGCAGCAACCGCAACCGTCGGCGGATGAGCCCGGTGGCCGACTTCAGGGCGGCGCGTTCACCGCAGCGGGGCCGTTCGACAATTCAGCGGCGGCGGCTTCATAGGCCTGGCGCATACGCTCGCGACTGTTGGACAAGTGCAGGCGCATCGCGGCGCGAGCGGCGTCTGCGTCACGGCGCAGGATGGCTTTGTAGATATCCTCGTGCTCGCGGCTCAGGCGCTCCAGGTAAGGTTCCTTGTTGGCGTTGGCCAAGCGTTTTGAGTGCAGGCGCGTACGCGGCAGGATGTTGACCCCCAGGTGCAACATGATGTCGGTGAAGTAGCGATTGCCGGTGGCCAGCGCGATCTGCTGGTGAAACTGGAAGTCCGCCGATACCGCGTAGTCGGCACTCACCGCCCGCGAATTCAGCGCGTCCAGCGAGTCGCGCATCACCTGCAATTGCTGGTCGGTGCGACCCAGGCAGGCCAGACCGGCAGCTTCTACTTCCAGACAGATGCGCAACTCCAGCACTGCCAGCACGTCCTGCAAGGTGACGATGGTGTCAGGGTCAATCCGAAATCCGCTGGGGCTGGGAATATCCTTCACAAACGTGCCGACACCGTGCCGCGTTTCCACCAGGCCAGACGCTTGCAGACGCGAAATGGCCTCGCGCACCACGGTGCGACTCACACCGTGCTCGGCCATCACTTCAGATTCGGTAGGCAGCTTGGTTGCTCGCGGGAGCTCCCCGCTGCAAATGCGCCGGGAAAGCTCGGTGACCAATTCTTCAGCCAGACTGCGGTGCCGGCGGCGAACGGTGGGCTGGACGTTCGGGTTGTCCATCAAGAACAGGTATCTCGGTTGGCGAATGAATGCCCATCATAGCGCATTCAGTTGTACGACAACCTTCCCTTTAGCCCGCCCCGCGTCCCCATAGGCCAAAGCCTGCGCCGTGGACTCAAACACGCACCCGTTACTGTGGGCGATAGCGCTCAGCAGCGCGAGCCTGACGCAGCCCCGACAACAAGCCCTGACGCGCGGACTGAAGACCGTCCCAGCGCGCGGCGTCATGCAGTGGCGGGATGGTCACGAGTTCACGCCGGTCAAAACCGACCAGTGCGGCATCCACCAGCTCACCCACATCCATGACCTCTGGCAGCGTGTTGATGTCGATGCCCGAGCGCTCCCAGATTTCCGTACGGGTGGCTGCCGGCAACACCGCTTGCACATAAACGCCTTTGCCAGAGAGCTCAATGCTCATGCCCTGGGAAAGGAATTGCACGAACGCTTTGGTCGCGCCATACAGCGTCATTCCCAACTCCGGCGCCAGACCAACCACCGAGCCAATATTCACGATTGCCCCCTCGCCGGCCTGCACCAACCTCGGTGCGACTGCGCGGGCGAGTCGCGTCAGCGAGGTGACGTTCAGCGCGATCAGTTGCTCGATACTCTCGCCCGTCTGCGCCAGGAAGTCTCCCGTCTGGGCCGCGCCGGCGTTGTTGATCAGCACACCGATGCGCGTGTCATCGCGCAGGCGCGCTTCGACCACAGCCAAGTCCGCCTGCTGGGTAAGGTCGGCCTGTAGCACGTCGACATCCACACCGTGCTCCTGGCGCAAGCGCGCCGCCAGCGCTTCCAGCCGCGCCTTGTCGCGGGCGACCAGTACCAGGTTGTGGCCGCGCTGAGCGAAGCGCTCGGCATAGGTGGCGCCAATGCCGCTGGACGCGCCGGTAATCAGGATAGAAGAAGCGTTCGTCATGACTGTGCTCTCTGGATTAACGATGATTGAGTGTGGCGGGGTTTATGATGTCGATCATAATCTTATCCGTCAATGGTTTTGATGTTGATTGACATCAATGTATAGTGAGCACCGAAAACAGTCGTCACCAGCGAGGGTAAAGGTATGAGGGTCAGCAAGGCACAAGTGCTGTTAAACCGCGCGCACATCGTCGAAACGGCCTCCAGATTGTTCCGTGAGCGCGGCTATGACGGTGTCGGCGTGGCAGACCTGATGGCAGAAGCCGGGTTCACCCATGGCGGGTTCTACAAGCATTTCGGGTCCAAAGCCGACTTAATGGCTGAAGCCGCCGCAAACGGGCTGTCCCAATCGCTGACCAACAGCGCCGGGCTGGGCGCCGATGAGTTCTTCAATCGCTACATATCCAGAGAGCACCGTGATGCCCCCGGCCAGGGTTGCACGATGTCGGCCCTGTGCGGGGACGCGGCGCGTCAATCGCAAACGGTAAAGGCAACGTTCGCCGAAGGCATCGAAAACGCATTGGCCGCCCTTCAGCAGGACGCTGCCGAGCTGGATAAGGACGCTCGGGAACAGATGATCAACCGGTTCGCCCATGCGGTCGGCGCCGTGGTGTTATCCCGGGCCTGTCCCGATGACTCGCCATTGGCGGATGAAATTTTGGATGTGTGCCGCAAGGCAATGACCGTGTGAGATGAAAAGCCGCAGAGGGCACTGAAAATTAGCAGAATTGCTCGCCGCCGCCCTTCATGATCGGGCTATGATCGGCAGATATGAACCGGATACCCGATGCATCATGCCCGTAGACCTGCAAGCTCTCTATCCCAAACTTATCCACCTGATGCTGGATACGGTGTTTGTCGTCGACAGTGAAAACCAGATTGTGTTTGTGAGCGATGCCTGCGAGGCATTGCTCGGCTACCGTGCAGAAGAACTGACCGGCACTCTGATCACCCATTACATGCACCCTGAAGACCTGCCACGCACGCGGGCCTCGATTGTCCGGGTGATGAATGGCAAACCCCATGTCGACTTTCGCAACCGCTATATCCGCAAGGACGGCAGTATCGTGCACATCCTGTGGGCAGCTTTCTGGTCCAAGGAGGTGGGCGCACGGATCGGGGTCGCCAGGGACGTGACAGCCCTTACCAAAGCCGAAGAGGAACTACGCTTCCTCGCCCATCATGACCCACTGACAGCGCTGACCAACCGGTCGTTGTTCAATGATCAACTGAACCAGGCCCTGCACGCCGCACAGACTCACAACAGCACCCTGGCGCTGCTGTTTCTGGATATCAATGACTTCAAGGGCATCAACGATGTGCATGGCCATGCCATGGGCGATCGCGTGCTGTGTGTGATTGCTCGACGGTTGGAACGTTGCGTACGCGAGAGTGACTTGGTGGCACGGATGGGCGGTGATGAATTCACCGTACTGCTGACCGATGTGCCGTCGAAGGACGCTATCGCGGAGAGGGTGGCGCAAATCCTCGCGGTCATGGCCGAGCCGTTGAGCGCTGAATTTGACGGGGTACAAATGCCGTCCTGCAGTGTCGGCGTGGCGTGCTATCCGGCGGACGGAGAGGACGCCGATACGCTGCTCAGCCATGCAGACGGTGATATGTACCGGATAAAAAGGCAGCGGTTTGCCACTGAGTGACATCGGTAGTTAGGGTCGTTGTCGCACGCCCTGGCGTGCCCCCGTCGAGTAAATCAGTCCGCGCGTATCGTTATCCGCGCTTATTGGCTCACCTCACGCGCAGCTTTGACCCACCCATGCGACCTGTTCTGGTGCCCATCAACCGGAAGGACGAATTCGTTGCACTGAGCCTCAACCGGGAAACCAGGGTTTCAAAGTAGAAGCGCATTCCCTCTTTGAATGCCTCCAAGCGCACATTCGCCGAGTTGGCGCAGTCGCTCGGCCATTGCAACGCATTGCTCAACAGCGGCGGCTCCATACAAGCGTCGACGCTGGTATGACAGAGACGGGATGAAGCTGCGGGTACTCAGCACGTCGCTAACATTGACCCCACATAAAAAAGACACCGCAGCGTCCACTCCCTAAATCACAGGCAAAAAAAGCCACTCACTTGAGTGGCTTTTAAATGCTTGGCGCGGGAAGCGAGACGTGCAATTTGTGATTTAGTCATTCTTATGTACGCGCACCAGAGCGGCACACTTCTGCTGACGGGTGGCTTCTTCGGCATCGAACCGAATGCAGATTATCTTTCGTTGAGTCTGGGTAAGGCCGGTATTCGTGCATTGACGGCAGGCCTCTTCGAGTCGGCCAAAACCCACAACGTGCATGTGGCCACGGTCACTGTGGCGCGTTCGTCGAACCGGAATCCGAGGAGGCGATTGGCATTGCAAAGGCGTTCTGGGACCTGCACAACCAGAAAACGTCAAACTGGACCGCAGAAGTCACCTACTCGCGTTAATTCCTGGCGTAGCACCGCACAGCCTTCCAGTGAGCACCGCCAAAAGCCGTGCTCACTTTGCGTTTCAACGCCTGTGTTCTCAACGCTGAAGCCTGGCAGCGACCCGCGGCGATGTTAAATATTGTTAAATCAAAAAATAACTTCACATAATCTGATCATTGGTGGATTATCTATTCAACCCGCATGACACCCTGACAAAAAAACAAAACAGGATGGCAACGATGATCGACACCTCCCCGAATAAGCTTCCCGCCCCTTACCTGTATCTGGACGATCGCCTGCACCTCTGCGGCGCCCACGTACCCACAGCCTTGCTACGGAGCCTCCATGAATAACAAGAATGTTGGTGTTATCGGCTTAGGCGCGATGGGGCTGGGCATTGCCCGCTCGTTGTTGCGCAGCGGCTTCAACGTGCATGCCTGTGATGTGCGAGAAACCGTCACGCAGCAGTTCGCCAGTGAAGGGGGCGTTGCCTGCAGCTCGCCTGTCCAGATGGCCGCCGCGTGCGATGTGATCATCACCGTCGTGGTCAATGCCGAACAAACCGAGACGGTCCTGTTTGGTGAACATGGCGCCGTCGCCGCCTTGCGCCCTGGCAGCCTGGTGATTGGTTGCGCCACGGTGGCCCCTACCTACGCGGTAGACCTGGGCCAGCGCTTGATCAACGCAGGGTTGCTGTACCTGGATGCACCGATCTCCGGTGGTGCAGCCAAAGCGGCGGCCGGTGAGATGACCATGATGACTTCCGGCCCAGCCGAGGCTTATGCAAAAGCCGATGACGTGCTCACGGGCATGGCCGGCAAGGTCTATCGTCTGGGCGATGCCCATGGCCTGGGCTCAAAGGTAAAGATCATCAACCAACTGCTGGCCGGCGTGCATATCGCTGCTGCCGCAGAAGCCATGGCACTGGGGCTGCGTGAAGGCGTCGAGGCCGATGCACTGTATGAAGTGATCACCCACAGCGCGGGCAATTCCTGGATGTTCGAGAACCGCGTGCCACACATTCTCAAGGCTGATTACACGCCGCTCTCGGCCGTCGATATTTTCGTCAAGGACCTGGGCCTGGTGCTGGATACCGCACGGGCCAGCAAGTTTCCGCTGCCATTGTCAGCCACCGCTCACCAGATGTTCATGCAGGCCTCCAGTGCCGGGTTCGGGCGTGAGGACGATTCGGCGGTGATCAAGATTTTCCCTGGCATTGAGCTCCCGACTGCCAAGACCGAAACCGAATAAGGATTGCCCATGAACCTACCTAGCGCACGCCCGTTGCTGGGCTGCATCGCCGACGACTTCACTGGGGCCACAGACCTGGCCAATATGCTGGTGCGCGGCGGCATGCGTACTGTGCAGAGCATCGGTATCCCCAGCGATGAAGTCGCTGCGACACTGGATGCCGATGCGATCGTGATTGCGCTGAAGTCGCGTACTGTCCCGGCGGCGCAGGCGGTAGCCGACTCCCTGGCAGCCCTTGAATGGCTGCGCGCACAAGGGTGCGAGCAGATTTTCTTCAAGTATTGCTCCACCTTCGACTCGACGGCCGCCGGCAATATCGGCCAGGTCAGCGAGGCCCTGCTCAAGGCGCTGGACAGTGATTTCACCCTGGCCTGCCCGGCGTTTCCGGAAAATGGCCGGACCATTTTCCGCGGTCATTTGTTTGTGCAGGATCAACTGCTCAATGAGTCAGGCATGCAGCATCACCCGCTGACCGCGATGACCGACGCCAACCTGGTCCGCGTACTGCAATCACAAACCACACAAAAGGTTGGCCTGCTGCGCTACGACACCATCGCCCAAGGTGTGTCACACGTGCGCGAACGGATTGCAGAGCTGCGCGCCCAAGGCATAGGCATGGCCATCGCGGATGCCCTCAGTGACCAAGACCTGTACACCCTCGGCAGCGCCTGCAGTGATCTGCCGCTGTTAACCGGCGGTTCCGGTCTGGCCTTGGGCCTTCCCGACAACTTCCGCCGGGCCGGCAAACTTCGTGACTTCGATCCAGCCTCCTTACCTACCGTACCCGGTGGCGAGGTGGTGCTGGCAGGGAGCGCGTCGATTGCCACCAACGGCCAAGTCGCCGCGTGGATCGAAGCCGGACGACCGGCGCTGCGCATCGACCCTCTAGCCCTGGCGGCGGGTGAGTCGGTAGTGGCGGATGCCGTGGCGTTTGCCCTGAGCAACCCACACACCGTACTGATCTATGCCACCAGCCCTGCGGATGAGCTCAAGGCGGTGCAACAGCAACTGGGCGCCGAACGCGCAGGCGAATTGGTAGAGAACGCCCTGGGAGAAATTGCCCAAGCCCTACGTCAGGCCGGCGTAAGACGCTTCGTTGTCGCTGGCGGTGAAACCTCTGGCGCCGTAGTCACCGCCCTGGGCGTGCGCCTACTGCAGATTGGCACGCAGATTGACCCCGGTGTTCCCGCGACCCTCAGCAACACTGCCGAACCGCTGGCGCTGGCCCTCAAGTCGGGCAATTTCGGCGGTAGAGACTTTTTCGACAAAGCACTTAAGCAACTGGCAGGAGGTGCGCAATGAGCAACGAAAACGCCTTGCGCGAAGAGATCTGCATCGTCGGTCACAGTCTTTATCAGCGAGGGTACACAGTCGGCAGCGCCGGCAACATCAGCGCGCGCCTGGATGACGGCTGGCTGATCACGCCAACCGATGCGTGCCTGGGCCGCCTTGACCCTGCGTTGATCGCCAAGGTCGACCTTACGGGCAAATGGGTCTCTGGCGACAAACCGTCAAAAACCCTGGCCTTGCATCGCCAGGTTTACGATCGCAACCCTGGCGTCGGTGGTGTGGTGCATACCCATTCCACACATTTGGTGGCCCTGACGCTTGCCGGTGTTTGGCGCCAGGATGACATCCTCCCCCCACTGACGCCGTACCAGGTGATGAAGGTCGGGCATATCCCGCTGATCAACTATCAACGCCCCGGCGCGCCCGATGTGGCGGACCAGGTCGCGCGCCTCGCCAACAGTGTGCGTGGCGTAATGCTCGAGCGCTTGGGCCCGGTGGTCTGGGAAAGCTCAGTTTCCAAGGCCAGTTACGCCCTCGAAGAACTCGAAGAAACCGCACGCCTGTGGCTGATGAGCAACCCGCGTCCGGCGCCGCTGGATGCTGCAGCGCTGGCCGAGCTTAAAAGCGTTTTCGGCGCGCACTGGTAGGCACCGTTCCCAACCGCAACACCCTTAACAATAAAAACAACAGGACCTTCCAGCATGACCACTATCAAGTTTCGTGTTGATGTTTGCAGCGACAAAAAACCATCCTGCGTTTTCCATGAAGGGCCGCGCTCATGAGCCCGCTTATCCTGATGGCGACCGCAGGCCTAGGCATCGCCTTGCTGCTGTTCCTAGTGCTCAAATACAAATTCCAGCCGTTCGTGGCGCTGATGTTGGTCAGCATTATGGTGGCCTTGGTGGCGGGAGTTAAACCTGCCGATCTGGTCGCCACCATTGAAGGCGGCATGGGCAAGACCCTCGGCCACATTGCGATCATCATTGCCTTGGGCGCGATGATCGGCCGCATCATTGAGTTGTCGGGCGGTGCCGAGGCGCTGGCCAAGACCCTGATTGAACGCTTCGGTAATCGACGCACACCCCTTGCCTTGACGATTGCCGGTTTCATTATCGGCGTGCCGGTGTTCTTCGAGGTGGGGGTGATCATCCTCATGCCGCTGGCCTACGGTGTGGCTCGTCGCGCTCGCAAGCCGTTGCTGATGTTCGCGTTGCCGATGTGCGCAGCGCTGCTTACGGTGCATGCATTTCTGCCACCGCACCCAGGTGCGGTCGCCGCCGCCAGCCAACTGGGTGCGGACCTGGGCCGGGTGCTGATGTTCGGGCTGCCGCTGACGGCGTTCCTGTGCTACGTCGGCTATCGCGTGGCGGGGCGCATGACGCGCCGCTTCTACCCGATGTCCGATGATATCCGCGCCGAAGTCTACGGCCCGCACGTCACCAACGACGACCTGCGCGCCTGGCAAGACGGCAAAACCCAAGAGGCGCAACAAGGTGCAGAGACCGTCTCGCACATGGGCCTGGAGGAATCCACCAGCAGTATCGTGGCCAAGCTGCCACCCGCCCCTGCGCCGGGTTTCGGCTTGATCGTCAGTTTGATCCTGTTGCCGATCGTGTTGATTTTGCTGGGTACGCTGGCGACGTCACTGCTGCCTGTCGAATCAACCCTGCGCGGCATCATGACCGTGCTCGGTGCGCCCCTGGTGGCGCTGCTGCTCGACACCTTGCTGTGTGCCTGGCTGCTCGGTTCCCGTCGCGGCTGGAGCCGTACCCAGGTCTCCGATGTGATTGGCTCGGCGCTGCCGGGTGTGGCCATGGTGATTTTGATTGCGGGTGCCGGTGGCGTATTCGGCAAGGTACTGGTGGATACCGGCATCGGCGCAGTGGTCTCCGACCTGCTGCGTACCACCGGGCTGCCGGTGCTGGCCCTGGGCTTTTTGCTGACCATGTTGCTGCGCGCCGTGCAAGGCTCCACCACCGTGGCGCTGGTAACCACCGCAGGTATCATCAGTCCGTTGATCGCCACGCTTAACCTGACGCCCAACCAAATGGCCCTGCTGTGCCTGGCTATGGGCGGTGGCGGGCTGGCGATGTCGCACATCAACGACGCCGGCTACTGGATTTTCACCAAGCTGGCCGGCCTCAACGTGGCAGACGGCCTGCGGACCTGGACGGTGATCACCACCCTCCTCGGCACGCTCGGCTTCCTTATCACCCTGTTGATCTGGCCTTTTGTCTGATCGTTTTTCATCAGGAGTTCACATGCCTCGCTTTGCTGCCAACCTAAGCATGCTTTACCCCGAACACGCTTTTCTGGAGCGCTTCGCAGCGGCTGCGGCCGATGGTTTTGATGCCGTGGAGTATCTGTTCCCCTACGAATACAGCGCCCAGGTACTCAAACAGCACCTGAGCGACAACGGCCTGGTTCAAGCCCTGTTCAACGCGCCGCCCGGCGACTGGGCGGCGGGCGAACGCGGCATCGCCACCCTACCGGGCCGCGAAAGCGAATTTCGCGCCGGCTTCGACCGTGCCCTGGAATACGCCGCCGTGCTAGGCAATACCCGCATCCACGTGATGGCCGGCCTGCTGCCCTCGGAGCAGCAACGTGAGCGCCATCACGCGGTGTACCTCGAGAACCTGGCTTACGCCACCGCCCAAGCACGTCAGGCTGGCGTGACGGTGTTGCTGGAACCGATCAACACTCGCGACATGCCGGGGTTTTTCCTCAACCGACAGGACCAGGCACACGCGATCTGCAAGGAGGTCGGCGCAAGCAATTTGAAGGTGCAGTTTGACTGCTATCACTGCCAGATCGTCGAAGGTGATTTGGCGGTCAAACTGCTTCGCGACATCAACGGCATTGGCCATATTCAGATTGCCGGCGTACCCGACCGACACGAACCGAACCTGGGTGAATTGAACTACCCCTACCTGTTCGAGCTGATTGACGAGTTGGGCTACGACGGCTGGGTCGGTTGCGAATACCGCCCCAAGAGCGATACCTCGGCAGGGCTGCAATGGTTGCGGGACTGGAAAGCGCGCTAAGTGATCAAGCCCCTGCATACCTTGGTGCGCACGGGCTCCTAAAACAAAAACAATAGGAAATACCCATGCACAGATTCAGTCCACGCCCCGCGGTCGGGCTGTTGTTGTCCCTGGCGTTGATCAGTTCCGCCGTCGGCGCCGCGTCGTTACCGGCCGCGACCGAGGGCGATTGGATCGCCCCGCAGTTCACCTTTCACACCGGTGAAAAACTCGCCAACCTCAAACTGCACTACATCACCCTCGGCAACCCCAAGAACCCCGCCATCCTCTACCTGCATGGCACCTACCGGCCCGGCAGCGATGTGCTGAGCAAGGATTTTGGCGGCGAACTGTTCGGCCCAGGGCAGCCGCTGGACGCCAGCAAGTACTACATCATCTCCACCGACGGCATCGGCGTGGGCCAGTCCAGCAAACCCTCCGACGGCCTGCGCGCAAAGTTTCCCGAGTACAACTACACCGACCTGGTTCAAGCCCAGTATCGATTGGTTACCGAAGGCCTGGGGATCAAGCACCTGCGGCTGATCATCGGCAACTCCATGGGCGGCATGCAAACCTGGATGTGGGGCCAGACCTGGCCGCAGATGATGGACGCGCTGGTGCCCATGGCGTCCCAACCCACCGAGATGTCATCGCGCAACTGGATGATGCGCCGCTTGCTGGTGGAGTCGATCAAGCAAGACCCGGCCTGGAACAACGGTAACTACAGCGCGCAACCGCCGTCCCTGCGCCTGGCAAACGCGATGTTCAGCGTTGGCACCAGCGGCGGCACCCTCGCCTATCAGGCGGCGGCACCGACCCGAGCGCTGGCCGACAAGTTGGTGGATGAGCGCTTGAATGCCGCGCAAACCGCAGACGCTAATGACTTCATCTACCAATGGCAATCCTCCGCCGACTACAACGCAGCCCTCGGTCTGAACAAGATCCAGGCGCCGGTGCTGGTCATCAACTCGGCGGACGATGAGCGCAACCCTCCGGAAACCGGACGGTTGGAAGCGTCGATGAAAGAGCTCAAGCATGCACGGCTGCTGCTCATCCCCGCCAGTGCCGACACCCGTGGCCATGGCACCACGAGCATGGCGAAGTTTTACAGCAAGGAGCTGGGGCAATTCATGCAAGAGACTGAAAAGGCGCGTTAGGCTGGCTGGGGGTCGGACGGCAACATCAATTCGACCCCTTGCTTGCGAATCCCATCCGCCGCCGCAGGCGCCAGTGCGTCATCACTGATGATCACATCGAACTGCTCCAACCCGGCAATTTTGTACATGCTGAACGTACCGTACTTGGAGCTGCTGGCCACCAGCACCACTTGGGACGCCGATTGCATGGCCACCTGCTTGACCTCCACCTTCAGCGCCGACGGTGTAGTGATGCCGCGTCGCAGGTCCCAGGAGCTGGTCGAGATAAACGCGATATCCGTCACCACCTGACGCAGTGTCGCCACCGCCAGGCCGCCGACACAGGAATGATTGGAATGGTCCAACTGCCCACCGGTATGAATCACCGTCACGTGGGGTGCATCCATCAACGCCTGAACCACGCCGAAGTCATTGGTCACCACCGTCATGCCACTGAGCAGTTTGATATAGGGCACGATCTCCAGGGTGCTGGTGCCGGCATCCAAATAAATAGTCATGTCCGCCAACAGGAGACGGGCCGCGAGTTTGGCCATCGCTTGCTTCTGCGGCAACTCAACCACGGCCTTGACCTGGTGGCTGGGCTCACTGTGAAGCTGGCTGGCAATGCGCACACCGCCCGTCACCGAATACGCCAGGCCTTCCTGCTCAAGCAACGCGATATCGCGGCGCACCGTCATGTGTGAGCAGTCGAACATCTCCATCAACTGGTGAACACTCAGCACATGCTGTTTGCGCAACTGACGCAAGATCAACTCGCGACGCTGTTCAGGAATCATCGGCGCGCCGCTTTCGGCGGCCACGTCCTTCTGGCTTGGCATTCGGTGCTCCAAAGGCTTAGATAGGGTGGCGGTGATTGGCGTACATATTAGCGAATCCACCCGCCGATCTGTAACTCACTGCACCTAATTCAGCTCGCTGTCCTTGATGTGGGCAATCGGCGCAAGCAACGACGGATCGAAGGGTTCCGGCGCGCGTCCCTCCAGCAACCGTTGTACAAGGTCCGGATTGGCCAAGGCAGCCTTGCCGACAGCGACAATATCTGCGCCAGCCTGCAGGGTTTGTTCAACGCTGCTCAAGTCCTGCACTCCGCCATTCGCAATCAACGCGACACCAGGCGCATAACGGCGAGCCAGCGTTACCAGGCTTGCCTCGTTACCGCTGAAGGCCGGCTGCCAGGCTTGATGCTCCGTCACATGGATGAAGTCGACCCCAGCGTCAGCCAAGCTGCCGAAGATCGTCTGTGCGTCATGTTCCCCACCCGCCCATTTGTGCTGAAAGTCATTGACCTTGCCCTGGGATATACGCACACCGACCGGCAAGTGCCCGACCACCTTCTTCACCGTTGCAATGACCTCAAGCGTCAGGCTCAAGCGCTGGCGAACATCACCGCCCCATCGATCTTCGCGTTGATTGGAGTAGCCCGTCATGAACTGATCCAGCAAGTAGCCGTTGGCACCATGGATCTCAACGCCGTCAAAGCCCGCGATTCCAACAGCCCGTTTAGCCGCCTGGGCAAACCCCTCAATGGCATCTGCGATAGCTTCATCGCTCATGGCCTGGGGCACTCGATACGCCCCCTCGCCGTAATAGAACTTCATCTGTTCGCCTTTCGGGCGAATGGCCGAAGGGCCAGCAGATTGCTCAACAAAACGGTTCGCCTGGCTCAATGCACCGGCGTGCATGATCTGCGCGATTGCTGCGCTCTCATGGCGATGAATCGCCTCGACTACCTCGCGCCAGGCAAGCGCCTGTTCGCTGTCCGTGATACCGGGCTGGTTCAGGTAGCCCTGGGCATATTGCCGATCGGTGTAGATCCCCTCCGTGATGACCAAGCCAAAACCGCCACGGGCAAAACGCTCGTAGTATCGCGCCATCGCAGGTGTGGCATTGCCGCTCTCGCTCGCACTGACGCGTGTCATGGGAGCAAGCGCCATGCGATTGTTCAGCTTAAGAGCGCCCATATCGAATGGCGTTACAATGCGCGAGTTTAGTGCTGTCATGATTTGCCCTCAATTATTCGCCAGCCACGACGATAAGCGCGGCAATCGCCCATTAGAAGCGCACGCTTGCAATAAGGCGCCTTAACGCAAACGGTTATAACCATGCAGATTCCCGAGATAGAGGTGTTCGCTAACGTCGCCATCAGCAGCAGTTTGTCCGAGGCTGCGCGGCGGCTTGGGCTGTCGGCGATGACCGTCTCACGGCGTCTGGCGGCCCTGGAAAAAGAGCTGGGTGTGCGCCTGGTACACCGCACCACACGCTCCGTCGCACTCACGCCGGAAGGCGAAATGTACCTGCCTTACGCAAAGACCATGCTTGAGGCCAACGAAGCTGCGCAGGCCACGTTGAAAACCAGTGCGGGCAGTGCCAGCGGCACATTGAGGGTCACCGCGCCTAGCGTCTTTGGCCAAACCGTCATCATGCCGCTGCTGCCAGCCCTGCTGGCTGACCACCCAACCCTCAAGGTCGACCTGACGCTATCGGATAGCATCATCGACATCGCCGGGCTCGGCATTGATGTGGCCATTCGCATCGCCACGCTGCGCGACTCGACATTGGTGGCTACCAACCTTGCGCCGAATCCGCGTGTCGTGTGCGCAAGCCCGGCCTACCTGGCGCAATGGGGCACACCGACGGTGCTGGAAGACCTCAATCATCATCGATGCATCGCGTTGCACGGAATGCCCTATTGGCCGTTCACCAACGGCGAGAACGCCGTGGCCATTCGAGCTCAGGGCGCGTTTTCCGCCAACAGTGTCGAGGCGGTGCGCACTGCAAGCAAACAAGGTCTGGGCCTGGCCATGCTGACCTATTGGGATATCCGCAACGAACTTGCTGAAGGCTCACTCGTAAAGGTGAACCTTGAGGATGTGCTGCCCGAGCAACTGTCGATCACGGCAGTGCTACCGACACGTCAACATGTGCCGCACAGAGTGCGCGTGTTCGTTGAGCACCTGGAAAAAGTACTCAACAATACACACAGCGAACCAGACGACCTTCTGCGCCAACACCCCATCACGAATCCAGGTGCACCATGATCAGAGAGTTGAAGACATTTATATGTGTTACGCAGCGGGGCACGTTCGCAGCGGCTGGCCAGCAGGTTGGGCTGACGCAGTCTGCCGTCAGCGCTCAGATCAAAAGCCTTGAGGACAGCTTGGGCGTCAAATTGTTTGATCGTACCGGACGCTCAGCCACGCTCAATTCAGCAGGCCAACGTGCCATTCCCCTGGCCGAGGAAATCCTGCGGCTTTTCGGTCGAATGGGTGCCGCAGACAGCGGCAATGACTTCCACGGCGCACTGCGAATCGGCGCGATCGGCACGGTTCAGACCGGGATCCTGCCGCAGGCGCTGGTGGCTTTGAAGTCACAGGCGCCTTTCATCGAAACCAACCTTGTCCCGGGTGTGTCGTTGAACCTGCTCAGCCAGGTGGACGCTGGCGAGCTGGACCTGGCCATCATGATCAGACCGCCTTTTTCCCTACCCAAGGATCTGCATGCCGAAGTCATCGCGCGCGAGGCTTTCGTATTGATCACGTCCAAAGATGTAGTGGGCGACGACCCGCTGGCGATTCTGGCGGAACAACCCTTTGTGCGGTATGACCGAGGCTCGTTTGGCGGGCGGCTGGTCACCCAGTTTCTCAAGCAGCAAAAAATCCATGTGCATCAGGCACTGGAGCTGGATGAACTGGATGCCATTGTCAAAATGGTACGCAGTGGGCTCGGCGTTTCGCTGGTACCCAAGGCGGGTCTATGGCTCGAACATGCGGATGATGTCAGGGTGCTGGAGTTGCGCCATCTCACGTTTTTCAGGGAGATCGTACTGGTCTCAAAGTATCGGCAAAAACATTCACCGCTGTTCAACATCTTCCGGACCTGCGTCCTTGATGCGGCGTGATGCCGTCCGAATTCATCTGAGCGATAGAAAATCAACCGCGGCACCGCAAGCTGTTGAGCGTTTGTACGACCTATCGTGGTGCAGCATGAACAACAATGGTGCAAAAGCCTGCACTACCGACTTAATCATCGAAATAATTCGTGCTCATGACTCAGAATTTGCGCTTTTCCCCACTGTGTTTCCGGATAAGAATTGATTCAGATCAAAACAAATCAATAGGAAATCACCGTGAGCCTCTCCCCTTTCCATCTGGCAATTCCCGTCTACGATCTGGCCGCCACACGTCACTTCTACGGTGAGGTGTTCGGTCTTTCCGAAGGTCGCTCCAGCGACCAATGGGTAGACTTCGATTTCTACGGCCATCAACTGGTCATCCACGAGCACCCAAAGACAGCGTCGCAGGAAAGCGTCCACAGCAACCCGGTAGACGGCCACGACGTACCGGTTCCGCACTTCGGCATCATCCTGGAGTGGGCGCAATGGGAAGCGCTGGCAGAGCGCTTGAAAGCGCGCGCAACCAAGTTCGTGATCGAACCCTACATCCGCTTCCAGGGCCAAGTCGGCGAGCAGGCCACCATGTTCCTGTTCGACCCATGCGGCAATGCGCTGGAGTTCAAGGCGTTCAAGGATATGAGCCAGCTGTTCGCCAAATAAGACGTTGTTCAAGCGACCGTCGCCATTAGAGCGACGGCGCACTCTCAAGCCGTGAAGCCTTGCTGTGTTGCGCCGGATACCTGTGAAAGCTCGTGCTTTCTCTGTCTCGCTGCACGCGCGTGGCCGATGCTTAGCCTGCCGCATGAGGATAGAGAACACTATGTCCGACCTCAGTTGCATTTTGGATGAGCCGCCGAGAGCGCCGCTCTCCACCGTGAAATGGCACTTTGAGCCGTGCGGTGATCGCTGCGTAATCCTTATATTTGGCAGCGTATTTTCCATTGACCTCAACCGCCAGGCCGCCTCGGTCGGCAGCCAATTACGCACTCTGGGCGCACACGGTCAACTGCCGGGCGTCACGGATGTTGTCTCTGCGATGGTGACCGTCGGCGTACATCCTGATACGCCATCCATACCAGCGACTTCGGTATCTCGAATGCTTTTTGCTGCACTAAAACGTCATCCACGTTTGAGTTGTGTCCCGCATAACGAAAGTGCTCCCCCTTCGCTCCAGCCCCATTACAGGTCTGTCATCACTAATACGGGTAAGTCCGTCCCTATCCTCACGGTACGTGCCGAGGATAGGTTCTCACGTTCCCCAAAACGGCCTGGCTCAGGTTCTTGCTGCCTTAACAACGGGTGCCGTGCAGTCGGTAGACAGGTGTCCTCTGCACTTCTCGGGGTCCGGCTATATAAGCCCGTTTTAACACCAGTGGAGATTTCGTCGCGTCATCAGTCAGTTCACTTTCGCTCAACTGCCTGAGCCTTACGTGACAGTAGTTACTCTGTCTTTTCCCGAATCGCTCACCACCAACATGCTGAACATGTTCGCAGCATCGGGTCGTTTGATCAGTACGCCTGCACGCCCTGACCGGAGGGCCTACCTCCATCCATCTTGGAACATGGAGTTGTCATGCCGCCGTTTTCATCTCGTCGCCATGACGCCTCCTTCGTGACACACAAAACCAGTTCAACCACCGAAGTGCCCAAGGCCTGATCAAGTTCTCGATCTGGTTGTTGTCGATGGGCACAGCACCACCCCCCCGGTAGCGCGTCAGCGCTACCCAGCGTTTAAGGCTATTATCCAGTGCTTTGGCCGTAGCCGAGCCCTCTGGGACAAGTTCTCGTTGCGCCAGCATCCCCTCAAGAAGTTTTTTTCAGCAAACCGACCCCTTCGACCAAAAAATCAACCTGACCCGCCAGACGCAGAAGGCGGAAGAACGTTATCGGCAGGTGGGGGCACTGCAATAAGCAGTGACTAAACATCACCCTTGAAACCCAGATTCCAAGACGCACGCAAGGCTGCCTTCTTCAACGCCCGCACCTGCTCAAGGTTGGTTTCCCGGGAGATGTTTTGCAGCGTAGCAACCAGCGCCACGGTGCCGATAAACTCCGCATTGATGCCCAGTATTGGAGCGGCAATCGCAGAAATGCCCAATGTTTCTTCCTCGATTGCAATGGCCCAACCTTGCTTACGCACTTCGCTAATCTGGCCTGCCAGCTGGGCGTGGTCAACAACGGTATAGGGCGTGATGGCCGGCAGTTCGAGGGGCAGTTGCTCGATCCCCAACTGCTTGGCGAAGGCCAGCGCCACCTTACCCTGGGCGTTGCAATGCAGCTGTAATTCAGTGCCGGTGCGCACGCCGATTTCGAGGGTCGACTTGCCCAACTGGGTCTCGACCACCATCAGGCGACGCCCCTGCAAGACCGACAGGACCACCGACAGTCCCAACTCGTCGCGCAGGTCGCGGATCGCGTCAGCCGACGCGCTGAGCAGGTCGATACCGTCGGCGGCGATTTTCCCAAGGACGTAGGCCTGGATACCGAGGCGATATTTGGATGTCTGCGGGTTCTGGCTCAGGTAGCCACGCTCCACCAGGGTTTTCAGGTGCCTGAACACCGAGCCCTTGGTGGTGCCGAGTTGCGTCGCCAAGTCACTGACGCCCACCTCCTCGCTGGCCCTGGCGACACGCTCTAACACATCAAGTGCCAGCTGTACGGACCTGACCCCCCCCTTGGCTATTTCATCACTCATCGCTAGTCCTTTTGACGTAATCGCTCATAGGGCCGTCGGCCTGGCAAGCTTTATGCTGCAACTAAAAAACCTTGTTCGCACAGGCGAAACGATACCGCTTCACGTTGAGTGTTAACAAGGTGCCATTCTGATAATTCGCGCTGCGCACGCTTTCGACGCCAAAAAAATTGCCCTCGCCCTACAAACCTATGATTTAGATATAGATCTTCGTCCAGCAGTCAAATCACGATCAAGTCTTGTTCTCCAGAAGAAACAACATTACTCTCAGCGAAACACAAAATATTTGACGACCGCGCTCAATAATCGTAAAAATGAAACAACGTACCGCATACGCATACGATTGAATAAAGAGGACGACGTCATGACCGCTCGTGATTCGGCGATGGCCAAGCGAGATATTGCCCACCACCTCCATCCGCAGACCAACCTGCGCGTTCATGAGCAGGTTGGGCCATTACTGATTGAGCGTGGAGAAGGCATCTACGTATTTGATGACCAGGGCCAGCGTTATATCGAGGGCATGTCGGGGCTATGGTGTGCGACGCTGGGTTTCAACCAGCCGCGCCTGGCCGAAGCGGCGTATGTGCAGATGCTCAAGCTGCCCTATCAACAGACGTTCGCTCACCGCAGCCATGGCCCGGCCGCGGACCTCGCCGCTGAACTGATCGCTCACGCACCAGCGGGACTCGACAAGGTGGTGTTCCAGAGTTCGGGCTCCGAAGCCATCGACACAGCCATCAAGCTGGTGCGCTATTACCACATTGCCCTCGGCAAGCCCGGTAAGCACCGCCTCATCGCCCGGCAGCGCAGCTACCATGGCACCACCCTGGCCGCCGCCAGCCTCACCGGTCTGCCGAACATGCATAAAGGCTGGGGCGACCCTCTGGCAGATGTGATCCATGTACGCTGCCCGCACCTCTATCGCCAAGGGCTTCCAGGGGAAACCGAAGATGCATTTTCGACACGTCTGGCAGAAGAACTGGAACAAACCATCCTAGACGCCGGGCCGGACACCATCGGTGCCTTCTTCGCCGAGCCGGTGATGGGCACCGGCGGCGTGATCCTGCCGCCAGTGGGTTACTTCGCCAAAGTGCAGGCAGTGTTGCGCAAATACGACATCCTGATGGTCGCCGACGAGGTGATCTGCGGCTTTGGTCGTACCGGTTACTACTGGGGTTGCCAGGCGGTAGGCATCCAGCCAGATATGCTGACCTGTGCCAAAGGGCTTTCGGCCGCGTTCCAACCGATCTCGGCCCTGCTGATCAGCGACCGAATCTATCAAGTGATCGCCGACCAGAGCAATGCGCTCGGAGGCCTCGGTCATGGCTACACCTATGGTGGGCATCCGGTTGCAGCGGCGGTGGCCTTAGAAACTCTGCGCATGTACGACGAATTGAACATCGTCGAGCACGTGATCGAAGTGTCCAAGGCATTCCAGGCGGGCGTAAAAGCCTTCGCCGAACATCCCCTGGTAGGCGAGGCGCGTGGTATCGGCCTGATGGCGGCTTTGGAATTCGTCGCAGACAAACACACACGCGAGCCCTTCCCGTCCGAACTGAAAGTTGCGACTCAGGTGAGTAACGCGCTGCAGCGCCGGTCCATTCTGTTGCGCGCCCTGGGCGACACCTTAGTCATGGCCCCGCCGCTGATAGTCGATGCCGATCAGATCCAGACTATTCTCAACGCCGTAGGCGAGGCGCTGGATGAAGTCCTTTCGAGTATCCGCCCATGACCTCACAGCCTATTCGTTCGCTACCCAGGGTCCCTATGCCAATACCCGATACTGCTTCAACCCACCCGCAGAGCCCGGTGCTGGTTCGCTTTGAAGGGGTCCACAAGACCTATGATGAACGCAGCTGGGTGGTCGACAACCTTGACCTGAACATCCGCCAAGGTGAGTTCCTGTCCCTGCTCGGCCCCAGCGGATCAGGCAAGACCACGACCTTGATGATGCTTGCCGGTTTCGACGCGCCGGACCGTGGGCGCATCCTCATGGACGGCAACGACATCAGCAAACTGCCCGCCTACAAGCGTGACATGGGCGTGGTGTTCCAGAGCTACGCGCTGTTCCCGCACATGAGCGTGGCGCAGAACGTCGCCTTCCCGCTCAACCTGCGCAAGGTGCCCTCGGCCGAGGCGAAGGAGCGAGTTAAGCAAGCCCTCGCGCTCGCACGCCTCGAGGGTTTTGAGGAGCGCAATCCCGGACAATTGTCCGGTGGCCAGCAGCAACGTGTGGCGCTGGCCCGTGCGTTGGTGTATCGCCCGCGCATGCTGTTGATGGACGAGCCGCTGGGCGCATTGGACAAGGCACTGCGCGAGCACATGCAACTGGAGCTGAAGGCCATCCATAAACAGTTGGGCATCACCTTCGTCTACGTCACCCATGACCAGGACGAAGCCATGACCATGTCCGATCGCGTCGCCGTATTCAATGAAGGCAAGATTGCGCAGATCGATTCCCCGCAAGCCATCTATAACCGTCCTTCAACCCGTTTTGTCGCCAATTTCCTCGGCGAAACCAACGTGCTGGAAGGTGTTGTGCTCAGTGTCTCTGGCGGCATGGCGCAGATCCGGCTCAGCGAAGATGGCTCGATCCATGAAGCATGCTGCGCCGACCCGGCGTTGGCGGCGGGCAGCGTAGCCGAGCTGGCCATTCGCCCCGAAAATCTGCGGCTCGCCGCACCGGGCGAAGCGGCGGTCAGAGCCTGCGTGATCGATAACATTTTCCACGGTGCCCACTGCAAATTGCGCCTGAACATGGCCCAGGGCAGTGAGCTGTCGATGACCTACAACCCGGTCAGCCTCGGGCGAACGCCGCCGATACCGGGTGAAATGCTCTCGCTGGCCTTGCCAGGCACGCAGGCAATGATCCTGCACTGAACCATCCAAAAGAATAAAGACTGTATCGATCTGTTGCCGTACTGCTGCCGACAATAACCACATCAAAAGGCCGGGAGTCACATCATGCTCAATCCATGTTCCATTCGCAGTTTTACCTTCGTCCTCTGCGGGCTCGCACTGCTGCACGGCACCGCCCAAGCCCGCGACCTGACCGTGGCTTCCTGGGGCGGCGCTTACCAGGATGTTCAGCGCAAGATCTTCTTCACCCCTTATAGTCAGGCCAGTGGCAACAAGGTGATCGACGACAGTTGGGACGGCGGTATCGGGTTATTGCGCACCCGCGCGGAAGGCGCTGACAGTGGCTGGGACGTGGTGCAGGTCGAGGCTGAGGACCTGCAACTGGGGTGCAGCGAAGGGCTGTTTGTTTCGATGGACTTCCAGCGCATCGGAGGCAAGGACAACTATATTCCCAGCGCCGTCAGCGAATGCGGCGTCGGCAGCGCGGTGTACAACTTCGTGCTGGGCTACGACACCAGCAAAGTCAGCCGCGCCCCGAAGGACTGGGCCGACTTCTTTGACACCCAGACCTTCCCCGGCAAACGCGCGCTGCGCCAGGGCCCCAAGGGAAACCTGGAGATCGCGCTTATGGCTGACGGAGTTGCGCCGGCGGATGTCTACAAGACCCTCAACACCCCGGGCGGCGTCGAGCGCGCCTTCAAGAAACTCAACACCATCAAAAGCCAACTGCTCTTCTGGAAAGCAGGCGGTCAACCGATGCAATTGCTGGCATCGGGCGAAGTAAGCATGACCACCTCCTACAACGGCCGGGTGACCAATGCGATCCACCAGGACCACAAGCCGTTCGGCTTAGTGTGGAACCAGTCACTGCAAACCATGGACAGCTGGGTGATCCTGGCCAACTCGCCGAATGTGGACAAGGCCTACGGCCTGCTCAACGTGATGAGCAAGGCGCAAAACCAGAAGCTATGGCCAAGCCTGCAACCGACCGGCATTACCTCGGTTGAAGGTATCGCCCAGACCGATCCCGCCGCCCTCGCCGACTCCCCCAGCGCGCCGCAGAACAGCGTCAATATACTCTTACTCAATGACAAATTCTGGGTGGATCGTATCGACGAGTTGAATGCCAAGTGGACCGCCTGGTCGGCCCAGTAATGGAGATTGAGTACACGACATGAGCACAATCGTTCTGAATGACTCAGTGCCCGTGGTTGCCCGCAAGGATCGGGGGGCGCTCTGGCGCGCCTACAGTCTGCTGGTACCTTTGGTGGTGTTTTTGCTGCTGACCTTCGTGGGGCCGATCGGTACCTTGCTCTGGCGCGCGGTTGCCGACACCGAGCTGCCCCAGGCAATGCCGGCCACCGCCCTCGCGGTGGCGCAATGGGACGGCCGCTCGGCCCCCGATGAGCGTTTGTTCAAGCCTCTGATCGAAGAGCTCAAGACCGTCGCTCCGCGTGACCTAGCGTCCGCCGCACGACGCCTGGCTTACGAGGCGCCAACCTTACGCGCGCTGCTGATGGCTGCCAAGCGCGAAGCCGGTAACCTCGTGGGCAGTACCGCAGAGATGCAACAGCTGGACCCACGCTGGCTGGATAACGCCACCTGGCAAACCTTCAAACGCGCATCGGGACCGGCGGGGACCTATCACCTTTTGTCCGCCGTGGATATGAAACACGACTACCAGCAGGGCCTGGTCAGCAAAGATGAAGCCGGGCTGTACCGCTCCATCCTCGGGCGGACGTTTGGCATCGCCGCCATCACCACCCTGGTTTGTGTGCTGCTGGCGTTTCCGCTGTGCGCCTATCTCGACCGCCGTACGCCACGAACGCGCAATGCCCTGCTGCTGCTGATCCTGCTGCCGTTCTGGACGTCGATCCTGGTCCGCACCACCGCGTGGATGGTTCTGCTGCAAGACAACGGCATCGTCAACGCCGCGCTGTTGAAACTGGGCGTGATCAACAGCCCCTTGCACCTGCTGTACAACCGCTTCGGCGTCATCCTGGCGCTGGTGCATGTGATGCTGCCGTTTATGGTGTTCCCCTTGCTCGCGGCCATGTCCGGCTGCAATCGCTTGCTAGTGCAAGCGGCCTACTCCATGGGCGCTCGGCCACTGCGGGTGTTCTTTCAGGTGTACATGCCGCAAGTATTGCCGGGCGTTGCGGCGGGCGCGCTGATGGTGTTTATCGTAACGCTGGGCTTTTACATCACTCCGGCACTGCTGGGTGGTCCCGGCGACCAGATGATCAGCTTTTACATTGCGCAGTTCACCACCGGCACCTTGAACTGGGGCCTGGCTTCGGCACTCGGGCTGGTGCTGCTAGTGGCCACCACCCTGCTCTATCTCATCCAGGCGCATCTGGCGCGCCGCACTACAGGAGCGAAGTGATGGTTCGTAACCCAAACAGCGGGCCGGCAGCCTGGTTCGGCAATCTGGGCTTGTCACTGAGCGGCTGGCTGGTCCTGGCCTTTCTGCTGCTGCCGATTCTGATCGTGTTGCCCCTGTCGTTCAGCGACAACCGCTACATGTCATTGCCGCTGGGGCAGTTCACCCTGCACTGGTACGAGGACTTCTTCTCTTCCAGGCAATGGCTGGGCGCACTGTTCAACAGTTTTACCATTGCCCTTGCCAGCACGGTGCTGGCGATGATGCTTGGCGGGCTTGCTGCATTGGGGCTGCGCCATCCGGCGATGCCGGGCAAGCGCGTGATCGAGGTGCTCCTGATCGCGCCGATGATCGTGCCGGCGGTGATCGTCGGCGTGGGCATGTACTTCGTGTTTTCCAACGCCGGCCTCACGCGCACCTACCTTGGCCTGATCCTGGCGCACACCACCCTGGCGGTGCCGTTTGTGGTAGTGAACGTGGGCTCGGCGTTGGGCGGACTCAACCAGCGCTTGTTATGGGCTGCCGCGAGCATGGGCGCAACGCCGTGGATGACGTTACGCAAGGTCACCCTGCCACTGATCTCGCCAGGGCTGGTGTCGGGCGGCTTGTTCGCGTTCGCCACCTCACTGGATGAAGTGGTGGTGACGTTGTTTCTCGCCGGCCCAGATCAACGTACCCTGCCCCGCGAGATGTTTACCACCGCCCGCGAAGCCTTGAGCCCGGTTCTGCTGTCGGCCGCTACCATCATGGTGTTGTTAGCCACATTGTTGCTGCTGTTGTCGCGCTCGGTCACTCAACGTTCCTAACCCCGGCTACAGGCGTCGGTAAGTACCCGCGTGCAGTCGCTCGCTGATTTCAGCCGCAGCCGACTGCAACTCGCGCAGCATGGCGGCCGGTGGCGGCGACGGGATCGCCGCGCTCGGGCCAACAATGCCAATGGTCCCGACAATCAGGTCGTTCTCGCGGAAGATCGGGCAGCACAGCGCATTGATGCCGAGAGTCACTTCACCGTCGGCGTCGTCGTACAGGCGCTGGCGGATCAACGCCAGGCGCTGCACCAGCTCATCGGGATCATGCAATGTACGCTCGGTCAGGCGCGGCATCTTGCGCCGCAACACCCGCTGCTGGCTGGCCGCATCCGCGAACGCCAGCACTGTGCGCCCCTGGGCAGAGCAGTACGGCAGCACGCGGTTACCCGGCTTCACCGAAATGCACACATTGGCCTTGGATTCGACGCACGACACCACCAGCGCCGTGTCATGGGTCGCGACCGCCAGCAACGCGGTCTGCCCGGTGGCATCGCGGATACGGGTGAGGTAAGGGTCGGCAATGGCGCGCAAGTCGAACTGCTCGCCGGCGGCCTCGCCGTAGGCCACCAGGCGAGCGCCGAGCAGGTATTTTTCGCTGACGGGGTCTTGCTCGAGAATGCCGAGCTGGCGCATCGAAGCCAGGTGCCGATAGGTCCTCGGCTTGGCGGTCTGCAGTTGATGAGCGAGTTCGGTTACCCCCAGCGGACGGCGCGCGGCTGTCAGCTCATCCAGCAGGCGGAAAACCATTTCCACTGATTCCAGCAGCACCGGGCCGCTGCTGGGCTTTTCGTCATCCTGTACCAAGAGGTCACCTCAAGCGATAGCTGGGAAAGCCCCGATTGTATCGCTTGAAGAAACAGTTGTGTTGTTCTGCGATATCAAATAACGGACGCTTCGCCCGCCACCGGGGTGGCACACGCCGAAGGGAGTTTGACGCAAAACATCACGAACGCGCCGAGCAACGTCATGGCTGCCAGTACATACAGGCCATATTCCAATTGCCCGCTGCTCTGTTTGACCCAGCCCATCATGAAAGGGCTGGCATAGCCGCCCAAGTTACCCACCGTTGCGATAAGCGCGATACCCGCTGCCGCTGCGGTGCCCGTCAACAACACGCCCGGCAGCGCCCAGAGCACACAAAAACCTGCCAGGCCTCCGGACATCGCCAGGCTCAGCCCCGCCAGCGACAGCACCGGGTGCTCGTGGAAATACGCCGCGAACGCCAGCCCCAGCGCGGAAGCCAGGTTGCACAGCGTGCCGTGCCAACGCCGTTCACGGGTTCTGTCGGAGTGGCGGCTGACCAGCACCATCACCACCGAAGCCGCCGCAAAGGGAATGGCTGCGATCAACCCGGTATTGAACAAGCTCTTGACGCCGAGCCCCTGAACAATCTGCGGCAACCAGAACGACACGCCATAGGTGCCGCACAGCAACGCAAAGTTGACGTAGATCAGACACCACAACCCTTTGTTAACAAACGCCGCCCGGAAATTGTGACTGGCGCCCGCGGCCTCATGCTGCTGACGCTGTGCCTCAAGTTGCAGTACCACCCGGGCATTCTGCTGAGGCGTTAGCCAGTGCACCTGGCCAGGCCGGTCATCCAGGTAGAAATACACGGCGATGCCCAGGAACACGGCAGGTAAGCCTTCGAGCAGGAACAGCCACTGCCAGCCCGCCATGCCGCCGTAACCGGCGAAGGTCTGCATGATCCAGCCGGACAACGGGCTACCCAATACTCCCGCCATGGCTATGCCAAGGTTGAACCAAGCCATGCCTTGGGAACGGGCATAGGACGGTAACCAGTAGGTCATGTACAGCACGACACCGGGATAAAACCCGGCTTCCGCCATGCCCAGCAGGAAGCGCAACACATAGAAGGTGTTCGGGGTTTTGACGAACAGCATCGCGACCGACAATAGCCCCCAGGTGATCATGATGCGAGTGATCCAGATCCGTGCACCCACGCGCTGTAGCACCATGTTGCTGGAGATCTCGCAGAGGCAATAGCCGATAAAGAACACACCGGCGCCAAAGCCGAAGGCCATGTCGCCGAGGCCAATATCGGCGGCCATCTGCAACTTGGCGAAACCGACATTAACCCGATCCAGAAAGGCGACCACGTACAACACGAACAGAAACAGGAGAATACGCCAGGCGATTCGATTATAGATCGCGCAATCCTGCGCACTGTCGAAGGTGTTTCGGGAGATGAGATTCATCGCTGTACTCTTGTAATTGTTGTGCAGGCGAAGAAGCGCCGGTCAAGGCTTGGGGGGGGCAGCGGATCAGGTGGCACACCCCAGAATGAAGTCGGCACAGCGCTCGCCAATCATGATGCTCGGCGCATTGGTGTTGCCACTGACAATGGTCGGCATGATGGACGCATCGGCCACCCGCAGCCCTTGCACACCATGGACACGCAAGTCCGGCCCGACCACAGCGCCGGCATCGGCGCCCATGCGGCAGGTGCCCACCGGGTGGAAAACCGTCTTGGCCACGCTACGCACGTATTCCTCCAGGATCTGGTCGCAAACGTGGTCGTGATCCGGCAGCAACAGCATGTTGCTCACGACGCTGGCCAGCGCCGGAGCTCAGCAGGCCGCTGCGATTGGCCAGGTATTTCAGGCCATGCCCCAACGCGTGCAGGCCACGATCATGGCCCAACAGGCTCACCGGTTTACGCGTCTGGGCGTAGACCGATGCACTGAGGTGGTCCTGGAAGTTTTCGCCGACACCCGAGGCGTCGACGCGGGTGGCAATGCCCATTTCATCCAGGTGCTGGCGTGGCCCGATGCCCGACAGCATCAACAGCTTGGGCGAGGCAATCGCGCCAGCACTGACGATCACTTCGGTCCGGGCCTTGAAGGTGCGCGATACGCCGTCGCGGCCGGTGGCTTGCACGCCGATGACCCGCGGCCCGTCGAACAGCAACTCGGTGGCGTGTGTATCGGTGAGCACTTCCAGGTTCGAGTTCTTACGCAGCGGCCGCAGGTAGCTCACCGCCGAACTGGCGCGCCGCCCATGGGACGTGGTGGTCTGATAGAACCCTGCGCCCTCCTGGCGTGCGCCGTTGAAATCATCGGTGGCCGGCACCCCCGCCTCGACAGCCGCCTTTACGAAAGCACGGCTCAAGGCATGATGGTGGCTGGGATCGCTGACGTTGAGCGGGCCCTGCTGACCGTGCAGTTCACCCCCCAGCCGGGCGTTGGATTCGCAACGGCGAAACACCGGCAACACGTCCTGCCAGCTCCAACCCGGACAGCCGCTGGCCTCCCAATGGTCATAGTCTTCCGCCTGCCCGCGAATGTAGATCATCGCGTTGACCGAACTGCCGCCGCCCAGCGTGCGGCCCTGGGGAATGTACACCTGGCGCTGGTTGACGAAGGGTTCAGGTTCAGTGCGGTACATCCAGGTACGACGCGTGCCATGGATCCTGATGAAGGTGCCGGGAATGTGGATATACGGGTGATTGTCGGCAGGCCCGGCCTCCAGCAGCAGCACCTGCTTGCCCGCACTCGCCAGCCGTGCGCTCAGTGCACAGCCGGCGGAGCCAGCGCCGACGACAATGTAGTCAACGGTTTTCATTGTTATTGTTCTCGATGCGTCGAGGGGCTCAGCCGATCTGGCTCACGAACTTGGTCGTGAAGTAAGCGTCCAGGCCTTCGCTGCCGCCTTCACTGCCGTAACCGCTGTCTTTCACACCGCCGAAAGGCGTCTCGGGCGCAGCCAGGCCGAAGTGGTTGATGGAGACCATCCCGGACTCCAGCTCGTCGGCCAGCAAAGTGGCGCGCTGGATCGAACGGGTGAAGGCAAACGCTGCTAGGCCGAACGGCAGGCTGTTGGCTTTCTCGATCACGTCTTCGACGGTGTCGAAACGCACGATGGAGGCGATCGGGCCAAAGGGTTCTTCGCACATGACGCGTGCGCCTTCAGGCACATTCGTCAGTACCGTGGCGGGGTAAAAGAAACCAGCCCCCCCAGTCGCCTTGCCGCCCAATGCCAGGTGCGCACCCAGGGACAGGGCGTCATCGACATATTCCTGCGCAGCAGTGACACGGCGGGGGTTGGCCAACGGGCCCAATTGCGTCGAGGCGTCGTGACCGTCACCCAGTTTGATGGCGGCACCAGCCTTGCAGAACGCTTCGACAAACTGCTCATACACCGAAGACTGCACGTAGAAGCGCGTCGGCGAGGCACAGATCTGCCCGCCATTACGAAACTTCAGGCCGGCACCCAGGGCGGCCACAGCGTTCACATCGACGTCATCACACACAATGAACGGCGCGTGTCCACCCAGTTCCAGCGTGCAACGCTTCAGATGCTGGCCGGCCAAGGCGCCGAGTGAGCGGCCCACGGGCACGGAGCCGGTAAAGGAGACTTTGCGGATGACGTCCGAGCGGATCAAGTAATCCGAGACTTCGGCAGGCACGCCGAACACCAGATTCAACACCCCTTCCGGTACGCCGGCGTCCTGGAAGGCACGGCACAGTTCGATGCAGGACGACGGGGTTTCTTCTGGGCCCTTAGCAATGATTGAACAACCGGCCGCGAGAGCCCCGGCGATCTTGCGTACCAACTGGCTGACGGGAAAGTTCCAGGGGCTGAAAGCGGCCACCGGGCCCACCGGTTCGCGCAGCACCGTCTGGCGCACACCGCGGGCGCGCGGTGGAATCACCCGGCCATAGGCACGCCGACCTTCTTCGGCGTACCAGTCGATATGGTCCCCCGCGCCGAACGCTTCGAGTTTGGCTTCGGCCAGCGGTTTGCCCTGTTCCAGGGTGATCAAGGCCGCCATTTCATCCGAGCGCTGACGCACCAGATCCGCTGCCTTGCGCAGGATTTTCGAGCGATCGTAGGGGGAGGTTTTGCGCCACACCTGGAAACCACGCTGGGCCGCTGCCAAGGCGCGGTCCAGATCGGCCGTTGACGCCAGGCTCAACTTGGCAATCTGTTCACCTGTGGCGGGATTGAACACGTCAGCCTGGAGGGGATGGGTGCCCGAGGACCATTGACCGTCAATCAGTAGGGATTCGATAACGCGCATGTAAAAGGCCTTCAAAGGATGAGGTTGTATTTCACTGAAAGAAACATGGTTTCTCTGTTTGGCTCAATCCTAGGTTTTGTAGCGCTTCACTGTCAAGGTCGAAAAAGCCACTTGACGATCCCTCATTGCGAGCGCTAGCGTTATCTTACAAAGAAACACTATTCCTACAAAAGAAACAAAAGGAACGACCGATGAACCTTGCCAAAGCCCTGCTTCACAATTGGAACGAACTGCCCCGCGAGACTGTGCGCAAAGGCGTCGAGCGCGTGGCTTTCAGGGGTGATGACACCCTGTGTGTGATGAACTGGCTGACCCCTGGCATGGACGTGTTTCCCCACAGCCATACCTTCGAACAGCTGGTGATCATCGTGCAGGGCCGCGTGCGCTTTCACCTGGGCGACGACGTGGTCGAAGGCGGCCCGGGCAGCATGATCCGAATTCCGGCGCATGTGATTCATTACGCAGAACCGGTCGGCGACGACGTGGTGATGAACCTTGACGTGTTCTCGCCGATTCGTGATGACTATCGACATATGGTCGAATACCAGGCCGCCGAATTCGCCGAAGCCGAGCGGACACAGGCATGAACCGCCTGAGGTTCTCATCGCGGTTGCGGGCCGGGGAATCGCTGCTCAGTACCTTTATCAAGACGCCCAGCCATGCGGTCGTCGAGATCGCCGGTGAGTGTGGTCTGGATGCGGTGGTACTGGATGCCGAACACGCGCCCTTCGACCCCACAAGCCTGGACCGTAGCCTGCTGGCGTGCCGGGCTGGCGATATCGCGGGGTTGGTGCGCGTTGCCGATGACCGCCCCACTACCCTGCTGCAAGCCCTCGACCTGGGGGCCGATGGGTTGGTGTTGCCGCATATCGTCAATGCCGACCAGGCGCGCCAATTGCTAAAGGCCACGCGTTACCGCAATGGCAGTCGGGGCTTCTCCAACTCGCCGAGGGCCGGCGGTTACGGCCGCGTCAATTTGGCCGAACACATAGCTGCCGAAGATGGTCGCCACGCAATCATCGCCCAGATCGAGGACCGCGAAGCCCTCGACAACCTGGCGGCCATCGCCGCCGTCGAGCAGGTCGACTGCCTGCTGGTGGGACGTGCCGACCTGGCGGTTTCCCTGGGCGCGAGCTCACTTGACGACCCGCGAGTCGAGTCGGCCGTCAATCGTGTACTGGACGCGGCGTTACAAGCAGGCAAGGCAGCGGGAATTTTTGTCGCCAGCAGCGACGACCTCGCGCGCTACAGCGCCAAAGGCATGCGTTTTTTCATTCTGGGTTCGGACCAGGCGGTACTGCGTACCGGCTGGTCTCAACAGGTTCGTCACTCCCATGGCTTGAGTCGCTGAGCCCATCGAAACAACAAGAGGTCACCCTTATGAACGCCATCGTCAATACACCCGTCAGCGAAGAGCGCAAGGCCCACATCGACGACCTGATGCGCGGTGCCATCGACCTGCATTGTCACAGTGGCCCGTCAGTCATGCCGCGCTACTGCGACCACATTGAAGCGATGCGCGAGGCCAGCGAAGCCGGACTCAAAGCCGTGCTGCTCAAGGATCACTATTACAGCTGCACACCCGTTACCACGCTACTGAACAAACACTTCAGTGAGCTGAATGTGCACATGCTGTCGGGCGTCCCACTCAACAACGCGGTGGGCGGGCTGAACGTCCACGCGGTGGAACATGGCTTGAAACTGGGCGCACAGCTGGTGTGGATGCCGACATTCTCCTCGGCCAACCACATCGCCCATCACCACCAGGATGCCAAGTTCACCGAGAAATTCCCGCAGACCACCCAGCGCATGCTGCAACCGATCCCTTTGACCGTGCTCGACGACAGCGGCCACCTCAAGGAAGAGGTAAAGGCCATCCTCGACCTGATCGCCGCTGAAGATGTGGTGTTGTCCGCCGGGCACCTGAATATCCGCGAGATATGGCCATTGTTTGAAGAAGCCCGCAAGCGCGGGGTCAAGCGTCTGCTGGTCAACCATCCAACCTATGTGGTGGACGCCACGCTGGATGATATGCGCCAACTGGCTAGCAAGGGTGTGTTCATGGAGCACTCGATGTGCATGTGGGTTCCCGGCTCGAAGTTCAAGTTCTACGACGACCAGTTCCTGCGGCAAGTGATCGAAGCCGGCACAGTCGATTTGACCATCCTCGGCTCCGATCTCGGCCAGCAAGGTAACCCCAGCATCGCCGAGGGGTTTCGCAATGTGATAGGCCAACTGCTGGACCTGGACTACAGCGATCAAGATATTCGCAAGCTGACCTCCGGCAATGCTTCCCGCCTGATGAACCTGTGAGCTAAATCGACATGACACGACTGATCACACGAATAGGACAGGTCCTGCTCAAGAACCCCGTCATCTGTGGTGCCGGCGAACAGACCATGACGCCAGACGCGATCCGCGCAGCGCTGGCCAGCGGCGCAGGTGCGGTAGTAGCCAAATCCACCAACGAATCGGTGGCCGCCAAACAGCAGTTGGACAAAACCGACTATGTGCTGCTGGACGCCAGCTGGAATCGACTGCCTTGGGATTTCTCACCGCCGCCCGACGCCAGCCTGTTCGGTCGTTCCGGGCTGGTGCAGCGCGACTTTGCCGAATGGCTGGCAGAGCTGGCGACGCTGGATGTGCAAGCACGGGCCCAGGAAGCCTACGTGGTGCCGAGCCTGATCCTCAGCGACCTTGAACAGTGTGCAGACTACGCGAGGCAAATCGAACAAGCGGGACTGCGCGTGATGGAGCTGAACATCGGAGCGCCCCATGGCGATGAAGCCGCCAAGGGCGCCATCGTCCTGGAGCGCGGCGCACAGCGCATCGAGGCCATCGTGGCGCGCATCCGCCGGGCCACCACCCTTCCCCTGTGGGTCAAACTCACCGGGCAGAGCGAGGACGTGGTCGGGCTGGCCCAGGCCGCTCGCCGTGGTGGCGCAGACAGCGTGGTAGTGATGGGACGCTTCATGGGGTTCCTGCCGGACCTCGAAACGGGGTTACCGCTGCTCGGCACCAGCGCCGCCATCGGCGGGGCCTGGGCGCTGCCATTGACCGCACGCTGGCTGATGATGACGCGCAAGGCCATGGGTGATGACTATCCGCTGATCGCCACCAACGGCGCGCGAAATGGCCTGGACGTCGCCCGCCTGCTGCTGGCAGGTGCCTGCGCCACCGAGATGACCTCCGCCGTGTTCACAGGCGGCTATGAAGTGCTGTCCCGCGCGGTCAACGAACTGGATGAGTACACGCTGCGCCGCGGACTCAGCGTGGAGCAACTGCTGGGCAGCGCGGCGGACCAGGTGCAGACCTATCAACAGCAACCCGATCGACCGGACTGGTGGAAGCACTTCGCCCCGGAGTGCCCAGGGTCTCTAGGCTGAAACGGCTTGGGCGGGAGATCACTGACAGTTGGCGATTGATGTTGCCGTAGGAAGTCGGGGGGGAACCAGGGATGTCATGGGGGCAGCCTCAGTGCTGAATCAGCTTGCGCCCTTCCTCCCACAACCCCGTCATGCGCCACTGCTGCTCCAGCACACCTTCGCCGAACGGCTGCACACCGCCCAGGTTTTCCCCCAGGGTCTGGAAGTAGGCGCCCTCTTCAAACAGCAGGATCCATTGCGCCGATTGCAGCAGCTGCGGCCCAAAGAACGTCGCGCCGCCATTGGCTTCCAGCACCGCCGGCACATGAGGGTCGGCGGCGAGCGCATCGAGAATGAACCCTGACTCCGCTTGGCGGCGGTCGATATACACCGGCAGCTCGCGGGCGAGCGTCACCCTTTGTGCCGCCGCATAGTTGAGCGGGAACGCCCTGTGCGCGGCCGCCCAGCCACCCAGGTACGGTGTGTGCACATGGATCACCACATTGATCTGGGGCGCTGCGCGAAACACCTCTGCGTAGCGCCGACCACCACCACCCTGGCGGCTTTCGCTCAGTGGCGTGCCTGCCGGAAGAAACTCATCCAGATGCACCACGCCGTCATGACTGGCGACCACTGCGCGGATGCTTTGGTTATCGTCCCAGGGTCCCGGAGTGGCTACAACGATCAACAGGTCAGTGCCCGGCACACGGACATGGGCCTGGAAGGTATTGGTCGCCGTCAGCGTGCGGGTCTCTTTCAAGACCCTGAAAATTTTCGCGGTGTCGCGCTTGGTCTGTTCGACCTGTTGCAGTTGGGCTTCACTCAACGGGGCAGGCTTGCTCATTTCTTGAACTCCATGATCAGGTGAAATAGTCACCCCAACGCCACAGCACGAGTTGTGCCAGCCGCCGCACGCCCGTGATCCGCAGGGTGCGCGCCCGCCAGTGTTGACTCCACAGCAGCCGCTGCTGACTGACTGCTGCCACAGCAGCACCTGGCCCGGCTCATGTCAGGATTGGGCCCGTGATTACACCGCTATGCGGGTATGGCATGGGCGTTGCTACTTGGCTTACAACAGCCACGGCTATTGCCATTTCGTTTCGGAGTCTGCATGAGCACGGAGTTTTTTTGGCGGTTGCCCTTGGGCACCGACGGCCAGCAACTGAGTACAGACCTGCACAATCGCGGCAGCTTCAATTCGAGCCCGGGGCATATCGCCCCTGGCCATCGGCCCAACGGTCAGCCGGACGGTTTTACCTACATCGACTACATCGCCCAAGTGGCCAAAGCCGCCGAGTTGGCCGGTTTCGAAGGCGCACTGTTGCCCACCGGCCCCGAGCCCTGGATCGTCGCTGCGGCCCTGGCCCGTGAGACACGGCGCATCCGCTTCCTGGTCGCTTTCCAGGCCACCTGGACCCTGCCCGCCTATGCCGCGCAACAGGCTGCCATCCTTCAGCACCTGAGCCACGGCCGTCTGGACTGGAACATCATTACCGGCGGCAATCCCGCCAGCCAGCGTGCCCAGGGTGACTTCCTCGACCATGACCAGCGCTACCGCCGCACAGGTGAATTCCTCGACATCATCCAGGGCCTGTGGGAACACGAGCAGTTCTCTTATGACGGCCAAGTCTACCAACTGGAAAATGGCGCCCTGCCTCCCGGCCTGCGCGAGGAGCGCAAGCCCGGTGTGTACTTTTCCGGGTTTTCCGAACCGGCGCTGGACGTGGCCGCCAGACACGCTGATGTTTACCTGAACTGGGCCGAGCCCCTTGACACCCTCAAACCGCACATGGAACGCGTACGGGAACGCGCAGCACGGGAAGGCCGCGAAGTCCGCTTCGGACTGCGCGTCGACCTGTTCGCTCGGGAAACCGAAGAAGCGGCCTGGCGTGATTTGCGTCGCCAGTTCGATGCCGTAGGCAATCGCAGCAGCAGAGAGGCCAAGGCTTTCGTCGGCGGCTCCGATTCAGTGGGAGCGGCACGCCAGACGGCCTATCACCAGAACGTCGATCGCTTCGAAGACCTGATTATCGGCCCCAACCTGTGGGCCGGTTTCGCCAAGGCCAAGCCCGGCCCTACCGTGGGCCTGGTGGGCAGCCATGAGAATGTCGCCGAACGCCTGGCCGAGTACCGTGACGCAGGCTTCTCGACCTTTATCCTAGCCAGCAACCCACACCTGGAAGAAGCCCTGCGAATCGGCCAGGAAGTGTTGCCGCTGGTCCATGACCGCCCGTCGCGCTGAACAAGGATTACCATGAGCAAAACACCTCTCGACACCCTCTGGTACACCCACAGCCCGGTCCCCACAGGCCTCGGCATTGCGGTTGAATCCGGGCGCCTGGCCGAGGCATTCCTGCCGTCAGGCACCACGATCCAGGCGCTACGCGAGTCCAGTGAACGGGATATTCGCGAAGCGCACTTCGACCATCACCTGCCCAGTTCGGTCCGTCATGGCGGCAACATTCCGGCGATCTGGGCCTATGCCAATGGCAGCGACACGCGCCTGCTGGGGTTATCGTGGAGTGATGAAGTACAACTGATCCTGACCACCGTCGAAAGCGGAGTCAAAACCGTCCGCGACCTCAAGCACCGTCGCTTCGGGATCCCCAAGTGGGCCAATGTGAAAATCGACTTCACCCGTGCCCAGGCCCTGCGTGGGCTGGAGAATGCGCTGAAGCTCGAAGGCATGAGCGTCAGCGACGTTGACCTGGTGGACTACCCTTACGGCGGCACCTACAGCGACGAACAGGTGCGCCATGTCCACGGCGCCCAGGTATCGTTCGGCTTCAATCGTACTCAACGGCGCAACAACGAATTGATCGGCCTGCTGCGCGGCGACATTGATGCGATTTTTCTCAAGGGCGCCCACGCCGTGCAACTGGCCGATGAGTTCGGCCTGCACATCGTTATCGACACCGGCTCGCACCCCGACCCGATGATCCGATCCAACAACGGTACGCCACGTACCCTTACCGTCGATCAGCACTTGCTGGAACATCATTTCGACGCGGCGGAAACCATCGTCGACTGCGTGCTGCGCGCTGAACAATGGGCATGGGCCAACCCCGAAAAAACCCGGCAATTCCTCGCCCGCGAACTCAACACCAGCGAGTACTGGGTTGCCACCGCCTACGGCGAAGATGCCCATCGGCGCCTGCGCACAATGCTCGACGAACAGTCGATCCTGGCGCTGCAGGATTTCACAGACTTCCTGCATCGCTGGCACTTCATCCCGCGCCGTTTCGATGTGCGTGACTGGATTGATTTCAGCGTGCTGGAAAGTGTCCTGGGGGCCACTTCAAGATTGTCGGTCTAGTTTCATGTCGCGCAACCTCGGCCGGTCTACCGGCCTTTTTTTCGCCTGCCTGAAACTGACCCTGTTGAAATTTAAAACAGCGCTTGCTGACGCACTGCTGCTGGGGCAGCAAGCCTTCTGAGAGCAGTTGAAAACCTGACTTAAAAAAATAAATTAATTGAATTAAATCAGTAACTTATACCGATATTAAAACTTGGCACACCCTCTGCTATACACAGTTACTTTCAAGGTTTGCAGCCCATTAAAAAGACAACTTAAGCAAACCGAAAAGCGACAGGTAAATTACTTTCGGAGGGGTTATGCACAGCATTAACAGGATCACCCGCAGCATCTGGTTGGCCACAGCCTTGACGGGCACTTTACACGGCCTGCCTGCACTGGCGCAGGAGCAAGCGCCCGCCGCCGAACAAGACACCGCGCCCACGCTGAAATCGGTGACGGTCACCGCCCAGCGTCGCGAAGAAAGCGTGCAGGACATCGCCAACGCCGTCAGCGCAGTGTCGGGGGAAACCCTTGGCCAGACCGGTACCGACTACATCGGCAAAGCTATCAAGTTCGTACCGAACGCCCAGGCCAACAACCCCGATGGCGATGCACGGCCGCGCTGGTACATTCGCGGCGTCGGCACGGGTGATCAGGGCGCCGCCACGGTCTTTCCGGTGGGCGTGTATGTCGACGACGTCTACCTCAACGCACCGCTGGCCGGCGGAGACCCGCTGTTCGACCTCGACCGCATCGAGATCCTGCGCGGCCCGCAGGGCACCCTGTATGGCAAGAACACCACCGGCGGCGCGGTGAATATTCTGACCAAAAAACCGACCTTCGAAAACGACGGCTACGCGACCCTCGGCTACGGCAGCAAGAACGAAAAAATCGTTAACGGCGCGCTCGGCGGTACCCTGGTAGAAGACCGCCTGGCCGCTCGCGTGTCGTTGTACTCCAAGGAGCGCGACGGCTTTATCAAAAACGTCTACGACGACAAGGATTACGACCGCGTCGACAACAAAGCCGTACGCGTACAGTTTCTCGCCAAGCTCAACCCCAACCTCACCGCATTGTGGAGCCTGCACGACAGCCAGACCCGCGGCACCGCAGCGGGCCTGTTGCCGGTAGGCCGTTTCCCGTGGCTGGGTGGCTATAGCCGCAGCAACCCGGACCATCGTTACATCGACAGCAACGTCGACAACCAATCGAAAATCGAACACGACGGCACGTCCCTGACCCTCAGCTACGACCTGGGCGACTACCGCCTGACATCGATCAGTGCCTACGACGAAACCAAACAGCGGGCGATCGGCGACGACGATCTGTCCCCCGTAGAAAGCGGCCGCAGCTACACCAACAACAGGTGGCGCCAGTACTCCCAGGAATTCCGTATCGCCTCGCCCACCAGCGAAACCCTGCGCTGGATCCTCGGCACGCATTTCTTCCATGAAGACCTGCAAAGCGCTGGAGCTACCTCGGCGCTGCCGGATGCCGGCGCCTCGGAAGCCAGCTACACCGGCACTTCGTTCGATCACAAGAACACCAGCTACGCGCTGTTCGGCAACCTGGCTTACGACTTCACCGACCAGTTCACCGTGACCGGCGGCCTGCGCTGGACCCGCGAGAAAAAAGACATCGACCTGGACCTGGTGCAAACCACCGGCAGTAACTTCAGTGGCGACTGGTGGGATGCCGCCTCCCTGCAAAACCCGGTGGACGTGACTGCCGCAGGCACCACCACCAACGGCAACGCCCAGCGCAACAAGACCTGGAGCGCAGTGACCTACGACCTGACCCCGGAATACCGCATCAACGACAACCTACGAGTGTACGCACGCTACGCCAAAGGCTTCCGCTCTGGCGCGTTCAACACCGGATTGTCCAGCAGCCTGGAACAGTTGAGTACGGTCAAGCCAGAGACCCTCAACTCCTATGAGCTGGGGCTCAAGTCCGAGTGGCTCAATGGCCGTGTGCATGCCAACGCCAACATCTTCTACTACGACTACCAGGACATGCAGGTCAGCGCCACGACCACCACCGCCAGCGGCAGCCTGGTGTCGTTGCTGACCAACGGCGCCGAAGGCAAGGCTCGTGGTGCGGAGTTCGAACTGGAAGCCCAGGCCACCGACAACCTGCACCTGCAATTGGCAGCATCGGTGTTCAGCAGTGAGTTCACCGGCGATTTGTGGAAAGGCAACAGCTTTATCCGTGCGCCACGCCACACCTACGCACTGGGTGCCGACTACCGCTTCCCGCTGGATATTCCCGGATCGTTGGTGCTAGGTGGCGACCTGCGTTACCAGAGCAAGGAATACTTCATCTCGGCCTACCAACAGTCGCAGTGGTCCTGGCTCAACCAGAGCGGTTACACCGTCAGCAATGCGCACTTGAGCTACACCACGGCGGATGAGAAATACAACATAACCGGCTTCGTCAACAACCTCACCAACAAGCAATACCAGACTCATGGTCTGTCCCTCAATCGCGGCAGCGCGCCGTACTGGGCCGCGTTTGGTGATCCGCGTACGGCCGGTGTCACCGTGACGGCGAAGTTCTGAGTCCTCCCATGACAACTTCTCGCACGGGTTTCCTGGTCAACTTCATGCTGCTCGCCACCTTCAGTGGCGCCACCATCGGTATGGCCAAGATTGTCACGACCTTGTACGCCCTGTCGCTGGGGGCGAATGCCATGCAGGTAGGGATCATCTCGGCCATGGAATCCCTGGGCATGGTGTTTTTAACCTTGCCCGCGGGGTTCGTGATCGCGCGCTATGGAGCCAGGCCTATTTACTTCCTGTCCAGCCTTGGTCCGATGCTGGTCAACCTGCTGATCCCGGTGTTCAGCGGGTGGCTGTGGCTGGCCCTGGCGCAGTGGTTGATCGGGCTGTTTATTCCGTTCCGTATCGTGGCGATGAACAGCGCGTTCCTGCGCGAGCTCAGGCATCTGGGGTTGAGCAAGGCCGGCTGGTATCGCGGTGCCTTGACCCTCGGTCTGGGCCTGCTGGGGCCACTGCTGGGTAATCAATTCAGCACCGAGGGTCAGTTCCACTGGGCCTTCACGTTGATCAGCCTGTGCTTCGGCGCGATGGCGGTGTACAGCCTGAGCTTTTGGGAAGGCGAGCCGCCCAGTGAGCGAGCGCCGGCCGTCAACCTGTCGGCCATGTTCGGCGAAGCCCGCACACTGCTTAGCCATCGCAATATCCGAGAACCGTGCGCCATGGAAGCACTCAACAGCGCTACCACCTCAGTGTTCAGCACCTTCATCATCCTGTATGCGCTGCAAGAAACGGGCTTGTCCCAAGACCGCGCGGTGGCACTGGTGGTGATCGAAGGTATCGGCGCGGTGATGGCCTTGTTCGGCCTGGGGTATGTGCTGCGTCACCTAAGCTTGGGCCTGGCCTACGGTATGAGCCTGGCGCTCGGCGTGTCGGCATTGGTGCTGATCGGGCTGTCTCAGGATTTCATCTGGCTGGCACTGGCGGGTGTTTTGCTGAGCATTGCAGCGGCCGGTTTGCACCTGCTGAACATGAACATGCTCAGCCAGCAGGTGCAGGACAAGAGCAAGGTATCGGGTCTGTTCCACCTCGCCTCTATGGCCGGCGGTTTCGTAGGCGCCCTGGCAGGCGGGTTGATCAGCTACATGATCGGCATCGGCCCGCTGTTTGTGTGCTGGGGGGCGCTGATCCTGGTGATCGCCACGGCCTGGCACACGGCGCGGCGCCAGGTGCCTGCGCCGGCCTGATTGCTGCCCCAGCAGCAGTGCTCCAGCAGCGCGTTGCATACGCAGCAGCGCGACTGTCTTCATCCACCTGTCTTTGCGGGGCCTTGAGGCTTGGCATACAAGCTGCAACAGCTGCAGCGAGCAGACTGACAAGAGTGTTTCCATGCGCAAATTTACACTGCCGGCGCTTGCGTCCAGGCTCTATTGGCTTATTTCGCCGCTGGCATTGCTCGCACTGTGGGCAGGCGTCGCCGCAGCCGGCGTGTTCCCTCGGCAGCTGCTGGTGCCCCCGTTGCAGGTGTGGCGCACCTTCGAGCTGTTGGTGGGCAACGGCGAGTTGCCGGACCACTTGCTCACCAGCCTCGGCCGCCTGGGCTTTGGCCTGAGCATCGGCGCCTCCAGCGGGTTGCTGTTTGGCCTGCTGATGGGTTTGTCGAAGACCGTGGAAGCTTACTGCGGGCCGCTGTTCCACAGCCTGCGGCAGATCCCCAGCTTGGCGCTGATCCCGTTGCTGGTGCTGGTGTTCGGCATCGATGAAGTGTTCAAGATCGTCATCGTTGCCGAGGCGACATTCTTCCCCCTCGCGCTGGCCACCAGCCAAGGCGTCAAGGGTATTCCTCGCAGCTATTTCGAAGTGGCGGCGGTGTATCGTCTGCCCTGGCTGATTCTGGTCAAGGAAGTCGCATTGCCGGCGGTGACGCCGCAGATCGTCACCGGGCTGCGCGTCGGCCTGACCCGAGCCTGGGTGGTGCTGGTCGCCGCCGAACTGCTGGCAGCCGACAGCGGCCTGGGCCAGATGATCGAAATGGCGCGGCAGATGCTGCGTATCGATGTGGTGATGGTCGGCATCGTAGTCACCGGCATTGTCGGCTTCGCGCTGGACTGGTCGTTGCGCCGCCTTGAGCGCCACTTGCAGCGCTGGCGACCGGCAGGGGTGGTGCCATGAATTCGGGGTTCAAATACGCACGTGGCTGTGTGCTGCCGCTGCTGTTGCTGGTGGCCTGGGACTACGCCTCCAGTCGCGGTGCCAGCGGCGCTTATGCGCTAGTGCCGTTGGCACAGATCGGCGCCGGATTGCTGGAGGTCATCGGTAACGGAGAACTGCTGACCAACCTGCTGGCCAGCCTGTTGCGCACCAGCGAGGGCTTGCTGTTCGGCGTGGTTGCCGGCGTACTGTTGGGCGCCGCCATGGCCCTGTCAGTCTGGGGTGAGCGCTTGATCGCGCCACTGTTCCACAGCTTGCGCCAAGTACCGATGCTTGCCTGGATACCGTTGATTGCGTTGTGGTTCGGCAATGGCGAAAGCTCCAAGGTATTGATCATCGCACTGGCTGCCTGCTATCCGATGGCGCTCAACACCTTCGAGGGCTTGCGCCAGGTCGACCACCGTTATCTGGAAGTGGCCCAGGCCCTGGTCCTTACCCGCCGCCAGCGCTTCGCCCTGGTGTTGCTACCCTCCGCGATGCCGAGCCTGTGCACCGGCGTGCTGCAGGCGATTGCGTTCGCCTGGGTCACGGCGGTGGGCAGCGAACTGTTCCTGTCTGCCGGCCCAGGGCTAGGCAACCTCATGATAAATGCCGAAGCTGGCGCGCGGATGGAGATCATCCTGTTGTGCGTTATCAGCATCGCCGCCCTGGGCTACGGCATGAGCCTGTTATTCACCTGCCTAAGCCGCTACCTGCTGCGCTGGCGCCCCTGACTTTGAAAGGCTTGGAAATGACTGCAATCGCACCGGACATCGTTTCGCTTACCCCCCACACCTTGCCCGGCGCCCTTGAGATCAAAGGGCTGAGCAAGGACTACAACCTCAAGGGCCAGCGCCTCAGGGTGCTTGACGGAATCGACCTCAAGGTCGCGCCGGGGGAATTCGTCAGCATCGTCGGTCCCAGCGGGTGCGGAAAATCCACGTTGCTGCGGCTGATCCTCGGCCTGGACAACGACTACCAGGGCCAGATCCAGCTCGACGGTCAACCTGTGGCCGGCACCAGCCTGGACCGTGGCATCGTGTTCCAGGACCACCGTTTATTCCCGTGGATGACCGTCAGTCAGAACATTGCCCTGGCCCTGAAAAACCATCGCCTGAGCGCTACGGCCAAACAGCAACTGGTCGACGAACATATCGCCAAGGTCAACCTCGAAGGCTTTGCCGACGCCTACCCGCATCAACTATCAGGCGGCATGGCCCAACGCGCGGCCATCGCCCGCGCGCTGATCAATACGCCGAAAGTGTTGTTGCTGGATGAGCCACTGGGCGCCCTGGATGCGTTGACCCGCGTGTACCTGCAACAGGAGTTGCAACGCATCTGGGTGCAGCAACGTTGTACGGTGATCATGGTGACCCATGACATCGAAGAGGCGCTTTACCTGGGGGACCGGGTGATTGTGATGCAGGCGCACCCTGGGAAGATTCGGCGGGAAATCAAGGTGGGCCTGCCCCACCCTAGGGACCCTCTGTCCCCGCACCTGCACGGGCTGAAGGTGCAACTGCGCAGCGAATTACTGGGGGAGCATCACGTTTGATGCCGCCCTCCCCTTACTCAGGCTTGACCGGGTAGCCACCGATGGGTGGCAACTCACCGATCTTCTCCAGCCGCGCACGCACGATATTGCGGCTGATGCCCAACAGGCGCCCGGTCTGCAACTGGTTGCCATGGCAAAACTGATAGGCCGTGCGAAAGACGCGTTCTTCGATGTGATCGAACAGATTGTCCAGGTTCTTCTCGAACAGGCTGATCAAGGCCGATTCCAGATCCCCTCCAGCCGCTGACAGCCCCAGGGGCGCCTGGATTTCCTGGCGAACCGCGGCACTCATTTCCACCAGGTGCAAATCCCCCGGCTGGATCAACTGCTGACGGCACACCAGCAAGGCGTGGTGAATGGCGTTCTCCAGCTCGCGGATGTTACCCGGCCAATTGTGGGCAAGCAGTTTGCGTTCGGCCTCGATGCTCAGTTGTGCACTGCTGTAGCCCAGGCGCCGGCAGTGTTCGGCAACAAAGAACTCGGTAAGCGGCAGGATGTCTCCCGGTCGCTCGCGCAGCGGCGGCAAACGGATGGTCGCCACATGCAGACGGTAGAACAGATCCTCGCGGAAATTGCCCGCCACCACCGCGTCAGCCAGGTTGATATTGGTGGCCGCCACCAGCCGCACATTGATCGGAATCGGCGTACGCGAGCCCAGGCGCACCACCTCACGCTCTTGCAGCACCCGCAGCAACTTGACCTGCATGCCCAATGGCAAGTCACCGATTTCATCCAGGAACAGCGTGCCGCCATTGGCCGCTTCAAACCAGCCTGCCTTGTTCTGGGTGGCGCCGGTGAAAGCGCCTTTCTCATGGCCGAACAGCTCGCTCTCCACCAGGGTTTCAGGAAAGGCACCGCAGTTGACCGCGACAAAGTTCTCCTGGCTGCGTCGGCTCAAATTGTGAATCTGGCGCGCCACGAGTTCCTTGCCGGTGCCGGTCTCACCGATGATCAACGCGTTGGCTTCGCTGGGGGCAAGGCGCTCGATACGGTTGAGCAGTTCCTGGGACCGCGGGTCTTTGAAAACCAGTACGGTGGCCCGAACCGTCTTGCTCAGTTCACGGGCGTTAGGGTGGGTGAGCAATGACATCTTACGGTCCTGTGTCCAAAGTACTTGGGCGTCATATTGAACCAAGCCACATAGATAAAATAATTATTAATTAATATTTATATATTCAATTAAGGAATATACAAATGCCTGCTGCTGGAGCAGCAATCCATCAGCAATAGGTCGCTGCCTGATCAGCAGAAGCCACTCTAAAAACTAGCCAAAGCGCCGGTTACAAGGGTTTGAGGTGACTGGCATGCATTCTGCGTTGTAGCCCGGTATTCGTCGTTTGACCTCCGAGGCTTTTGCATGAAATTGATCCGCCCCCTGCCTGCCTTTATCGCCGCACTGCTGGCATTGCCCCTGGCAAGCGCTGCCGAACTCGACCCGCAGCGGTTGAACCAACTGGAACAGGACATTCAGCGTGCGACCCCGCAACTGATCGAACTGCGCCATGCCATTCACCAGCATCCCGAGCTGGGCAATCGCGAATTCGAGACCGCCAAGCGTGTCGCCAAACGCTTGCGCGAGCTTGGGATTACGGTACAGACCGACGTGGCCCATACCGGCGTGGTAGGGATTTTGCGCGGCGGCAGACCCGGCCCGGTGGTGGCGATCCGTTCGGAGCTGGATGCGCTGCCGGTCACCGAACAGACCGGCCTGCCCTATGCGTCCACTGTCACGGTGCCCTACAGCGGCAACGATCTCAGCCAGGCCGGCAAGACCGTCGGCGTGATGCACGCCTGCGGCCATGACGCCCATATCGCCATTGTGCTCGGGGTAGCCGAAGTGCTGGCCAAACATAAGGACAGCCTGCCCGGCACGGTCAAGTTCATCTTCCAGCCCGCCGAGGAAGGTGTACCGGTGGGCGAAAAAGGTGGTGCGCGCCTGATGATTGAACAAGGCGTGCTGGCTGATCCGGCGCCCGCGGTGATTTTTGGCCTGCATGTGGGGCCGGGCGTTTCGGGGGCGCTGTCGATTAGTCGCCAGCGCACCACGGCGGCAGCGGATACCTTCGTGGCCACGGTGACCGGCGAGCAAACCCACGGAGCCTTCCCGTGGGCCGGCATCGACCCGATCCCGCTGGCAGCGCAGATCGTCCTGGGCTGGCAAACCATCCCGAGCCGGCAGATGGATTTAGTGGCGTTACCGGCGCCGGTCATCTCGGTCGGGCGCATTGACGCAGGCGTACGCAGCAACATCATCCCCGCCCAGGTACGTCTGGAAGGCACCGTGCGCACCTTGAGCCAGGACCAACGCGACGATGTGATCGAACGCCTGCGCCGCACCGCCAGCAAAATCGCGGAAAGTGCCGGCGCCACTGCCAATATCGACGTCACGCCCACCTATCCTGCCGGCTACAACAACAGCGCCCTGGTGGACGCGTTGCTGCCCCAGCTCAAGGCCTCTACCTCGCTGCCGGTGGACATCGAGTCCGGGGTCTATGCCGCTGACGACTTCGCCGAGTATTCGCGCAGGATCCCCGGCGTGTTCTTCGGCCTCGGCGTAACCCCCGACGGTATCGACCCGACCCATACCTGGCCCAATCATTCGCCCAAATTCCTGGTGGACGACAACGCCCTGCCGGTGGGTGTACGTGCGCTGTCCCGCGTGACCCTGGCCTACCTGGCCAACAACGGTTTCAACCTGCCTGCTGGAGTACAGCCATGAACCTGCCTTACAAACGCCTGATCGCCACACTGGCGCTGGCCCTGAGCCCGCTCCTGACGGCCTGGGCCGCAGATACCCCCGATAGGGTGCGCATCGGTATTGTCTCGTTCACCCAGGGCGGCAAGCCGGTATTCGGTGGCATTCCCGGGCGGGTAATCGAAGAAGGCTGGCTGGAACAGGAACTGAAAAAACGTGGCGTAGCCCTCGAGTGGCAAGCCCTGCCCCACGCCAATGCCGGCCCGCAAATCAACGAGGGTTTTTCCAACAATGGCATGGACTTCGCCGTGCGTGGCGACCTGCCCTCGGTTATCGCCCTGGCCGGTGGCGTGACGGGCAAACTGGTGGTGCCCGGCGGCAGCGGCAATAACATTTACCTGGTAGTGCCCAAGGATTCGCCGGCGCACACCATTGAAGACCTCAAGGGAAAACGCCTGGCCCTGCACCGTGGCCGTCCATGGGAGTTCGCCTTCAGTGAGTTCCTGGCCAGCAAGGGCCTGGCGCTCAAGGATTTCAAAATAGCCAATATCAACCCGCAAGTCGGCGCGGCTGCAGTGTCGGCGGGCAAGGTCGATGCCGCGGTGCTACTCAGCGAGGCGTACCTGCTGGAAGACAAGCAAGTGGGCCGGGTGCTCTGGTCGAGCAAACAGGGTGATACCGACTGGCGCCTGGTGTCGGATCTGTGGGGTACCGAGCGCTTTGTCGATGGTCAGCCGCAGTTGACTCAACTGGTCGCTACCGCCTGGGTGAAAGCCAGCCAATGGCTGGCTGACGAACACAACGCCGATGAGTACTACCGCTTCTCGTCCCTGGCCGGCACCCCACAAAGCGTTTTGCGCCGCGACGACCAGGGCGACCCGGTGCCATGGGCCCAGCGCTGGGCGCCGAAAACCGACGCGCAGTTACTCAAGCACTTTGCCGCCTTGTCCCAGTACGCCCTGAACAACCAGTTGATCAGCACCCAGCCCGACCTCAGCCAGTCCCTGGCCACCCGTTTCACCAACCAGGCCATTCGTGACCTGGGGCTGGTGGACCTGTGGCCCAACCTCAAGGCGCAGGTCGAAAGCGCCCGCTAACCCTTTCCCGGAGATCGCTTGATGAGCATCGACTTCTTCACCCGCCTGCCCCTGCATGGCGAAACCCAATTCCTGCCCGGCGACCCGCGCAATCGGGGCGACTGGCAAGCACCTGCGAACAACACCGGCGCCGTCTCTGACTTTGCCGTGGGCGACCCGTTCACCTACATCGACTACCTGGGGCAGATCGCTCGCGCCGCAGAAATCAATCGCTTCAGCGGTGTGCTTATGGTCAATGCGCCGAGCGGCGAAGAGCCCTGGACCGTGTGTTCGCTGCTGGCTCGGGAAACCCGCACGCTGAAGTTCGTCAGTGCCTTCCAGCCGTTTCACTTCTCTCCATTCGTGGCCGCGCAAATGGCCGCCACCTACCAGCGCGCCAGCGGCAACCGCCTGGTGTGGAACATCATCAACGGCGGTTCCGAAGTGATGCAGCGCCAGGTCGGCGACGTCACCGGTCACGACGACCGCTATGCGCGCGCCACCGAGTTCATGGACGTGGTCAAGGGCTATTGGGACCACGAAAGTTTTCACTACGCTGGGCGCTATTACAGCGCCGAAGGCGGCGGCCTGCGCGGGCCGCAGAAAAAAGCCGAGCTGCCGTTGATCTGTACCGCAGGCTCTTCGGAAGCGGCGCGTGAATTCGCCGCCAAACATGCGGATTACTACCTGATGCGCGCCGAGCGGCCGGAAGAAATCCGTGCATTGATAGAGGACGTGCGTCAACGCGCCGCGGCCCATGGCAACGGCAAGCTGCGCTTCGGGTTGTCGGTGGACGTGGTCACCCGCCCTACCGAAGATGAGGCCCGCGCCGAAGCCAGCCGCTTCTTCGACGAAGGCCTGGCCAAAGGCGTGGTCCAGCAACTTGCCGCCCACGATGGCTTGCGCTCGGCACGCAAGCTGGGCTTTGAACAGGAGTACGCGCAAAAACAGGCGGCGAGCTTTGACGACTTTTTCATCCACCCCAATGTGTGGTCAGGCTTCGGTTACATCGGCGTACCGCCGGGCGTGGCGCTGGTGGGGAGCTACGCGCAAGTGGTCGAGCGCATTCAGGAGTACAACGCGGTGGGCATCGAGTTGTTTTTCATCGCCGGTTACCCGCATCTGGAAGAAAACTACCGCTTGGGCGAGCATATCCTCCCGCATTTCCGCCATCTGCGTCAGCCTGCTGCTCGGCAGCCGACGCACGCCACCGAACAGGTGGCGTAATGGACCAGACGTATTTCAGCCGCCGCCGTTTCCTCGGCAACAGCCTGACCCTAGGCTCCGGCCTGGTTCTGGGCAGCAGCCTGCTAAGCGCCTGTGGCGACGGTGCGACACCGCAGGCCAAAACGAGCACTGCGCCCAGCAGCCCGCAGTATGGCGGGCGCTTGCGCCTGGGGGTCATCGATGGCAGTCGCAGCGGCAACCTTGACGCCCATAAACCCGTGGGCAGCGGCATCATTCGCGGCTTTGCGCTCTACAGCAAACTGTGGGAATGGGACGAGCACATGCTGCCGCGTCTGGCCCTGGCCGAAGAGGCCGAGGTCAGCCCCGACGCACGCACCTGGACGTTGCGCCTGCACAAGGACCTGGAGTTCCACCACGGGAAGACCATCGACGCAGACGATCTGGTGTTCTCCATCCGCCGTCTCACCGATCCGCAACTGGCCTCACCCTATGCGGCGCTGTTGCACTGGATCGACCGTGACAACTTGGAGAAACTGGACGAGCGAACCCTTCGCGTGCGATTCAAGGACGGTGCCGGTTTCGTGCCGCTGCCGGAAACCTGGGTAAACTTCGGCGGCATTGTGCCGGTGGACTATCACCCGGTGACCAACCCGGTGGGGGCCGGTCCCTACAAGCTCAAGAGTTTCACCGCTGGCCAACGGTCGCTGTTCACCCGCTTCGAGAACTATTACAAAGCCGGCAAACCCTATGCCGATGAGTTGGAAATCATCGACTTCAAGGATCAGACCTCACGCCTGGCGGCCCTGCAATCCGGGCAGATCGACCTGGCAAACGGCTTGGCCAACGAACATCTGCGCCTGGTCCAGGCCGATCCGAAACTGCAGGTGCTGACCTCCGTGACCGGCAACTGGCTGACCTTCGACATGAACCTCAGCCAGGCGCCGTTCGACGACCCCAGGGTGCGCGAAGCCTTTCGTCTTATGGCAGACCGCGACGAGTTGGTGGCGCGCGCCCTCAACGGTCAGGGCCGCGTGGCCAACGACTTGTACGCACCCAACGATCCGACCTTCAACCACAGCATCGCGCAACGTCCGTACAACCTGGAACGAGCCAAAACCCTGCTGCGCGAGGCCGGCCAGGAACACCTGAGCGTGGAATTGGTGGCAGACCAGGACAGCGGCGCCGTCGCTTCGGCCTTGGTATTCGCCGAACAGGCCAAGCGTGCCGGCGTCGACATTCGCGTGCGCCAAGTGGACAGCGCCACCTTTAACGGCCCGCAGCTGACCCAGTGGCCGTTGAGCACCGGAGGCAGCATCGGTGCGCCGTTCCTGACCTGCGGGCTGCACTCCGACGCACCGGTCTCCGTCGCCAATAAAACCCATTTCAGCGACCCGCGTTTCGACCGCCTGTTCCTGGAGGCCCTGGCCCAGCCCGATCTGGAAAAACGCCGTGTGCTGGTGCACGAAGCGCAACAGATTCAGCACGACAAGGGCGGGATGCTGATCTGGGGCTACGCCAACCTGCTCGATGGTATCGGACACCGCGTCGGCGGCGCCCAGGCCGAGAAGACCTTGTTCCCCACCTGGCGCTTCGACAGCCTGTGGCTCAAGGAACCAGCGTGAGCTGGCTGGCACGGCGCCTGTTATCCGGGCTCGGCACGGTGTTATTGATCAGCGTGCTGGTGTTCCTGGCAATCCGCCTGCTGCCCTCGGACCCGGCCCGGGTGATCCTCGGGCCCGGCGCCCCCGAGGAGTCGTTACAGGTGCTGCGTGAGCAATTGGGGTTGCACTTGCCGTTGTGGCAACAATACCTGCAATGGCTCGGCGCGGCGTTGCGTGGCGACCTCGGCCTGTCGCTGGACTCACAGGTAGCGGTGACCCAACTTCTCGACCAGCGTTTCGCCAACTCCCTTGCGCTGCTCAGCCTGGTTGCGCTGTGCGATCTGCTGCTGGCCGTGGGGTTGGGTACGCTGTTGGCGCTGTACCGCGACCGCTGGATCGACCGCCTGACCTTGCCGGTGCTGGTGATATTCAAGTCGCTGCCGGGGTTTGTGCTGGCGATTGCGCTCATCATGCTGTTCTCCACCAGCGTGCTCACCTGGCTGCCGGCGGTATCGCTACTGGATCCGGAGCGCTCGGCATTCGCGCAGGGCCGCTACCTGGTACTGCCGGTGGCGACGTTGGTACTGGCCGGCGCGCCGTACCTGATCCGCCTGGTGCGTGCAGCGATGATCGAAGCGTTGCACAGTGACTACGTCGAAGCCGCGCGCCTGCGTGGCCTGCAATCCTGGCGACTGGTGCTCGGGCATGCCTTACCCAATGCCGTGCTGCCGCTGATCCAGGGGCTGGCCTTGACGCTCAGCGTGTTTTTCAGCAGCACGTTGCTGGTGGAGATCGCCTTTACGTTTCCCGGGGTGGGCAGCTTGCTCAACGACGCCATTCGCCGGCGCGATGTGCCTGTGATCCAGGCCGGGGTCAGTGCGATAGCAGCATTTGTGGTGCTCGTGAATCTGCTCGCGGATCTACTGGCCACACTGTCTATTCCGACTCTGCGCACCCAGCGTTTGCGGCCCTAAAGCGTCTGTTCCAGCAACTGCCGCGTGTACGCCGCGCGCGGTTGCTCGAACACCTCGGCAACGGTGCCCTGCTCCACCAGCCTGCCGTCCTTGAGCACCGCCACCCGATCCGCCACCGCCCGCACTAGGTTCAGGTCATGGGTGACGAACAGCAACGCCATTCCTTCATCCTGCAAACCTCGCAATAGCGCCAAGATCGACGCTTGCACCGAGACATCCAGGGCGGAGGTGATCTCATCACAAATCAGCAGCCGGGGCTCACATACCAGCGCGCGGGCAATCGCCACGCGCTGGCGTTCGCCTCCCGACAAACTGCCGGGGTAGGCATCAGCCATGGCCACGGGCAGCGCCACTCTGAGCAACGCCTGCTCAATACGCTGGCGCAGCGCGGCACCCTTGAGACAGAAGAAATACCACAACGGCGTGGCCAGGCTTTGCGCAACAGTGTGACGCGGATTCAGCGCACGCAGAGAGTTCTGGAAAATGTACTGAATACGGCGTCGCTGCTCCGCCGGGCGCGCGCCCACGGTCAGGCTCAATGGCTCACCGGCAAATTGCAACTGCCCAGTGGCGTCCTGCGCCAGCCCGACCAACGCACGTGACACGCTGCTTTTGCCCGAGCCGGACTCACCCACTAACGCCAGGCACTCGCCCGGATGCAACTGCAGGCTCACCCCCTCGACGACGGGGCGCCCTGCATAACTTACCGCCAGCTCGCTGACCGCCAGCAGCACTGGTTGCGGCGTCAGCGATGTCGATGGCCTGGCCACCAACGTGGCCGCCGCGACCAGCCGCTGGCTGTAGGGATGGGCAGGCTGGCGAAACAACTGCGCGGTCTCGGCACATTCCACCACCCTGCCGGCGTACAGCACCATCACGCGGTCGGCGAGGGACTTGACCACCGCCAGATCGTGGGAAACGTAAACCGCCGCCACACCCTGGATTTTGCACAACTGACGAAGGGAAGCCAGAAAGTGCGCCTGGGTCGTGACATCCAATGCGGTGGTCGGCTCATCCAGCACCACCACCTTTGGCCGCAGGATAAACGCCAGGGCCAGCAATACCCGTTGCTGCTGACCGCCCGACAGTTGATGGGCAAACCGTCGGAGGAAGCCCGCATCATCCGGCAACCCGACCTGCTTCAGGGTATCGCGCAGGCGCTGTTGCCGCGCCGCGCGCGATAAAGTCGGCGCATGGGCCGCCAAGGTCTCTTGCAGCAGGCTTACGATGCGCAACGCCGGGTTGAGCGCCATCGCAGGGTCTTGGGGGATATAAGCAATCAAGCCGCCACGAGCGTTGCGCAACGCTTCACGCTGGAGGCTAAGCAGGTCGACGCCGGCGACAATCACCCGCCCCTCCGTGAGCTGCGCGCCCTTGCGCACATGACCGAGCAGCGCGGTGGCCAGGGTGGTTTTACCCGAGCCGGACTCACCCACCAGCCCAAGGATTTCCCCCGCGCTCAATTCAAACTGAATGTCGGCTATAACCGACCTGCCGTTGTCCAGTTGCACCCGCAGGTTTTCTACGCGCAACGGCTTCATGGCGTGTGCTCCAATACGCCGGCACGCACCCGGCCGATGCCTTCGACGAGCATATTGCAGGCGTAGGCGAACACGCCAATCAGCCAGGCCGGGACCAGCACAGCCCAGGGTTGCAGGACCAGCCCGCCCTGATTCTCGCTAATCATCAGGCCCCAGTCCGCCGCCGGTGGCGCCACGCCGTAGCCAAGGAAACTCAGCCCCGACAAAATACCAATGGCCCAGGTGAGCATGCTGCCGAAATGCACGAGCACGGGCGTGAGGATGTTCGGCAGCACCTCGCGAAACAACAGGTGTCGACACGGTAACCCCATGGCACGCAGCACCTCAATGTACTCCTGCTCCGCCACGGCTTGGGTGCTGGCACGCGTCTGGCGAATCATGCCAGGCAAAAAGGCAAAGGCCACGGTCAGTACGATCAACCACGGTTCACGTCCCAGCAGCGACACCACCAGCAGCACCAGTATCAACTCGGGAAATGCCAGCGACAGGTCGGCACTCCAGCGGATCAACCGGTCCAGTGGACCGCGGGAAAATCCGGCAAGCAACCCCAGACTGACACCCACCAACAAGGCCAGGATCGCTGCCGACAAGGACATCCACACAACGCTCCAGCCGCCCGCCAGCACACGCGACAGTACGTCGTGTCCGAGGTAGTCGTAACCCAGCAGCGCGCCAGCCGCAGGCGCGCCGTACACCGGCCCGAGCAATTCGCTGACGCCGTGGGGCGCCAGCAACGGCCCGACGAGCGCCAGGCCGATTACCAGTAGGCTCAGGCCGGCGCCCTGGCGTACTTGTCGATTGGCCGCCAGGGCGCGCCAGGGAAAAGACCGCATGGGTTTACCTCACCGACAACGAGGGAATCTCGAAGCCATGGTCCAGGTCCAGCAAAGGGAACACTAGGTCAGCCACACGCTGCGCTTCGTCGATCAGCGGGTAGCCCGAGAGGATGAATGCCGATACGCCCTGCGCCTGGTATTCACGCAAGCGCTCGGCGACCTGGGTTGCGCTGCCCACCAGATAGGTGCCGGCCGCCGGACGCAGGATGTCAAAGCCGAACAGGCTAGGACCGACCCATACGTTGGGGTAAATCTCCAGCTCCCTGGCCGTAGGCAGACGCCCGTCGCGCAGGGTCTGCAGGTTGCGCTGCACCTGGGGATCCTCGCTGACGTAACTGTCCAGCGTCGCGCCCGCAGGCAATTGCCCCGCCACGCTATCAAGGGCGGTTTGCAGCGAGGTGCGCTGCAACAGCAACTCGGCGTGGGCCCACGCTTCTTCCTCGGTCTCGCGCACGATGATCTGCAAGCGTGTACCGAAACGCAGGGTGCGCCCGCGCTTGGCGGCCTCGGCGCCGACGCGGCGAAACTTGTCACCCAAGCGTGGCGGGGTGTCGGCAAAGCTCAGGTACACGTCGAGCAGGTCGGCTGAATGAGCCACACCGGCATCGGACGTGCCCGCGCCCCAGAACTCGATGGGCGTGGATTGCGTCGGCGCCAACCAACCGCCCAAGGGGTGATTGGCGTCTTGCGGGTCACGCGGCGCCAAGTTGATGTACTTGCCTTCAAAGCCCTGGGTTTCGCCTGCATACACGCTGCGAAACGCGCGCCAGTATTCGCGGCTGAAGTTGTAGCGCTCATCGTGGGAGAAATGTACGCCCAATGACGCCAGGCCGCTGTCATCGCCGTTGACCAGGTTGAGCAACAAGCGTCCACCTGAATACTGATCGAAGCTCAATGCCCACTTTGCCAGCACCGCCGGCGACAACTCGCCAGGGTACTGCGCCACTAGGAAACGCAGGTGCTTCGTGGCGTCGATCAATGCGGCGGCGGTGGCCAGATTGGCATTGGGGCTGGTGCCCAGCAGCGAGCCATAGTAGCCGAGCCGATCGGCGACCACGGCAATCTGTTTGAGTTGCTCGAAGCCGGTCACCCAGCGCCCGGCTTCTTCCCATGGGTACGGGCCGTCGGGAGTGGTGAGGTACCACAAGAGTTTGATCGTCATGCTTTGTCACTCCAGTAAAAAGGTCAGAGATGCACGCAACGGCATGGTTTTAGAATCGGGTCAGCGCACTGATACCAAAGGTGCGTCGATCGCCCCGCGCGTCCCAGGCCACATCGAAGGGCAAGGGCACGCTGTCGGTTTTGTATTGTTTGTCGGTAAGGTTGTTGACGTAGGCGGTCAGGTCCAGGTCCAGCCCCCCGCCGAAGTGGTAGGTGGCGCTGGCGCTGCTCAGTGTGTAACCGCCCTGGGAGACGCTGTGGTCTTCCTGGGCAGTAGGCAGGAAGTAGATGCGGCTCTGGTAGCGCCAGTCGCTGCCGAAATTGAGCGAGGCACCGTTGTCCAGCGGGATCCGGTAGCTGGCGCCCACCGCCAGGGTGCGCGACGGCGAACGCGCGATGCGGTTGCCGGAGTAGTCAACGCCACCGGATTCGAAGTCCTGCAATTGGGTGTGCAACAAGCCCGCCGAGGCATTCAGGTGCAGGTTGTTGATCGGCAAGGCTTCAAGCTCGAACTCGGCGCCGCGAATCACGCCTTTGCCGCTGTTGGTCAGCAACGACACCACCTGGCCGTCGCGCACCGACACGGCGTTGACCTGAATATCCGAGTAGTCGTAGTAGAAGACGTTGGCGTTGGCGGTCAGGCGCTCATCGAACCACTCGCTCTTAACGCCCAGTTCGTAGGCGTCGACGTTTTCCGGCGCCACCACCGAGGCCTCGGCCTGCACCAGCGCACCACCGCTAAAACCGCCGGAGCGGAAGCCCTTGGCATAGCGAAAATACACACGGGCGTTGTCGTTGAGCTGGTACTCGGGGGTGATGTCGTAGGTGAGTTTGTTCCAAGTGCGCTTCTCGTCCTGGACCACGGTCGTGACCAGCGGCCCGGTGTAGTGCTTCCACCATTGGTCCGCACTGCCGAACGACACATCGCTGCTGCCGGGGGCCGCGACCCGTTGCAGGTCGATATCCTTGGTTTCACGGGTCCAGCGCAGGCCGGTGGTAAGGCTCAAGGGGTCGCTGACCTGCCAGGTGGTGCTGCCGAATATAGCGAAGCTGTCGGTGTTCTGGTCGATAGAGGTCCTGCCGTAATCGGCGACGCCGAACGCCTGGTTGTAGTCGGCCGGCAGCAACGCGCTGCTGGCGGCGCTGTCCAGGTGTTCGTGGAACAGGTGGGTACCGATGATCCAACTGACCGGCTGGTGCTTCGCCGACGATAATCGCAGCTCCTGGGACGCTTGCTTCCAGTGGTCATCGGAATAGGAACGGCCGAACTCGTAAACACTCATGTTCGGGCCTTGGGCCTTTTCCTGGATGTCGTCGAACGCGGTGATCGAGTCCAGTTGCAGGTCGCCCAAGTTCCACTTCAACGCCAACTGCACACCATTGTGCTGGATGCGATCGTCGCCCTTGCCGGTGAACGCCGCGTGCCCGGTATTCGGCTTGGGGGCCGGGCCGAACAGCGTGGTGCCACCCGGCCCCGCACCCCAGGCACGCGTGGCGATGCCCTGGCCTTTGTAGTCACGGGCATGCAGTTGCAGGGTGGCTTGCAGGTCATCATTGATTTGCGCCAGCAATTGCAGGCGCAGTGCCTGGTCATGGATATCGCCGACAGTGTGACCGTCCACCTGGTTTTTCAATTGTCCGTCGCTGCTCTGGTCGATGAACGACACGCGTGCGGCGAGTTTGTCCTTGAGCAAGGCACCGCCGTAGGCGCCCTCATACAGCTTGGCGTTGTAATTGCCGGCATCGGCCTTGAGGTAGCCCGCGGGGTCTTCAAAGGTGGGTTTGCGCGAGACAAAGTTGATCGCGCCGCCGGTGGTGTTTTTGCCCCACAGCGTGCCCTGAGGGCCGCGCAGGACTTCGACACGCTCCATGTCATACAGCGGGAAACCGGTAGCGACATGCGGGTCGATGTAAACGTCGTCGGTGTAGATGCCTACCGGGTAGACCGTGGTCGAAGCCATGTCGCCGGAGCCCATGCCGCGGATGTACCAGCGGGGCCGCTGGTGCCCGGAGAACTCCGGGGCGATGGCATTGGGCACGTTGCGCAAGGCCTTACCAGCGCTGAAGCCGCCACCGGTAGCCTCGATGTCCTTGGCACTCACCACGGAGATCGCAGACGGCACATCCTGCACGGACTCTTCGCGCTTTTGCGCGGTGACCGTCACGGTGGGCAGCGCATCGTTGCTAACGGCTGCTGGCGTGTCGCCGGCGAAAGCCATCTGACCGTGCAGCGCCAAGGTGCCGGCAATGGCCCAGGACAGGCGGTTGTAGCGAAAATGCGCTGGCATGGGCTTAGCGTCCTTGAGTCGGCTTGGCAGGTGCGCGGCTCGACAGCAATGCGCGTGCGTCTTGCAGCGGCTGGGGGGCGACCCATTGGGTAAGGTCGAAGTCGTGTTCGAGGAAGCCGTGGCGATAAAGGAAGTTCTTTTGCAGCGCAAGGTATTCCAGGCGTTCGGCCGACAGGTCAGGGTGCAGTGAGGTGTGAAAGTCACCGCGATAGGCCGCCTCCACACCGGCACTGGCGGCACGGGTTTCTTCCGCCAGGATGCCGCGCAAGGCGTCGAGATTCTGGCTGGCCCAATCCGCGGCGCGCAGGGTTTGTGCGAGAAAACGCACGACGACTTCGTAGTGCTCGTCCAGCAGGTTCTGGTGGATGGTGATGGGCCGTGGCGTGCCGTTGTTGATGCGTTGGCGCGGCGTGGCGACCTGATCCAGGTCGATGCCCACCACCAGCCCGAGTCGCTGGGCGGCGTCGGCGGCGGAGGCGCCTTTGACGTACACCGCGTCCACTTCACCGCGTACCAGGTAGTCCAGGCCCGACCACATGCGCTGCAAACCTTCCTCCGGTGGCAGGCTGTCGTCGCGGGGGTGCAATGCCACTTCCACCAGGTCGACATCACTGAAGTCCAAGCCCGCCAGCGACAACGCGCCTTTGTAGCCAGACAAGCTCATGGCGCGGGCGATGCTGCCGGGACGGTCTCCCACCTCCCAAGCCGGCAGCGCCAGACGTTTGCCGCGCAAATCGGCAGGCGAGCGGATACCCGAGTCGGGACGTACGAGGAGGGTTTGCCATTCCTCGATCCAGGTCAGACCGATCAGGCGCGTCGGTGTACCTGCGCCGCGCGCGGCCAGGGCCGGCACGTTGCCGCCTTCGCGAAACAGCCCAGGCAGTTCGTGATCGTAATGGTGACGCCCTAGTTGCTGGGTGTCCTGCAAGGTGGCGACGCGGATACCGTTGCCGGCGAATTCTTCGCCCAGCCAACCCAACTTGAACGCAATACCGGAAGCGGTGGGCACTGGGCAACGGGTGAACCACAACGTGTCCAGCGTGGAAGTAGGCAAGTGGGTAGCAATGGGCATGGGAACTCCGATCAACACGAATGAAAGACCCGACAACGGGGAGATACGCAGCCCTTCGCAACGACCATGCCAACAGAGCAACCTGTTGATTTAAATGAAATTAAGCTGAAGCCCATGCCTGGAAAAAAACCGACTGTTGCCTGCGCAGCAGGCCACCAGCAACCATTGCTGCTGTTGCCACAATCCTCAGCACCCGCGCCCTGCCACAGCCCGCACATGCGGGCGAACGGGCGCTGGCGCAAAACTTGCTCTGCACACGGGTGGACCTTCTTTTTTATCTGCCCAGCGAGACTTTCATTCATGAGCGACATCGCCCCTCCTCTTCCCCTACGCAGCGAACGCCAGGCCGTGGACGCCGCCATTGCCGCCGCCGTGCGGATCGCCCAACTGGCCAACGATCCTGCACATAACGAGCAGTTGCCCAGCCTCCAGGCCCAATGGCTCAGCGATTACGGTCTGACCGCGATAGGCGTGCCTGAGACGCTGGGTGGGCTGGGGGCGTCGGTACAGACCCAGGTAGAGGTGGTGCGGATCATTTCCAGCGCCGACGGTGGCGTCGGCCAATTGCTGCAGATTCACTATGTGATGCTGCGCGGCATCTTAGAGGACTACAGCGAAACGGCACGCCAACGCATCGTCAACGATGTATTGGCCGGCAAGCGCTTGGCCAACGCCCTGGCTGAAGTCGGCGGGAAGAACAAATTTGCCTTGAAGACCCGTGTGGAGCGCCGCGCAGATGGGCAACTTGTGCTCAACGGCAGCAAGTTCTACTCGACCGGTGCCTACCTGGCCGACTGGATCTGGCTGGCCGCCGCCTCGGAGCAAGGCGGCGCGGGTATCTGGCTACACCGCGACACCCCGGGTCTGACCTTGGTGGATGACTGGCGCGCCTTCGGTCAGCAGCACTCGGTGAGCGGCACTGTGCGGTTTGAAGAGATTATCCTCGATCCGGATTTCGTGTTGCTGCGCGAAGGACCGATGAAACGTACCGGGCTGACCTTTCCCCAGATTCTGCACGCTGCCATCGACGCCGGCATTGCCGCCGGCGCCCTGCAGGCAGGAGTCGAGTACCTGCGCCAGCACGCTCGGCCCTGGGTGGAAAGTGGTGTAGAACGCGCCAGCGAAGAGCCTCATGTTATCCGCCAGATCGGCGAATTTGCTGTGGCCTTGCGCGCGGCAGAATCACTGCTGCGCGAAGCCGCGCGGTTGTTCGACCAGCACCTGCTGGATGAGCACGACACGGCCTTGCAGAGCGAGCTGATCCTGGCGGTGGCGACAGTGCGAGCCCATTCCGACAGCGCGTCGCTGAAGATATCCAGCGAGATGTTTTCCCTGCTCGGCGCCAGCTCGGCGCTGAGCAAATGGAACCTCGACCGTTTCTGGCGCAACGCCCGCGTGCACACCACCCACGATCCGATTCGCTGGCGCCTGCACCATGTGGGCAACTACTACCTCAATGGCGTGGACCCTGGCGAATACACCGCTATCCTGGCCAAGGGTGAACAGGGGCGCAAGGCGGATTGAGCGTTGCCACAACGGCCTAGGCGCAGACTACTTGGTTACGTCGGGCCTGCTTGGTGCTGTAGCAGGCAAGGTCGGCACTGCGCAGCAAGGCTTCGGTGCTTCGGCCTTTGATGGTGATGGTTGGCGACGGCGGCTTCCGGTTCACCGTGCAAGAGCCTGTCAACGCATCGGAACAACGCCTTGCGATGGCGATCATCCTGTGGAACAACCCTGGCCAACTGGCACACCGAGCCTTACAGCCGCTGGGCGTTCCAACATGTAGAGCAGTTGGTGCTCTGTGTGAGCATCGCTCGCGCCGAACAGTCACAGGTGTTGACTATCTGACACCACTCGTGGGCCACGCCAGGTTGTCATTCGAGTTTCAGCGCCTTCCCGACGCACAACTGAACCGGTGGATCCAGCTGGTGGTACTAGCCCGACGTATTGTGGACCTGACCCAGGCCGCACCTGAGGACGATTCGGGAGCACTCTCATGAACGCGATCTTCGCCATGCCGAACAGCACCATGCTCAACCAGGTGCTACACGAGTTGCGCCAAGGCCACCTTCAACGCTGTCGCGCCTTGGGTTTGGCTGAAGAGGACCTCGAGATCCTGCAATCACTGCCACCCACCACACTGTCTCGTTTAGCCGGCGCCACCTAAACCCAAGCCATCAGCCGACACTTCGATCCAGTTCCGCTACATCGGCAAGCCCCAAAAAATCATGCCCCGCTCGCTGCTGCCTCGGCGACTCATACTGGCAACCAAATTATTCGCCTTCAAAAAACTGCGTAAGCGTCCGGTCAAGTCACCTTCCCAATGCTTTTGATAGCCAAAGGGCGCTTCGAAAGTGCCCTTCCAGGGGCTTACACGGATTTACCGAAGTTTTAGGCTGCACAGTGATGAGCATAGCTATTCAACGTCGAACGTAATCTACCCATTCGTATCGCAAGCCGTTGTGTTCTCTGACACCATGGCGCGAGACCTCGGTGAACGCATTCTCGAATTCTGGAAACTCAGTATCACCCTCCTGATCGTCATGGAAGAGAGTGAGGTAAAGCCGATCTACCCTATGGATAACTTGGCTATAAATCTCAGACCCTCCACCAATATGAATCTCCTCAGGGTTATCCTGCGCCGCACGCTCAAGTGCCGAATCCAGTGATCGACAAACAATCGCATCATCTCTACTAAAGGTGGGGTCGCGAGATAGCACGATATTGGGGCGTTTCGTGAGCGCCTGGCCACTTAATACAATGATCGATTCGAAAGTTTTTCGGCCCATGATCACGGGCTTTCCAATCGTCTTTTCGGCGAATCGCTGAAGGTCATCAGGAACGACGCGCAACAGGCCCCGGCGTTTGCCAATCGAACGGTTTTGCGCCCCCATGCCTGCCACCAATGCGATAGGTATTTGCAATGTGCATCCTCCATGAAGTGGTTGTTGAGTAACCTATGATGTTTCTCTGGGGCGAGAATATGGGAGCGGTTGACGTTGGTATAAGATTTGTTACGCATAACCTTAGAAACCATGTAAGCATCCGCCGAACACGCGTTGCGTAGTTAAACGGGCGCCCCCCTTATGCGGAAGCAACGCTGTAATCTCACTCGCCCGCTGCGTCGGCAGCCGCGTCAGCACATCTTTGAGATAGGCATACGGATCATGCCTATTTATGCGCCCCGACTGGATCAACCTCATGATCGCAACTGCCCGCTTGCCGCTGCGAAGCGACCCGGCGAACAGCCCGTTCGAGCGCCCAAGCGCCAACGGCCGGATCAAGTTCTCGATCTGGTTGTTGTCGATAGGCACAGCACCATCTTCCAGGTAGCGCATCAGTGCTACCCAGCGTTTAAGGCTGTAATCCAGGGCCTTGGCCGTAGCTGATCCCTCGGGCACAAGTTCACGCTGGGCCAGCATCCATTCATGCAGTTTTTCAGCGATGAGTACCGCCGTTTCCTGGCGTAATCGCCAACGGTCTTCGTCGATCATTTCCTTGGCGTGTCACTCGACTTCGTATAGCCCACCAATCGAGTGAAGCGCCTGCTCCGCCAACTGGCTTTTATTCGCGACGTGCAGATCGAAGAACTTGCGGCGCGCGTGGGCCATGCAGCCGATTTCGGTGATGCCTAGCTCGAAGCTTGCCTTGTAGCCGGCGAAGTCGTCACAGACCAGGTTGCCGTTCCACGTGCCCAGGAAGTTACGCGCATGTTCGCCGGCACGGCTGGGGCTGAAGTCGTAGACCACTGCCTTGAGTGCCGAGAATGGCGTGCTGCTTTAGGCCCAGACGTAAGCGCGGTGGGTTTTCTTCTCTCCTGGAGCCAGCATTTGTACCGGTGTTTCATCGGCGTGAACTACGCGCTGGGCCAGCACTGCTTCGCGCAGCGCATCGACCAGTGGCTGAAGCTGCACGCCGGTTTGCCCCACCGACTGCGCCAGTGTCGAGCGCGGGATGGCCAGGCCCGCACGGCCGAAGATCTTTTCCTGTCGATAGAGCGGCAGGTGGTCGGCGAATTTGGCTACCATCACGTGCGCCAGCAGGCCGGCAGTTGGGATGCCCTTATCGATCACCTGCGGCGGTACCGGCGCCTGGATCAGCATTTCGCACTGCCGGCAGGCCCATTTCCCACGCACACGCTGTTCGACGGTGAACACGCCCGGCGTGTAGTCCAGCTTATCGCTGACGTCTTCACCGATGCGCTGAAGCTGGCAGCCGCAAGCGCACTGAGTGTTGTCTGGCTCGTGATGAATCACAGTCCGCGGGAACTGCGGCGGCAACGGCGCGCGCTTGGGTTGCTGGCGTGGTTCTGCCTGGACAGGTGATGGATGAAGAGCTTTTAGTTCGGCCTCGATGGCTTCAAGGTCGGTATTGAGCAGGTCTTCGAGCAAGCTGCTTTGCGCTGGGCTGATCTGTTTGCTGCCAAGGCAAGCCAAGTACCAGCGCCTGAAGTTGTTGGAGGTCGAGTTCCACCTCCGTCCCACGATGGATGCTCGGCCAATGAAACTTGCCCTGGTTCAACCGCCGCGCCGCCAGCCAGATACCGACGCCATCATGCACCAGCACCTTCATGCGGTTGGCCCGGCGGTTGGCAAAGAGGTAGGCGCAGTGCGGCTTCGCCGTACCGAATACTGCAATCACTCTGGCCGATGCGGTCTCAGTGCCGGCACGCATGTCCATGGGTTCAGTGGCGAGCCAGAAGGCATCGACGCGAATCATTGGGTCAGGCCACGAATAAAATACGCGCAGCCGTCCGGATCCTACGCTGGCCATTTTACGGTGATGGATTTATTGCCCAGAGGCAGCGAGATGATCACCATCTCGTCTGTTGCTCGTCTTGGTACCGCTTTACGGGAACGAAAGGCGGCAAGGTTGCAGTTGATTCATCCCGGTAAAGCGGTAGCCACTTGCGGACAACGTTGGCGTTGATGCCATGATGGATAGTCACGTTGGAAATCGTCGCTCCGGGCTGGAGGCACTCCTGGACGACCTGGGCTTTGAATAGTTTGGGGTAAGACCTGCGTTGGCGCACGGAAATCCTGGCGATAAGGGTGATCGCGTCCGCTTAAAAATACGCGAACACCATCGCCCTAAATACTGGAGTTCGGTAGGTGTGTTCGCCATCCGCTTACAAAACTGCGCCAATCGGAGCTGCTGTACTGGCTACCTTGGTCGGAGTCAACTATCACCTCCTGCTTCGGTTTACGCCTCCAAACCACCATCAATAACGCATCAATGGCCAAATCACTGGTCATTTGCGACTTCATTGACCAGCCAACGACCTGACGAGAAAACAGATCCAAGACCACAGCCAAATACAGCCAGCCTTCGTAGATAACTGAGAGACACCTCGGCTGCCCAACATCCCGATCACAAGAGTAATGAGTGCGCATACCCCGAATGCAGCAATTAATTTGCTGGACAATTTCGCATCACGAAACCATGCCATAAGACTTCTCCTAAATATCTGCCTGAGGAAATGGAGCAAGAAACCAGGCACACTGAAAGTCGCAGCACAGGCTCGTTTGGTTTGATCGGCATCGTGATTCAGCGCTTTAATGCCGTCGGTTCGCATACATGGATGCCGAGCAAGTCACACCCTGGATGCCGGTGTCGCTCCGTAACAGGCGTTTCGGAGCGCTCTTGCAGAGGGGATCATCAGCTAGTATCGTTAAATGTAAATGGAAACACTTCCTACTAGCGAGCACTGCGCGCCCCTATGGTTCCTCCCGTCTTGCAATCAATGCCCGCCCCCTACTCGACGACCCGTATCTACCTGCATTGGCTGTCGGCGCTGGTCATCCTCTGGGCCACAGTGAGCGGCTTTGGCGTGGCTTTGCTTCCCGTGAATTATCCACTTCGCCAGTGGGTGGAAGCCTTCAATCCACAAATAACCTCGCTGTTCATTCCGATATTTGCCTGGCGTCTTTGGCTGTACCTTAAGTCACCGTTCGAACAGTCCTGTGGTGCTGCAAGTCTACAAAGACGCATCGCGAAGATTACCCACACACTGGTCTATGTCTGTGTGAGCGGTGTATTGCTGACCGGTGTGATGATGATGAACCACCCAGTCATGCTCCTGGGTGTCATGCCCTTACCGCAGATACTTCATGCGCTGCCAACCTTGGCAGAAGCCCGGCAGGTGCATCATGTGCTCTGCGCCATACTGGCTACATTAGTGGTGTTGCATCTGTCTGCGGTGTTGTGGCATCAGCTTCGGGGCCGATCGGTGTTGGGGCGCATGCTGTAAAGTTCAGTTGTCATCTCTCAGCGCTTTAGCGCTTAGACGCTGATCGATATTAAACAACAGCCTGGCCAGCCTGAAAAATCCTGTACGCCTTCATACACTTGAGTACAAATTCTGAATCAGGAAAGCGGCGTCTCCAAAAATTCGTTAAGTATCGCATCAACCAAATTTCTCAACAAAGGGCCTCCCGCCCCTGGGTGCGGCCTCAGTACGTGACAAACCTGCGAAAGTTTAGGCAAACCTCCTGCCACCTCAGTCAACCCCTCCGTTATGTTCCTGCTACTAAGAAGTGTAACGCCGAGCCCATTCAAGACAGCAGCCTTTATCCCCTCCCTACTTGGGCACTCAAATACGCTTTCAAGCTTCAAGCCAACTTCTTCCAACTTCTGCTTTGCGGCAAGACCATAAAAGCTGTTTTTATCGAAGGAGACGAAAGGTACACGACCATTGAATACCAATGGGTGATTGACCGACTCTACCCAGTGCAAGTCCTCGCGCCATAACTCAGTATCGCCAGGCATTTTTTGATGAACGAAAACTTGCAAAATAGCCAAATCTATCTCTGATGTATTCAGCCATTCACTCAACAGCAGACTTTGAGCCACCCTGATATTTATCGAAGCGAGGGGATTTGAGCGTCGAAAACGTCCAAAGACAGCTGATATTTTACTGTCAATCGCATCTTCGGTAGTTCCTAATCTGATCTCACCCGACAAATCGGAGCGTTTGAAAAACTCAACGGCTTCATCATGTATCGCGACTAGACGATTAGCAAAACTAAGCAACTGCAAACCATCAGCAGTCGGCATCAGTCCCTGATGACCTTTACACAAAATTGGACGCCCCAGTTTTTCCTCCAGGCGAGAAATTTTATGGCTGACGGCAGACTGGGTTAAATGAAGCTTCTCTGCGGCCCGAGTGACCCCACCAAGCTCCAGCACCGTTTTGAACGCTCGCAGGGAATCGATATCTAATCGCATCACTAGCACCATGCCACCACACCGTGAATGCGAAATCTTAATGTAATGAAAGCCAAGCGTCACGCGCGACGGCGCGTTCCAGATGCGCCCGTTGACGTGACTGCCTTGATGCCGACGAGCCACGAACACGGGCCCGGCCACAATCGTTACTTCAGAATGACGTACAGCTTGCGCATGGTTTGAGAAATACTCCAAGTTCCGTAAGTATCGGCTTCAAAAAAGAATGTATCGCCCACACCGAACTCAAGGGTTTCCTCACCATCCGGTGTAAAGCTCCCTGCCCCCGTCAAAAAGTGCATGACTTCGGCCTCCTTCACCGAACGACGATAACGCCCCGGCGTACATTCGAATACGCCAGCATCAACCGACTCCCCCCCTATTTCTACTTTGACTCCTGACAGGCTAACAACGGGCGAGCCGGGAAGTCCCACTTCACCCCATGGAGCCAAATCAGGCAGGCGGGATGGATCGCTGAGTTTCTGTACTTTCATAAGCGCGCACCTCAACTGTTGTTATCGACGATACCCTATAAAACGACGCGCTAGGCGCTACCTGAAACCAACTACCAAACCATCCTCTCAGGCTTAGGAGTCCAAGTTACTTAAACTCCACTCGGCACAGGAAAAGCAAGCACAACGAAAATCCACAACACCGTTATTGTTACGCAAACCACAGCAAAACAGCCCATGACAAAATTCGATCCAGGCATGACAACATGTCAATTTCCGGCATCGATGCAGTGGGATAAAGTCAATTCACAACCACACATCCTGTTGGAAAAAACAAAAATGAAACTAAAACAGCATAAAGTCCTGACCTTCGATGTCGTCGGCACCCTAATTGATTTTGAACAGGGTGTAGTGAACTACATCCGCCCTGTCGCTGAGAAAGCTGGCCGAGGCGACCTGACAGATGAGCAGATTCTTCTGAGCTTCGCTGCCGCTGAAACCGCTCTCCACGCCAAAACTCCGGGCGTAACATTCACCACAATGCTCCCCCACATCTATCGCATCATGGCGTCCGAGTTTGGCCTTTCTCAAGCGGACGCAGATGTCGAGGGTCTGCGTATGTCCATCTCCGACTGGCCGGCCTTCCCGGACTCGATCAATGCGTTAAAACAACTGCGCAAGCACTTCCGCTTAATAGCCGCGAGTAATGCTGACAATTGGTCTGTTCGCGAAATGGCGAAGACGCTACAGGAACCATTCGACGACATCGTGACCGCCGAGGATGTCGAAAACTGCAAACCCAATCCTCAGTTCTTCTCGTATTTGCGCGGTACCCAGCGGGTGCATGGATATCATCTCGAAGATTACATGCACGTAGCGCAAAGCCAATTCCACGACATCGGCGTCGCCAAACAACTGGGGTACGCGGTGTGCTGGATCGAGCGCCGTCATGACCAGGAAGGTTTTGGCGGTTCGCCCACACCGAAAGAAGGTGTAACCCAACCAGACTATCACTTCAGAACCTTGGGCGAATTTGCTCAAGCGGTTGAGTCGGAGCGATAAGCCATAACTCATGCTCAAGCAGCCAAGATGATGAATGAGTTACACCTGAAGTTGACCAGGTGTAACCAACTTATCGGATGCTAAAGGCAGGCGTACTAATCAACGGGGCTCTTGTAGACACGAAGCAACCGGAAAATTTGCGATAGCAGAGGCTTAATCATGCGTACGGCACCGGACTTGAAAAGTCTCAAACAGCATGGAAAAACTTCGTACCCCCCTCCGAAGGCCGGCCATGTCGTAACGACTGAATCCGCATCCTGAGACCGGGAGAACCAATTTGTACCGCAATGGATCAAGCTGCAAATCGGGAATGCGCTGATCGCGATTCCCCAGGCCCAGAGACAGCAGGCGCCGAGCCTTAATATCGCGATTGATCTGATCACAGGATTTGCCTGCCCGCCCGGGGAAAGCCAGCAATGGCCAAGTTACTCGAAGCCTGAAACGTGACCAACATTTCCGCGCGCTCAGACTGGATGTCAGACAAGTGAGAGCTGTGAGCTTTTTCAGTCCGTGTCGGAGCGACCACGACAGGCAATCGGCTGAACCCCATGAGGGGCATGCTCGCAACTGTTCAGCATCGCGGCTGGAGCGGCTGCCTGTGGAAAGCTGCTGCTGTACAGAACGGCATTTCCCTTCGCGTTTTCCAGTAACGGCAGCGAAGCTGCGCCTCTTAAACGAATTGCCAGCGGAGGGGTTGCCGCTTTCAGCTGGCCCTGCCCCCCCAAAGATCCAGACAATTCGCCCAGCCCTGCATCATGGTCCGGCGCTGCTCGACATATTCCGCGTGATTGTAGGCCGCACTAACTTTGTCCGGATCCGCATGAGAAAGCTGAGCACCTACCCACACCTTCGGGTACCCGATCTCGTTCAGCGCCGTCGATATCGTCGCCCTCACCCCATGACCAGCGAGTTGATCAGCGTACCCCATCCGACGTAACGCGCAATTCAGAGTGTTCTCGCTGATGCGCTTGTTAAGGTCGCTTCGGTGCGCAAATAAGTAGCGTTGCGCGGGGAAAACCTGATCAAGCACATACCGCACTACCTCCAGAGCCTGAAACGACAGCGGGACGATGTAGGGCGGCACATTTTGGGCCTGCTTCCCAGGTTTCCCATCGCTAGCTGGAGTTGTTTCACCACTTCCGCTGGCATGACCCACAAACGCTTTTCCAGATCGAACTGATCGGGTGTCGCCAACCGTAACTCGCCCCTACAGACTCCGGCCAGCAACAACAACCGAAGGCCAAACCGAATTTGGTTCGCGCCATCGTAGTTTCGAAAAGCAACCATCAACCCCGGGAGCTCGCCCATACGAAGAAATGGATTGTGCGTTACCGAAAGCTTAGGGATTTCGACCACATCAACGGCTGAAGCCGGATGGTGTTCCAGCCCCTGGATTTTTAACAGCGCATAGCGAAACAAATTGATTGAACTAGGTTGGGCATTTTTCCGCTGTCGTTAAAGCCATGCGCTGTTTGATCTTGCTCAGTAGATCCAGCATATAGTGACGATTGATATCGTGGATAAACCTCTCACCCAGTACGGGCAAGACGTCTTTATTGAAGATTCGCAAGATCTGCGAGAGCGTACTCTGACTCCCTTCTTTCAGGCTCAGCCTTCGGAACCCCACCCACTGATTGAACACGGCCTCGAAGGTATGCTCTACAGCAAAACGTACAGCAAGCCGCTGTTGTTTACAGTACTCATAGGGATTGATTCCTTGGGCAACCAAGGCGCGCGCATCATAACGTCGTGTACGCGTTTGCCTGAGGGATATTTGTGGATAACTAAGGACATGCGCTTCCGCTTGCCTGCCCAGTAATAACGGAAGAGCTAAACTTTTCCGCCTCTGGCCGTCACATTGAGAGTGAGACCATCGTTGTCATCGAGGGTGCACTCATTAGCGATGATTCGGGCGTGCCGAACTGTCATTTCTGAGAGTGCCATCGCGAGCTCCTGAACAGAGTCAGGGGCCAGATGCTCATCTCGCTACGCAATCTGCTCCAGCATTAAACCGATTCAGTAATCGTCAGAATCCTGGACTCAATTCTGGACTTAAACGCACCGGATAGCGCTGGATTTCAATGGTTCCCGCCGGAACGAAAAAAGGACCCGAAGGTCCTTATTCAATCGCTTACATAATTCAGTAGAACTATGCAGCGCTATATTTGGAGCGGGAAACGAGACTCGCATCTAGCGTCCGACCCATTGAAATCTAAGGGGTTTCTTTTCTTGCCGGAGCAGGAAAAGACTCAATTCTGGACTTGTTTTCAGAGTGTATCAAGAGCAAAAAAGGAGTGACTCCAAGCCAAGCTACTGGATTCTACCCGTAGCCAATCGTACGAACGATCATCAAGCTGGCGGTGGCAATTGTGCAGGATCAACTGAAGATGAGTCACCGCCAAAAAGACGCCTCAACCTCCCCCACTCACCGGTCAACTCACAACCGACGTCTATCGGCAGACATTCAAAAGCACAAGTATCCGGTGTACTGTCGCGGCGTGGGTGGAGCCTATGCGATGCCACCTAATAGATAGGTGTCCAGTCCCAGCACCGCCAAACTAGATGTGCTTGATGAATGTTGGCGTTGGCATGTCGCTTTACCTAAGCTGAGCATGAGGATAATGTGATGGCACGTTAATGCCGCTCATTAGAAAATGTGACGCAGGTGAACGCCCGCTTTGGAAATGGTGGCAGCCCATCGGGGCGGACACCTGACATGGAGGTTTCGCATGGATCAGCAGTCCCCCTCCCGGCTCTCATCAGAACCCTTCCGCCGGGTTAGGCTGCAGTCAGCCTTGCACAGCAGATCAACTTCGCTTGCCACCAGAACTCCGTGCCAGCCATTCGGGAAATCGAGTGGACCAATACCGGCGTCCGAGACCAGCACGATTTCACCCTGGACATGCGTCCATCACCTACATTTCTTACCGCCGAGAACCTGCAAGCTAATAGCCTGCTGGTGTCCTGCTGCATATCACTGACCAGCCCCCCGACTGGATAGCGACCATCTGCTCAATAGAAGCGAAACCAACAAGGTGAGATGTTTTTCCGTCCGCTAGATAGAGATGACAAATTTCTAACCGACTAGTACGAGAGCTGACAAAGGAAGGACTACCATGCTAAGGATTCTGCATACTGCCGATTGGCAAATCGGCCGCCAGTATGGGCGTTTCGCACCAGAAGACGCAGCAGCTCTGGCCGAAGCCCGCCTATCGACTATCGAACGCATTGCTGCATTGGCCAATCATGAGCAGGTACAGGCTGTATTGGTTGCAGGTGACGTGTTCGATGCACAAACTGTTTCCGATCGCACCATCCGTCGCCTGTTCAACGCAATGCAGAGTTTCACCGGTCCCTGGATTATGATCCCAGGCAACCACGACGCAGCCTTAGAGGAAAGCGTCTGGAGTAGGGCTAAACGCCTGTCGGCCATTTCTGCCAATGTCCATATCGCCTTGCAACCGAACGTGATGGAGTTCGCCGAGCAAGGCTTCGCGCTACTGGCTGCACCTCTAACCCAGCGGCAGACCTACAGCGACCTAACCGACTGGTTCGACACAGCCGAAACGGCGCCCGGCCTACTGCGCATAGGGCTGGCTCATGGCAGCGTACAAGGCATCCTCGCGGAAGACATCGATTCGCCCAACCCCATTGCCCCAGACCGTGCCCGGAGGGCTCGGCTCGACTATCTGGCCCTGGGCGATTGGCACGGTCTTAAGTGCATCGATGAACGCACCTGGTACAGCGGAACCCCCGAACAGGAGCGTTTCAAAGACAATGGCGCCGGCCAGGTCCTGCTGATCGATCTTCCAGGCGCCGGGCAGCCCCCCCTCGTGGAGCCTAGATCCGTTGGCCAATACCACTGGCAACACTGGACTGAACAATTGGCCGTCGAGTCAGACCTGGAGCAACTAATCCAGCGACTGGAGCAATTACCCCACACTACCGTCCTCGACCTGACCCTTTCCGGGCAAATTGATCTGACTGAGCAGCAACGCCTCCAGCAGGCACTCTCCATGGCACAGGGCCGCTGTCGTAGTCTGGAATTCGACCTAGCCGATCTCCATCTGGAGCCTACTGACGAGGATGTTGCCGCGCTGCATGCCGACGGTTATCTGGGTGAAGTCATCGCAGAGCTGCGTGAGCGTCAACAGCACGAAGGCGCAGAAACCGCCCGCGACGCCCTAGCCATTCTGGCAGGCCTACTACGAGAACGTCTGTCACAGGAGGGTCGAGCATGAAACTTCGTCGCTTGCGCATCGAACAGCTTCGCCAGTTCCGTCAGCCCCTGGAAGTCGACGAGTTGGAGCCTGGCATCAATCTGTTCATCGGCCCCAATGAGTCCGGCAAAAGCACTCTGATACGGGCTATCCGCGCCGCTTTCTTTGAGCGCCATAGGTCGAGCAGCGTCGACGACTTGCAGCCCTGGGGGGACTCCTCGGCGGCGCCCAGCATCCGATTGGAGTTTGACTGGCAGGACGAGCGCTGGCTGCTTACCAAAAGCTTCCTCAAACAGAAGCGCTGCGACCTCCAGATAGCAGGCCAGTCGCTCAATGGTGACGAAGCCGAGGAGCGGCTAGCGGATCTGCTCGGCTATCAATTCCCCGGACGCGGCGTCAGCAAAGCCGAGCACTGGGGCATACCCGGCCTGCTGTGGATCGAACAAGGCTCAGGCCAGGACATCCATGCAGCCGTCACGTATGCCGGCGATCACCTCAAATCCGCATTGGGCGAAAGCCTAGGTGAAGTCGCCAGCAGTGCAGGAGATGAGCTGATGAATCGCGTCGAGCGAGTCCGTGCAACCCTACTGACTGGCACTGGACGTCCCACCGGTGACTATGCACGCATAAATCAGCAATACGACACGCACCAGGTACGCCTATGTGAGCTGGACGCCAGCATAGCCACTTATCGCCAGCATGTGGATCGCCTCGGAGAACTGCGTCAACTGCAGCAGGAAGATACTTCCAAGCCTTGGGAAAACTACCGCGGCCAGGCCAAGGAGGCCGACGCTCGTCTGACCGAGGTAGACAGCTGGGTACAAGAGCAGCAACACGAACAAAAGGAACTGCACAATTGCCAGGACAGCCAGCAACTCTGCCGAGATCAACTGCACAACTTCGCTAGACAGCAACAGGAGCTGGAGCAAAGAGCCAAGGCCAAGCAGAAAGCGGAAAGCACGCTGAGCGACCTGCAAACGCGTCAGCAGCAGATTGAAACCCAGCTAAGCCACGCGCAAACAGTCTACCAACAGGCTCGCGAAACCCTCAAGCTGGCCCGTCAGGAGGAGCAACGCACAGGGCTCGCCCGCGAACTGGCCCGACTAGTCCAAGAACTGACCGACATCGACGGTAACCTGAGCAAAGCCCGAGAACTGCACTCGCAGTTGCTGGAGCAGCGCGGAAAACTGCAAGCCAACCAAATCGATGTCAAACTTCTCAAGCAACTGCAAAAGCTCAACCGGGAACTGAGCGACCTCAGCATCGCCCAGCAAGCCGTGGCAACTCGGCTGCAATTCGAGCTGCTGCCGGGCCAGAGCCTGCAACTCGACAACGAATTGCTCACCGACCAGGGCGAGCGTTTGCTGCTGGAGCCTATCGATCTGCATATCGCTGGCATCGGCAAGCTACGCATTCAACCCGGCGGCGAGGATATCGCCGAGCTGGTCCGCCGTCAGCAGACCCTGCAGGACAGTATCACCGCTCTGCAGGGCAAGCTGCGGGTGGACAGTCTCGCGCAGGCCGAAGAACGTGCCGAGCAGTGTCGGACGCTCCAGGAAGAAATTCACCGCAATGAACTCCTGCTGAGCAACTGCGCATCCGACGGCGTAGATGAGCTGAGCAGCAGGCGGCGACTGGGCAAGCAACGCCAGCAAGAACTCCAAGCACAGTTGGCAGGCCTGCCGGAGTCCGCGACCACAGACGTCAGCGTAACAACATCGGAAGGCCAGCAGGAAACCGCCAGTGAACAGCTCAAGGCCACCGAACAGGCGACAACCGATTTCGAGAAGGCACTCAGCCTGGCCGACCAATCCCTGCAAAATGCCAACACCGAATGGCAAAAACTCCAGGACGAAATACAGTCCCCGACTCGCCAGAAGCACGAGAGCCAGCTCAACGCACAACTGCTCGAGTTACGTGCCATAAAGTCTGGTTTGGAGGCATCAATAGCCACCCGCCAACAACAGATCGACGCCGCCAACCCGGATGTTCTCCGTCAGGACATCGAGCGCTTCACCCGCACCGCCGACGCTCTGGAAAAGGCCGCCCAAGAGCGTGACCGGGAGCTAACCCGCTTGCAAGCTAGCCTGGAAACTCTCGGCGCCCAGGGGCTGGAGGAGCAGCGCGCAGAACTGGCCCAGGAATTCCAGTTTGCCAGCCGTCGCCGCGATGAACTTGCCCGCCGCGCCGCAGCCCTAAGCCTACTGCTGGAATCGCTCAGGGCCAAGCGTCACGAATTGACCCGCCGGCTTCAGGCACCGCTGCAACGCCACCTTAACCGCTACCTGCAACTGCTTTTCCCGCAGTCCAGCCTCAGCGTGGACGAGAACCTGATGCCCGAACAGCTGGTTCGCACCAGCAACGGCAGCGAAGAGCGCGGGGACTTTACCACCCTCAGCTTCGGAGCCCGCGAGCAGATGGGCCTGATCAGCCGTCTCGCCTATGCCGACCTGCTCAAGGAAGCCGGCCGCCCCACCCTAATCATCCTCGACGACGCGCTGGTGCATAGCGACAAGCAGCGCCTGGCGCAAATGAAGCGGATTCTTTTCGACGCGGCCCAGCGGCATCAGATTCTTTTGTTTACCTGTCATCCGGAGAACTGGCGCGACCTCGGCGTTGCCCCGCGAGACATGCAATCACTCAAAGTTAGCGCCTAATAACCGCCTGAGGCTGCCAGATGATCGCTGAAGTCAATGAAACTCCATCCTCCCCCAACGTCCGATTAGCCTGCGTCGAGATAAATCGCTTTCGTCGGCTGGGAGCAGTACAGGTCAAAATTGATCCCAAGACCACTATTCTGGTCGGAGCCAACAACAGCGGAAAGACCTCAATCCTACAAGCCTTACGGAAATTCCTCGCAGATAGCCCGGCTTTCGGAGCGTTTGACCTGAGCATAGATCAGTGGTCAAAGCTCCGTAAGCTCGGTGAGGCTTGGGAAGCACTCGATGAAGCCCCTGCCCCAGGTGAAGCTAACCCAACGGTCTGGGATCAGTATCGCCAAGAACTTCTCGGGACCATGCCAACGCTAGACCTTTGGTTCAATGTCTTACCTGGTGCATATCATATCGTGTGCCCCTTCCTGCCCTCACTCCAGTGGGCTGGTGGACCTGTTGGTATTCGTCTGCGGCTAGAGCCCGCGGCCAACATTGATGACTTACAGAAAATCGCTTGGCGTTATCGTGAGGCCCGTCAGCCAGTCCGCACCCTGGATGTAGCTGCGAGGCCATGGCCAACCGACTTGTTAGATTACTGGCTGCGCCATCCCAGCGATCTGAGCCGTGTGGCCTTGTACAGATTGGACCCGGCCAAAGGCCCCTTGTCAGAGAATCCTACAGGCAAACCGCAGGAACTCTCCTCCAATGCAATACCGATAGATCGAGTGCATCTCGCTCCATTGATTAAAGTTGACTTCATTGCTGCGCAGCGAGGGCTCGGCTCAGAGGAGGCTGATAGCCGGCCTGGCTCCGATCCACACCGAGTTGGCCTATTCTCAAACCAGATGCTGCGATATGCTCGCCGACACCTCAGCAACTCTGCTCCCCGCACAGACCATCACCCGGAACTAGTCTTAGCAGTTGCTAAGGCTCAGGCGGAACTCGATGAAAAAATTCGGATCGCCCTAGAGCCGTCGATCAAGGATGTCAGGAAGCTGGGTTACCCAGGGCTTCACGACCCACAGGAAATTCACTTCCGCACTCGAATCCAAACGGCAGATCTTCTTGATCACGGCACAGCTGTTCAGTACCGTCTAGATGGTCAACCCAATGAGTTCCTTCCCGAACATGCGATCGGTCTCGGTTACCAAAATCTCCAGTCCCTCAGCTATCAACTTGTGTCCTTCCGTGAAAACCGGCTGAATCCAGAAAAAGGGGCACCTGCAGCGGTGCACCTAGTACTCATAGAGGAACCAGAAGCCCACCTGCATGTGCAGGTTCAACGAATCTTCCCCAAAAGAGCTCTTGAGCTGATCACGCCCAAACAAGGTACTGACGTTCACCTATCCAGCCAGATTCTGCTCAGCACCCATGCAAGCCATATGGCCCATGCAGGGAGCTTCACTCGGTTGCGCTATGTTCGTCGTGTGCAGGCCGCTAACCCCGGTGAAATGCCCAGTGCCGAGGTAATCAGCTTGGCGGATGTCTTTGGCGACGACCACAGTACGCGCACGTTTGCGGAGAGATATTTCCAAGTACAACACACCGACTTGCTATTTGCAGATGCTGCAATCTTCGTAGAGGGGACAGCTGAGCGGATGCTAGTACCCTTCTTCATCGAGCGAGACCATAAGGAGCTAAGCAGTCGTTACCTATCCTTCCTTGAAGTCGGCGGCAGTCATGCCCATAGGCTAAAACCACTCGTGGAGCGACTGGGAATCCCAACAGTGGTGATCACTGACATTGATCCTGTCAGTGAAGCAAAAAGCGCAAAGGGCAGAGTGATCTGGGTCGCTACGGCGATCTCCGACTCAGCAAAGCTATTGTCTGGGAATGACACCCTCACTAAATGGCACCCTCAGCTCGCGAGCTTCTCGGATTATGCCCAACTCGATCAGGATAAGAAGGTTTGGACTTGCCCCAAGGGGAGTCGTACCCTTTTCGCCTGGCAGGTGCCAGTCCCAGCCGGCGGACCTTGGCCAAGCTCTTTCGAAGACTCCTTCATTCTCAACAATCTCGACTGGTTCAAATCCAAAAGCGATGAGAAGGGTTCCCTTGGAAGAGCTGCTCGCGAAGCAGAGCAGCACTCCGATCCCAAGGTACTGAATGAGGAGCTTCACAAAATGCTCCGCGGCTCGTTCAATAAAGGTGACTTCGCTGCAACGCTGTTTGAACACCTGTCTTTGGGGGCACAGCTCACGTGCCCGAGCTACATTGCCGATGCACTTGTATGGCTCGAATCGGAGTTGACCCCCACTCCACCAGGAGAGCAACCATGACTCTCAGGGAGGGAAATGATCGTGACGCGGGAGTCGTCGAGGAGATCACTGGCTATCTGACCTCAGCACCACCTCGTAGTTTTTTCCTGTTCGCCGGCGCCGGTTCCGGCAAAACACGAACACTTGTTGAGACCCTGCGCCGCCTTACTGGTGTGGAGCCACACGATTCTGGAGCTCAGTTCGCAGCTCGACTTCAATCTCGTGGGCAGTCTATTCGCATCATCACCTACACCAGAAATGCGGTTGCCGTGATTAATGGCCGGCTTGGAGAAAACGATCTTACGAAAGTGTCCACCATTCACGGTTTCTGCTGGGATCTGATTGCTGGATTCGACGACGATATTCGAGATTCATTGTTAAGCATTAATACTCAGAATCTTGAGGAGGCAAAACAGACTGCCGCAGGACGAGTAAGGGGACCGACAGCCAAGGATGAGCGCACGATCCAGGAGCTTCAGGATAAAGCAGAAGCTATCAAAACCATTCCCCGGTTTATCTACCATCCCGACCGTAACACTTACGGCGAAGGAGCCCTGCAGCATTCGCAGGTCCTCTCCATAACGGAGTGGCTGCTTGCGGAGCGTCCAACTCTAAGACGAGTCTTGGCGGATCGGCATCCTGTGATTCTCATCGACGAGTCCCAAGACACCATGAAAGGGATGCTTGGTGCGCTAATGAAAGTAGCTGAAGAAGCTCCAACAAGGCTCGCTCTAGGGTTCCTCGGCGATCACCGTCAACGCATTTATGCTGACGGTCACCAAGACTTGCCCAGCTTGATTCCCGATGCATGGGCCCGCCCTGCCTTGCAGATGAATCACCGCAGCCAGAAGAGGATCGTGGACCTGATCAACCACATCTGGGAAACCGAAATGGATGGCCGGACACAACCGGCGACCGGTGTTAGACAGCATCCGCGAACAGAAAAAACTGCTGGAACAGTACGCATTTTTGTTGGCGACACAAACCTGTCCGCTGGCGAGAAGATTCGAGGTGAGGCTCTATGCGCTCAGGAAATGGCCGCAGCCTCACACCATCACGAATGGTGTAGCCCGCGCCAGGGTTATCAGGTACTAGCTCTTGAGCACAAGCTTGCTGCCCGCCGGGGTAACTTTCTTGATATCTTCGATGCGCTGATGCTCATAGACCCCGACTCCACTCGCCCCCAAGGAAGCGGCGAAAGCACCGGCCCTGCGGCGGTGCAGGTACTGCTGCGCGAAACCATGGCGCTGGCAGCTTGCTTCGATGGCCAACATGATGTCGATGAGTTCTCCGTCATTGAGGTGCTGCATCGATTTGATCGACTACGCAATCTATCAACGGACATCGAGATCCAAAAGGAACAGCTTGCAACGTTGAACGGCGCTGTTAAAGAGTTTGCAACCTTATGCGCCAAACCCGAGTCCACGGTAAGAGAAATTCTTGATCCAATCATCCGCGCTGAACTGTTCAAGTTAGATGATCGCCTTGCAGCGGCCTTTGGAGACACTGAACCACCTCCGGAAGCACCTGGCCGCCGCGTTACCGAGCCCTCAGAAGACCGAAAAAGACGTGGCTGGCATTCTCTGTTCAAGGCCCGCTGGCATGAAGTTGGACGATACCGGAACTACTTGGAAGGACAGTCCAATCTTTCTACTCATCAGGTAGTGAAAGGCTCCGAGTTTGAGCACGTACTAGTGGTCATGGATGACCAAGAGGCCGGTGGCTTCTTGTTCTCTTATGACAGGCTCTTCGGAGCGGAGCGCTTGAGTGATACGGACCTAAGCAACGTAGAGAAGAATAAGGAGACGTCCATTGATCGCACTTTGCGCTTGCTTTACGTCACCTGCAGCCGAGCACGAGAAAGCCTCGCGCTAGTGCTCTGGTCATCAAGTCCTGAGCAGGCGCTTAAGAAAATCAAGGCTGGAGGTTGGTTCGCGGAATCGGAGGTCAAGACAGTTCCTGCTGATCGTTCAGAGGACAGGACGGCAGGACTAGGAACTGTGGAACGGACGACGCGATCGTCTGTCCTTCATCACTCTTTTTCCGAGCCTGATCGCCAAGGCCTGAGTTATGAACAGGTCTGGCGCGAGCATGATCAAGGGCTGATCAAGTGTTGGGAAAATGGCCGCAGCCTCGCCCGTAAAGACCCTGATTTAGCTGAGCGTTGCAAAGCAGGGGCTCTGCCTATTCTCAACTGGAAAGGTGGCGTCTCCCGAGCCCTAAAGAATATGGAGAAGTTCGGATCGCTGAAGTATCTGGTCCAATGGCAAGGATTACGCGGCGATGACTTGCACATTGATCTGAATGCAGAACTCTCGCTTACCTGCTCCGTAACCGGAATGATTGTAACTTTCACTCCAGACTTGACCAAGCTAGCCAATCAAAAAAGCAGTGACGATGGAGAGTCGGCAGAAATTTTAGTTGATTTACTAAAACGATAGAACGCGAGCGAGAGGGGACGACCTCGCAAGCACTGTCGCTGGCTATTGGCGGACAGCCATGGCATGCATCGGTGACGCTGCCTCCGCAGGGTTATTCATTTTTCCGATCACTCGCACTGCTAAGCCCTTGGCCCAAACGTTGAAATTGTCGGATACTGCCATTGCGCCATCACCCATTTTTCAAGGTTGAAATGACTCATGGCAAGGAAGAAGGCAAAAAGCTCCAGTGGCACCGGCATCCTGATTATTTTTGCACTAGCCTTCAGTGCAGTCGCTGCGATCCCGAAGAGTGCTTGGATCGCCATTGGTGTCATAGCTTGCATCGGCGCGATTCTATGGCTGCTGGTTCATCGCGCAAAGCGACAGCGCGATCCAATCCCAACGTCAGCTTCAGAAGCAACTCAGCTGCAGGAGCCAAAACGTACAGGCCTAACGTTCTCTATGCGTGAGGTTTCGACGAGCAATATGGAAGTTGAAGAAAGTCCCGAGTTTTATACCGTCCAACTCGGCTCGCGCCCCTCCACCTCCTTTAAAATTCCAGATGCAGGCTCACAGAGGTCTGATGCCCGCTGGGTGCCGGCAGGCGAGTCTGTCACTGTTTCTGGCTTTTCGCTTCCCGGCGGTATGTTCTATATCGGGAGTACGCTTGGTGGCCGATACGACGCGCAAGAGCCCTCACTGATCAACCCAAAACTCCGGATTGCCAAGACATACGTCGATATTGAAGAGCAACTGATGTCTTACTGGCCAAGTTTTCATTCCATTACACCGGAGGCTCGGCGCGGATACCTTCAATGGCTTGCAGGTGGGCGTAATGATCCACTGGCGGACACCGGCTACGTCTTTTTGTTTTTCTATGGACTGGAGCGCCGGGTACTCGCTGGTAGCATAGAGAGTCCCAAGGTAATTGCTGAGACTCCTTTGATAGTCAAAGAAGTCCAGCGCCTATTGAGTATTTATGGGGAAACCCGGTCGTTCAGGGGATATGCGGGCGGCTTACTGGACTACCCGGAAAACACTGCTGTTGACCCAAATCTCTATCTTGGTCAGCCTCCCGAAGCTGCTGCTTTAAGCTACGAAATGCCACTGCCGCTGCGCATAGGTTTGGGGCAACACGCCTCCAACAAGCGTCCACTGGATGCAGACTTGGCGTTGGCATGGGCGCTAGCCGACCCCAACATCGGTAAACGCACCCCGGTGACACGCTGTAAAGAAGTCTTCTCAACACTGTTCAAGCTCAAATACGCAAGCTTCCATCCTGCGGGTCTGATCCTATCGGTAAGCGCGTACGCAAAGAATGGGGGAACCCTATGAATGGGAGTTGCCCCTTCCCTGTGCTGGCTATAGTTTGAAACGCGAAACGACACTACGCAGCTCCCCTGCCAGTAGCGTGAGCTCCTCCGCAGTCACAGCGTTGTCCTCTATGCCCTCCATCAGCGCAACGCTCCCGTTACGAATCTCGGTCACATTGCGATTGATATCCTCCGAGACGGCGTGCTGCTGAACCGCCGCGCTGGCTATCTGGGTGTTCATTCCCACGATTTGCTCAACGCCGTCATTGATTGCATCCAGGCTAGTCGAGGCCTGATCAGCGGATTCGATGCATTCCTGAGCGCGCAGTTTGCCCGCTTTCATTTGCTCGACGGCATCGCCTGTCGCCAGTTGCAGCTCCAGGATAATCCGGCGGATCTCTTCGGTTGAGTTTTGTGTGCGCGAGGCCAGAGTTCTGACCTCGTCGGCGACCACCGCGAATCCTCGACCCTGCTCACCGGCACGGGCCGCCTCAATGGCCGCGTTCAACGCCAGCAGGTTCGTTTGATCAGCAATGTTACGGATCACCTCAATAACGCCGCCGATCTGCTGGCTGTGTTGCGCAAGCGCCGAAACCTTTTGCGCACTGCGCTCTACCTCATCGGCCAAGGCTTCAATAGTCACGCGGGTTTCCTGCATCTTCGCAAGGCCGGTGTTGGAGGACTGGCTGGCGTGCCCAGCGGCATGGGCAGCACCCTCGGTGTTCTGCGCCACGTCCGCAACGCTGGTGGTCATCTCGTTGATAGCCGTAGCGACTTGTTCGGTTTCGCTTTGCTGGGCGCTCATCGCCCGTTTAGCCAGGTCAATCGACACCCCAATGCGCTCCGCCGCATCGGAGACAGATTGTGAACTGCGCTCGACATGGGCAAGCGAGGAGCCAAAGGCTTGCACCATATGGTTAAGGCCGTTGCCCACGTCGGCCATTTCATCTTTGCCGCGCACTTGAACTCGCACGCTCAGGTCGCCCTGAGCAATGAGTTGGGTGGCAATCAAAACATCGTTGATCGTGCGACGCATGGCGCTGTAGATGCCGCTGAACACATACACCAGCAACAGGCCAAGAACGACAAACATGCCAAGAATGAATAGTCGTTCCGACGTTTTTTCCTGAACTCGGCGTTCAAGCGCATTCAAAAGTGCGTCTTGCAGCGTGTCTTGCGCTTTGTACAACTGAGCCACCACCGCATTGCCCTTGGCCGGCAAGTTCTGAACGCCGGTGATGGTGTCGCTTGGTGCGTCAATCAATACTTCGAGGTCAGCACGGAAACTGTCCAGGCTCACAAAAGCACTGGTGATCGGTGCCTGAATACTATCGGCGAGGGCAGGTTCTCTGCGACGCAACAGGGCGAGGCTTTGTTGAAGTTCTTTGTGGATGAGTAACTCATTTTTGAGCATCGATTTGATAACGCTACGCCCCCCCGCACTCAACGTTTGCCCGTCATGTAGCCCGCTGGCCAGCCCGCGCAATTGCCCGACGATATTGATTTGTCGTGGCAGCCTCAAGGTGCTCTGATCGATCATGAACAACGATGCGTAATCTTCATCCAGCACCATGCCCGACGTGGCCGATACGTAGTACACGAAGTTCAACGTCTCGGTGAGCTGATCGTTCCAGTGGTCGAAGATGGCGCTCTGGTCTGCATCCGCTTTCGCCAGCTCAATCAAACGCTGCGCCCCAGAGTGCAGACGCTGCACTCGATCACCGGTTTCCAGCTGTGTGTTGAGTTGTCGGTCGGTTCCAGCCAGTTTCGAAAACGCGTCCTCCAGCTTCGTCTGGTTGGCCGATAGATCGGCTTGAGCGGTTCTATCACCGCTGAGAAAGCGGTTCGTCAACGCGCGTTGCAACATTGATAAGCGCAGTACAGGTGTGACGTCCAACAGATAGCGCTGGCCCAATTGTTCCGAGCGAATAACCTCAAGGCTCTGGTTTATCTGATGGATGACGCGCGTACCGAGTAGAACCAGAGGGATGAAGACAATGATTGCGAGCACACCGAATTTCGTGGGGAAGCGTAATCGGTTAGCCAGGTGCACGGCAGGAGCAAGGATATTCATAGAGTTCTCACAGCCCGGATCGGGATGGTTTGTAGTTAATGTGTAGTTGAGAACACTCCGTTTTCTCGAATGCCTGGCTCTGTCTGGCTCATTCGGCTAATCACGTTTTATGTACTTAACGTTCAGACATCCTGTCGGCATTGAGATTGAGAACTTTATGAAAAGTTGTACATATATTTATTTTTGTACAACTTAGGAACGCTTTGAAAGCAGTGATGTCTCCGAGCCATCAGTGCTTCAAGGGAGTCTCGTATGGGAAGCGCTGAGGTCGCTACCGGATTGATCTGTGCTGGAGGTCATTTGTCTCTCATCTATACCCCAGCAGCGACGCAAGGTCGGCGAGCCAACCGGTGGAATTCTGCTTTGCGCACCTGGAAATACAGGAGCAGTGGTTAGCTGGGAAATGAAGTGGGCAGCTCGATACTGCGGGGATGGAACCTGTAGCCACAACGCGGGCAGGTTGGATTCGGCAAGTGCGGGGTGCTGGAACAGCAACGAACAACAACCACACTGTTCTCAGACAATCAAATCATGTGGATTGTTGGCAGAGGCATGATGAAGCATCTGGCTCATGCCAGCCATTCGCATCGGCTGGCTTTTGTCGCGGGTAAGGCTGATCCCCTGACTGTTCAGAGGACCGGCGAAGATCATCAGCATGGCGAACAGACTTAGCCATGCTCCGATCAGGTGGCTGTTACGCATCATCCGCGCACTTGAGGATTACACCTTGCCTTCGACACAGCGGCTCACAGCTTTCCGATAGCCCAGTAGCGAATCCAGGATGATAAAGCCCAGGAGACTGACGCCCAGTACGGGCAGCGCAAAGCCAATCGACAGTGCTGCCAGGATCAAGGCCCATTGCGCGCCCGGAGTCAATGAGCGCCAGAGGTTCAAGAGCGTTGCCTGCTGATTGCGCGCCAAAGAAAGCGTTGGACGACGTCGCCACCACATTACATAACCCATGACAACCATGACCGCCAGGCCACTGGCGAAGACCACCAGCACCAATTGATTGGCCAGACCAAACAACACGCCCATGTGAGCATCAATGCCCCAGCGGGTGAGCTTGGCGGGCAACGAGTATTCTGAAAACCTTACGTGGTCGACCACTTCCAGTGTTTGCGGGTCGATCGACACGGCATCCACTTGCGTCGGCCAATTGCGATCTATCTCGCTGACAACCCAAGCCTTGTCACTACTAGTAGATGGCCTGATTTCAACCTTGGCAGCATCGATATGCGCGCCACGCGCGCTGGCCAGAATACTGTCGAACAAAGCAGCGTCCACCATGGATGCCTGTGCCATTGGTGCCATGTGTATATGATGCTCGGCGTGCTCGCCCACGGGCATCGGCATCGCCGCCGACTTGCCCAATGAGGTGGCCACACTCGGGGTTGACCAGCCATAGTAGGCACGCAACACGCCGATGTTATCGCCGGCGTACTGTGACCACGTCAAACCGGTGGCCGAGAAAAAAAGCAGCCCCAGCAGCAGCCATACTCCGGTAGTGGCATGCCAGCGGCGCACATTGCCGCGCTCACGGCTCTGCCGACGACGGCGAACTGCCCACAGCACCAGACCACCAAGTGCAGCTACCCACAACCATGAAGCCGCCAACTCGCTGTAAATCCTGCCGATATCCCCCAGCAAAAGACCTCGATGAAACTGATCGATCCAGGTGCGTAACGGTAGCACACCACTAGTACCGTAAACCTTCATGTCCCCGCGAATTTCGCCACTCACCGGATCCACGAACAGCGCCCGATGCTCTGACGGGCCAAAGCCCGGATCGCTGAACATAACTCGAGTGGTATCCCCTTCCCGCGGGGCCGGGCGAACCGCTGCCACGCTTAGGCCTGGACCCGCCGATGCCTGTGCGCGTTGAATCTGAGCCTGCAAGCTCATAGCGGAGCCACGGCTGTCTGTGTGCAGGGCATGTGCGTAGAGCGAATCTTCGATCTGAGGGGTCAGTGCATAGACGACACCACTCAAGGTCGCGACCAGCATGAAGGGACCGACGAATACGCCGATGTAAAAATGGAGCCGCTTCAGAAAGGCGGCAAACGCCATGGACGGCTTTGGCTCCGGGCTTGAAGATGATGCAGACATAGGGACTCACCAACGTGTAAACGCGGCCGACCGGGATCACATCCCAGAAGACTATAAATTCAGTATTGGATGCTCTTGCGAGCGATACTCAAAGTTCCACGAAAGGCGTTAAGGGGCCTGTGGATTGAGTGCCGGGAGCGTGTGCCTTGATAACTTCCCGTGCCAGAGGCCAGGCAACACAAAACGGGGGCTGCGGGTCCGGATCAGCCAGCCCAGTGCAACGAAAAAAATCATTGCAAGCGTCAGTGTTCCGGCAAACGAACAGTCTCCCGACTGCGCCTTCATGCTTCCTGACGCGCCCATTTTTTTTGAAGATCCGTCCATGGGCATGTGCATCTCGTGATCACCTGCATGATGGCCTCGATGCATGTCCGACATCCCAAGGCCGTCGTGGGAACCTGAGGCCACAGCGTTACCGGTAAAAGCGGCCATCATCTGACCGTGACCGATACTGCACGCAAGACCATTGAACAAGATAACTGCGTACAGTATCCAGGCGATGGGCGAGCAGTGGGTTCGGAATACATTCATGGCGAGTAATTTAGCATCTCTAACTGTGTCAAAACACAGCTGTGTGATGACCCGTATGAGAGTGGCAGCAAACCAACCAAAGATCTTCCGGCCCCAGCGACTGCTCGAGCTGGAAGTCGGTACTGCGCCGTCTGGCGCCGTACTTTTTTCGAACACACCAGAAAGTCTTTTTCAGAGTTTCCTTAGCTTGTAACCGGGTCCCGGCGGTCAAAGCGGCTTACGGCGAAAAGCCGGCTACTATAAAAAATCCCCTATTGGAGCTCCCAGTTCCTCTACGCTTACTTCACGCATGCGGAACTTCTGCACCTTGCCGCTGACGGTCATCGGAAAATCGTCAACGAACTTGAAATGGCGCGGCGTCTTGAAGTGAGCGATCCGGCCTTTGCAGTACTCGCGCAACTCGTCGGCGCTTACCTGGTGCCCCTCATGCAACCTGAGCCAAGCTACAATCTCTTCTCCGTAGACTTTGTCCGGCACACCGATGACCTGCACGTCTGCCACCGAAGGATGAGTAAAGAAGAACTCTTCGATTTCGCGTGGATAAACATTCTCGCCGCCCCGAATGATCATGTCCTTATTGCGCCCGATGATCTTCAGGTAACCCTTCTCATCCATGATTGCCAAGTCGCCGGTGTGCATCCAGCGTGCGTTGTCGATGGCCTCCGCGGTTGCTTGCGGGTTGTTCCAGTAGCCGAGCATCACGCTGTAGCCTCGGGTACACAGTTCGCCGATCTGACCGCGAGGAACGATTCGGTTTTGCTCATCGACGACCTTGCTTTCCAAATGGGGCTGAGTGCGGCCGACACTGCTGACTCGGTGCTCAATATCGTCGTCCGGGCCGGTCTGTGCGGAGACCGGACTGGTTTCGGTCATTCCGTAAGCGATCTGTATCTCCTTGAGGTGCAGGTCGTCGATCACCCGCCTCATGACTTCGATCGGGCAGGTGGAGCCGGCCATGATGCCCGTTCGTAGATGGCTCAAGTCCAATGACTGCCGCTCCGGGTGGTCTAGCATCGCAATGAACATCGTCGGCACGCCATACATGCCGGTCGCTTTCTCCTGTGCAGCGGCCCGCAAGGTCTCCAGGGGATCGAAGGCGGCACTGGGGTAGATCATTGTCGTTCCGTGAGTGACACAACCCAGATTGCCCATGACCATGCCGAAGCAGTGATACAGCGGCACAGGTATCACTAACCTGTCGCGCTCGCTGAGCTTCAGGCTTTCACCGACCATAAAACCGTTATTCAAGATGTTGTAGTGACTGAGGGTGGCGCCTTTGGGAAATCCAGTGGTGCCCGAGGTGTACTGGATGTTGACGGGGTCGTCGAACTGCAGTTGCTCACCGCATTGCCGCAGTTGTTGCGGATCCACTCTTTGCGCCAGGTCCAACAGGCCCTCCCATGACAACATACCGTCAGCCGGCGTGTCGCCAAGGCTGATTACGCCCCGCAACTCAGGCAATCGGCCGCTTTCAAGTGCGCCGATAGCGCAGTGGTGGAGTTCGGGCAGCAGTTCGTGAAGCATCGCGTGATAGTTGGAAGTCTTGAACGAGTCGGCACAAATCAGCCAGCGACACCCCGATTGCTTGAGCGTGTACTCAAGCTCGGTCAGACGGTAAGCCGGGTTGATGTTCACCAATACCGCTCCCACCTTGGCGGTTGCGAACTGGGAGACGCACCATTGCGCGCAGTTCGGCGACCAGATGCCTACCCGTTCACCGGCCTTGAGGCCCAGCGCGAGCAATCCTCGGGCGCAACAATCCACCTCCTCGGCCAACTGTGCCCAGGTGTAGCGCAGCCCTTGATGCCGTACGACCAAAGCTTCGCGATCGGTGAACAGTTCCACCGCTCGGTCGAACGCCGCGCCAATGGTCATCGCCAGCAAGGGTGTGGTTTGCAGTCCACTGGTGTAACTGGGAACACTCATATCGATTCTCTCTGTACGATCCAGATGTGGGCCGGGGGGTTACCCCGCAGGGCCCTTGTTGAATGGCTGTCCCTCTTTGTGTTTAGCGAGTGAATATTTGCGCCGTGGTAATCGCCATGTCACCACCGGGCAATTTGATGTTGCCGACCTGCTTCAAACTGTCGGCATCGAACACTGCTACGTCGTTGAAGGTACCCGCCAGGTAAACCTTGCTGCCGGCCTTGTTGAACGAAATGCAGTAGTAGGAATGATCCAGCGTGGCGGCCTGAAGCATTTTTTTCTGCTTGATGTCGTACTTGGCCAGCCGGTTGAGCACGCCGAACATCAGGTTCGGGTCCTTGGGCGAGCGCATGCCACTGAAATAGATTTCCGTCAGGGGGCCGAAGTCGGTGGTTTCAGTCTTGCCGGTTTTCAGGTCAATGCTGAACAGCCCATAGAGGTACTCGGCGGTGGCCGGGTCCTGCTTCTTATCCTTGAATTTCGCAGCGGTGTAGAGCAGCGAAAAATCATGACGGTAGGTCTGCTGGTTCCACACATAGAGCACATCCGGTGCGCTGTAATTGGCACGTTTCCAATGACGACTGGGGATCAGCACGTCGAACTTGCCGGTGTTCACGTTGACCTTGTAAACATCCGCTCCCGCCACATACAACGTGCCATCGTCACCGCTTTGCATGATGGTCAGCTGCCGCGGCGCCGGGAAACTGCGCACGGGTTTAGCGTCCATGCCGGCATCGGTGGCGTACACATCAAGCCGGGGTTGCTGCACCTCGTAACGATCGTTGAGCATCAACGTCGGGTTGGCGATGGCAAACAATTCCTTGCCGTCATGGCTGAGGGTAAAGGCAAACATCGACTTCGCTTTTTCCCCCGGTTTCTGGGTAATGCTGGCGTGGAAGACCTGTTTGCAGTTGTCGAGCTCAACGCCGTAGACATCCGCGTAATGGTTGTTCAGCACGTAGGCGGTCTTGCGATCCGGCGACAGCTGCACGGTGCCAGGACCGAAGGCGCCCGGCATTTTGCAGGTCTTGAACAAGCTGTCGGTTGCCAGGTCGATCACGTGCAGGTTGTTCGGATAATTGGTGGTCACCATGTACTCGTGACCGCTTTGCAGCGCAGTGTTTTCATCGGCCAGAACATTGAGCGATAGAGCGCTCAGGACACCGAACGCGGCCAAGCCGCAGGCTTTGATGCATTGCATGCTGGAATCCTTTTTTTGTCCAATCACTTGTCTTTTGGAAAGACAGTGCCGAGGTTGCGCCAGTTTTCGTTGGACGCCTGGGCATCCTTGTTCCAGTCCGGGTAGGTGCTCATCATGTCCGGCACCTGGGCCGGCCACCAGCATGGGTCGGAGCATCCATACAGGTCGGCTTCCATCGGTTGGCACAGCGACGACACGCCGCCAAACGCGTCGATTTCCCAACCTGGGTCGGTGGTCGAGGCGCAGCCGGCGACGGAACTCATCGCCACCACTTCTTCGATACGGTTTTCGGCCGCGGCCTGATCTAGCTTCTGGGCTTTGTTGTTGATTGCCTTGAGATGTTTCATATCAGTGAGCCTTGCGCGGAGTGATGTAGCTGCTGATAAACGCAGGGTTGTGAGCCATGATCCGGGTGTAGACCTCGATGCCGAAGTCGACCCAGTCACGCATCAGTTCGCAGTAGTGATAGGTCGGATGAGTCGGGTCGCCGTATCGGGCGTAGCTCTCGTGGTAGCAGCCGCCGGAGCAGAGATTGCGGATCTGGCAGTCTTCGCAACCGGTGTTGGTGCGGTCCAGGCGCTGGGACAGGAAGTTGTTCAGCTCGACCTGTTTCACCCCGCTGTGAACGTTGCCGAACGTTGGCAGGCTCGAACCGGTAAAGCGGTGGCACAGGTTCAGTTCGCCCTTGTGGTCCACCGCCAGCATCTTCAGTCCCGCGCCGCAAGGCAGAGCCTTTTTGTGGCCTTCATGAATGTCGGTGATCAACTGGTGCAGGTTGGAAAAACCGATATTGCGGTGCTCCAGCGCCGCGTCCAGATAACGCCGACCAAGCTTTTTCATATTGGCGAAGACTTCGATCAGCTCGTCGCTGGACAGGTTGAAGCTGCTGATATCTCCGGACGTCACCGGAGCAAAACCGACCTCGGCAAAGCCCAGTTCGTTGAACAGGTGATCCCAGATCGTTTCGACGTCGGTGACGCCCGTGGTCAGGGTTACCCGCGCGCCGACCGGGCGGCTGTTGTAGCGCGACAGCAGCATCTCGGCCTTGCGCCGCACCACGTCATACGTGCCCTGCCCGCCCACGGTGATCCGGTTGCGGTCGTGCACGGTTTTCGGCCCGTCGATACTGACCGAGAGCCCGAAGCGATGGGCGTTGAGATAGTCCACGGTGTCTTCGGTGAGCAGCGTGGCGTTGGTGGTCATGACGAACTCGACGAACTTGCCCGCCTCGCTGAAACGCTTCTCGCAGTAGTCGACCATGTACTCGATCAGCTTGCGATTGCTCAGAGGCTCTCCCCCGAAGAACACCACAGTGAAACGCTCCTCATCCGGGGATTCGCGCAGCAGCATTTCTACCGAAGCGACTGCGGTTTCAACGTCCATCTTCTTGCCGGCCGAGGGCTTGTCGAGGTCTTCTTTGTAGCAGTAGGTGCAGCTCAGATTGCAGCCCGTGTTGACGTTGAGCACCACGGTATTGATCGCGGTGCGCTCGACGCGTTTGGTACCGATGTCCGGGGTCAGTGGCGAGCCGTCGCTGACCAGTTCCAGGGAGATCAGCTCACGCAGGGTTTCGGCGACTTCTTCGCCGTTGAAGCGTGCGGCCAAGCGCTGGATCAGGTCATCAGACGAACAGCCAGGACCACGCAAGGTATCGATGATGGTGCCCGTCAGTTCATCGCTGGCGAACAGCGAACTGCTGGGAATATGAAACAGCATGCGGTCGGCGTCGACATGCACTTCGTGCAGATTTCGTTCGACCAGATTCAAAATAGCGCCCATTGCAAACCTCCTGTGCAAGCCTCAACTCACGAGGCCTGCGGTCATTCCGAAAGGTGTCTGAAACCACTAACAACAGCCAACTTATGGAATGGGTGGATTGTTCCAGCGTTGCACGGTGACGATCATGTGGCCTTCGCCGGTCAGAGATCTTCCCGCGTCGTCGACGGCGGCAATCACCTTGAGGTTGCCGGCATTGTTGGTGGACATCTTGCGCTGCGGGTTCGGCCCGGCATCGCCTGGGGTAAACACGCCGGTATCGGCCTGCATGGTGCCGGCAAACTTGACGTCTTCATCCTCTTTGGCGCGGTCATCGAAAGCCTCGACCGACCATTGTGCCGGGAACACGCCGATGCGATAGGGCTTGCCGTCAGCACCCTTGCCCCAAGCTTCAGCATCGAAACGGCCCTGGACTTTCGGCGTCGAACCACCGCCCTCGCCGATCCGCGCCACCGAGAACTCGGGCACGACTTTGACTTCGGCGATCTTGCTGTAGACCGACAGTGTCGGGCCTTTCAGCGTGCCGACCGTGACGTTGCGCAGGCCCGGTTGTGCAGTGGCAGCCGCCTTGAGTTTGACCCGTAGGCGCTCGGGCGTCTGTTCCAGCACCTGGACCACTTCCACGCCCTTGCCAAAGTTCGGTTTGCCCGTGAGACCGCTGCCGATCAGGGTGACTTCGGTTTCGCTGCCCGCCTTCAGATAACCCGGCTGCACCGCCAGTAAACGGTTGGAACCCTGTTTGGCAGCGACGAAGTCCAGACCTCGCTCGTCATGCTCGGCCTCGAACATCCGGCCCTGCATAGCGTTGCCCTGGGCGGCGAATACCTGGCGCATGGTCAAGCCATCGATGGTCACGTTGCCGCGCCATTCGTAACCGGTGTAGAGAATCGCACTGCCATCGCCGTTGAACGGGCTGCCATCGGCGTATTGGCCTTTGACGCTGACCTTGAACGTGTCGCTGCCATCGGCAGTCACGCTCATGACGCCGGCCAGTTCGCCTTTACCCGGCAGGTGCCCGCTGAAGTTCCAGTCGCCGACCAGCGCCTCGGCTTTCGGCGTGCTGCCCAGCCATTTTTTCCAGGCTGGGTTGTCCAGCGGATAACGCTTCGCGAGCAGCGGCACCATCTCTTTGCGGGCCAGATCGAACCAATCGCGGTCGCGGGACAAGGCCTGGTATTCGAGAGAAGGCCATTGGCCGAGGTGGAAGTTAACCAGGCGCTCCCACTCCTGGGCGGGTCGACGTTGCAGGGCAACCCGCGCACCGGAGTGGCAACGGCCGCACATCTGGCTGGTCTGGTCGTCGAATTTCTCGACGGTATTGAGCCGTCGCTCCAGCGCATAACGCACACCGTCAGTCTCGCTCGGCGCCAAGCCTTGGGTGTCGGCCAGGTATTTGACCAGGGTTCGGCGGTCGTCATCGCTGATCTGCACACCGTGCATGACCTGCATACGAGCAATGCTCATCAGCCAGCCTTCCGGCGATTTGCGCTGGTGGCTGATACGGCTCAGGGCGTTATCGGCTTCGGGGGTGTGACAGCCCTGACAGGTTTCCTTGAGGATGGTCTGGGCGTCGCGAGCTGCCAGGCTGTAAGGCGAATGCAGCGCCACACAGGCCGCCACGGCCAGCAGACTGACGCTCAGGCCTGATCGGAGTTTTCTCTTCATCAACGTCGAACCTCGCACGGTGCTTTCTTATTTTTGTGGCTTATCGTTTTTATGGTTTCTACCGTCGGCGACAACCCGCTGACGGAGGCAAGAGAAACGTCTGCAATGAGCAATACACGGAGCGTGCCAGCTTAACGATAATCCTGTTAATCAATTAGTTACGGGGTGATTTTGAAGTTCTGGCGCGTCAGAAAAAGACCGTCTGCGTCTAATATCGCGACAGCTGTTGCACTCTGAGACAAGCATAGATGTCCTCGCCGGAAACACTTCTTATCCAGCGGCGACGTTTCAGAACAAGGAGCGCTGCTCGTCGTCTCATGTGTTGTCGCGATTTGCGACAACACCTGGGTGCCACTCTTCCCTTTTCATCGCTAGAACCCCCGCCACAAAGGGCCATCTGCCCGTTCCTGGTACTTGGCACAGCCATTGCCAACCTTAGAAATCCACGTTTCTCACGCACAACAAGAGGTCTCATCATGCCCCTGCCTTATCTGCTACCCGCCACCTCGGCCTTCGTCCAACGCGCCCCACGTATGCTCATCGGCGGCGACTGGGTCGAGGCCGCCGACGGCCAGACCATGCCCCTGCACAACCCGGCCACCGGCGAAGTATTGTGCGTAGTGCCACGGGCCACGCCCGAGGATGTCGACCGCGCGGTGCTCGCCGCCCGCCAGGCCTTCGACGATTCCGCCTGGACGCGCACCCGCCCTCGGGAGCGGCAGAACCTGTTGTGGAAACTCGCCGACCTGATGCAGCGCGACGCCGAACTGCTGGCGCAACTCGAATGCCTGAACAACGGTAAGAGCGCGGCAGTGGCTCAAGTGATGGACGTGCAACTGTCCATCGACTTCCTGCGCTACATGGCCGGTTGGGCAACCAAGATCGAAGGCTCCAGCGTTGACGTGTCGCTGCCGCTGATGCCCAACGATCAATTCCACAGTTTCATTCGCCGCGAAGCGGTGGGCGTGGTCGGGGCCATCGTCGCCTGGAATTTCCCGCTGCTGCTGGCTTGCTGGAAACTCGGCCCGGCCCTGGCCACCGGTTGCACCATCGTGCTCAAACCCGCCGACGAAACGCCGCTGACCGCGCTGAAGCTTGCTGAGCTGGTGCTGGAAGCCGGTTACCCCGAAGGTGTGTTCAACGTGGTCACCGGCACCGGTATCACGGCGGGCTCCGCCCTGACTCACAACCCATTGGTCGACAAGCTGACGTTCACCGGCTCCACCGCTGTAGGTAAGCAGATCGGCAAGATCGCCATGGAATCCATGACCCGGGTGACCCTGGAACTAGGCGGCAAATCGCCGACCATCGTCATGGCCGATGCCGACCTGAAGGCCGCTGCCGCGGGTGCCGCCAGTGCGATTTTCTTCAACCAGGGCCAGGTCTGCTGCGCTGGTTCGCGGCTGTATGTGCAGCGCAAACATTTCGACAATGTGGTGGCGGATATCGCCGACATCGCCAATGCAATGAAACTCGGCAATGGCCTGGACCCCAGTGTCGAAATGGGCCCGCTGATCTCCGCGCGGCAACAGGAACGGGTTTATGGCTACATCGAAAAAGGTCGGGAAAGCGGCGCGACCATCGCCTGCGGCGGTGAGCAATTCGGGCCGGGGTTCTTCGTCAAACCCACGGTGATTGTCGATGTCGATCAGCAGCACTCATTGGTACAAGAAGAAATTTTCGGCCCGGTGCTGGTGGCGATTCCGTTCGACGACGAGGCTGATGCGCTGCGCATGGCCAATGACAGCCCTTATGGTCTTGGAGCAAGCATTTGGTCGAACGATTTGGCGGCGGTGCACCGGATGATTCCACGGATCAAGTCGGGTTCGGTGTGGGTCAACTGCCACAGTGCCCTGGACCCGGCGTTGCCGTTTGGCGGCTACAAGATGTCGGGGGTCGGGCGTGAGATGGGGTATGCGGCGATCGAGCATTACACCGAGTTGAAATCGGTGTTGATCAAGTTGTGATTGGCGGCGTTCTTTAGACCGCTATCGCGAGCAAGCTCGCTCTCACATTGAAATTGTGTTCGACGCAAAACCACTGTGGGAGCGAGCCTGCTCGCGATAGGCCAGCCCAGGCAACCCGAATGTCAGGGCTTGAACCCCTGCCCCAACAACCACACCCGAACCATCCTTCCCTGCTCCACTGTCAACCCCGCCAACACTCGCTCGGCCGGCTCGCTGCGCAACCGTCGCACCAACGGTGCCAGCTCCACCCCTTGCACATGCCAGATCCCCAACGGCTGATCCGCCGTGATCACCACCTCGGCCTCATCCACAAATCCGTCCCTGAGCACCGGCGCAGGCTCAATCTTCAGCGCGGAGAAATCCGCCTCGGCGTGGGCGACCTCAGCATCCGGCCACTGCCGCCGCGCCTGCCAGAACGGCCGATCCGGCCAACGCTGCTCATGGGCATAAAAATCCCGACCAATACGCGCAAACCGCAAAAACAACTGCTCTACCCGCTGCTGATGAAAACGCTGTGCCAGCAACCCCCGCTCAGGTTTGCGCAACAGCGTGTTGATCACCGTTGGCGCCTGCAACGCCGAAGACAATGACTGAAAGATGCCATTACCCGACAGCGGATCCACCGCCATCGCCGCGTCCCCCACCCGAATCCAGCGGTCGCCACAGACCTGCGGACACAAAATCGCCGTGCTGCTGCGGGCATGCAGGTACAGCCCGGTTTGCGGGGCATTCGAAAAAAATTCCTGGGCCAGCGCCGAATCCTGGCGGCGCTGACGACAGTAATCGAGCAACAGCGCCTTTCCCGGCAACTCGGCACTGGCCACGTCCACCGTCCATTGCCAATAGCACTGGCCGTCGGCCCGGCGCGCCATCCAGGCCCAGCCGTTCTCAAGGCTTTCCAAAGCACTGGCAGTGATACCCGGCGCACCTTGCCAGCGATTGAGCAAGCTGACCGTCTCCGGCCCACGCAAGCCTTTGCCAAGGGCAGGTGCCTGGCGTCCGCGGGCCTCCACCAGGAAATCCGCGAGCAGCGCGTCACGCCCTTGCAGTTCGATTCGATGCCCCGAAGCTTGCGACTGCACCGTCAGCACTCGGCCTTCGATCAACTCGACGCCGGCCAGCCGCAAATCCTCGCGCAAGCCGCGATCGAAGCTCGGCCGATCGAGCAAAAATTCGATGTTCTGCGCATGCTGCTGACCGTTCCAGGACACCTGACGCTGGGAAGGCTGCGTCGCATCCGTCAACGCGTGATGCAGCCCAGCACCGCGCAAAGCATCCAGCACCCGCATAGACACCCCTTCCAGCGCCGCAAAGCGCCGCCACTCACTGACCAGCGTGACGGGGTACCCAAGCCGTCGCAGCCCCAGGGCCACCGCCGCCCCCGCAGGCCCCGCGCCAAGAATCACAATCGGCTTCATACGCCAACACGCCTTTCAGGGCCGTGATAACGGGCGTTTTTTTGCAGCCACTGGACAATTTGCGTGTTGCTCGCCTCAGGGTTATCAACTAGGAAGTTCGCGATGTGCCCGCTCAACGCCGCACAGCCGAGGCTCGCACCCGACTGCCCCGGGTGGGTACCGTGAACACACGCGGCGAAATCTGCCTGGGCGCTGTCGAGCCAAGACCATTGCGACTCGGTACAACGAGCATCGCCGGTGACCCGCAGCACCTGCGGATAGTTCGCCGGAAACACCCCTTCGCCCTGGGCCGGGCTGGACGCACACAAGAGAATGCCCTGCGCCACTGCCGCTGCGCAGGCTTCACGCAGCAGGCTGCGATCCTGGCGCAAACCGAGGCTCAGATTGATCAATCGCACGTCCTGCGTCACCAACCAATCGATGGCGGTAGCGATCTGCAAGGCGCTGGTAACGCCACGCTGGTCGAACACCTGGGCAACGCAAAAAACCGCCGCCGGCGCCCGCCGGCCTATGGCCTCGATCACCGCACTGCCATGGCCCAGCGGATCGTCGCGTAAATCGCTTTCGGCCAGTCCATCTTCCTGTAGCGAGAAGCGCCGACCGGCCATCACCCGCACCCGTTGCGCCGCCGAATGACCACTGTCCACCACCCCAATGCGCGGTTCAGGCTTCATGCTGCACCGTGTTTGACGTGAGCACGCCATCGAGCAGTTCAAAGCGCAGATCGGCATCGGCCAGGGTCGAAGGGCGATGGCTGATCAGAATCCGCGTACGCCCGGCGAACAACCGGTCGATGGCCTCGATCACTTCGCGCTCGGTGGTTTCGTCGACCGCCGAGGTGGCTTCGTCCAGCACCAGAATCAATGGATCCTGCAACAGCGCCCGGGCAATGGCGATCCGCTGTTTCTGCCCACCGGACAACTGCTGACCGCGCTCGCCCAAAGGGCTGTCGAGACCTTCGGGCAGAGACTCGATCAGGCTATCGAGCTGCGCCAACCGCGCCACGTCGGCAATGGCCTGGCGACTGGCGTCCGGTACGGCATAGGCCAGGTTGTCGGCGAGGCTGCCGCGAAACAGCACGATGTCCTGGCTGACCACGGCAATCCGCCGACGCAGCTGGAACAGGTCCAGTTCCCGCAGATCGACCTCCCCCAGCAAGACCCGACCGGACTGCGGATCGTGATGCCGTTGCAGCAGATCGATCAGGGTCGATTTACCGACACCGGATCCGCCGCTCAGGGCGACTTTCAAACCGTAAGGAATTTGCGCGTCAACGCCACGCAAGGTGGTCGGCCGACCGGGATGGCTGAAGTGCACGTTGTCGAAACGCAGTTCGCCAAAATCCGGCATCGGCTGCGGCGTAATTGGGGTAAGTACGGTCGGCTCTTCGCCGCGCAGTTCCATGACCCGCTCCAGGCTCACGGTCATCCGCTGAATCGCGACATAGAGCCCGAGCAGGCTCTGAACCGGGCCGACCGCCATGCCCAGGTAAGTCGAAAACGCGATCAGCGCGCCCAGTTGCCACGTCCCCTGCACCACCCAGTAACCACCAATCAAAAACGCACAGGCCCGCGACAACGACGTCAGCGTGCCGGGCACCGCTTGAGTGAAAAACTCGGTGACTTGCAGGCGCAAGAGCTGGCTCATATACCCGTGTCCCAACGTCTCCAGCCGCCGCGCTTCGCGCTGTTGCTGACCGGCGGACTGAATGAATTTCATCACCGGCAAGGTCTCGACCATGAACGAGGACATGTCCGCCGAACGCTCGCGCAACTGCCGCACATCGCGCTCGACCTTGCGCCGCATCCAGCGCAGCCAGAGCACGTCGAGTGGAATCAGCACCAAGGCCAGCAGCGAGAGTTTCCACGACAGGGTCACCAACATCGCCACGGCGACCACCAGGCCGATCACGCTCGACACCGCAGAGAACAGCGAATCCACGGCAAAGCGCTGGATCTCCGCAACATCGCCATCGAGACGCGACATCAAATCGCCGATTCGCCGCTGGCCGTAAAAACCCGGCGAGAGCATCTGTAAATGCCGATAAAGGTCATCGCGCAGGGCAAACAGAATCCGTCCGGACAATCGCGTGTGCAGGTACCGATTGACGCCCGACAGCGCCGTGCCCAACAACCCGGCGACAATCATCAACCCGGCGATCAGCACCAGCATCGCAAAGTTGCGCGCCAACAGGCCGTCGTCGATCAGCAGCTTGGTTAGCCAGGGTTGCACCAATACCAGCGACGAGGCACAGACCGACAGCCCAAGCAATCCGGCAATCGCCAACCGGTGCGGACGCACGAAGCTGTAGAGCCAGCGCAACGCCGCTTGCAGGGCCGCAGGGTTCTGGCTGTCGATCAGCCGAACAATCGAACGCAACATCACGAGCGCAGCTGTTTAAGCTTGCGATACAGGGTCGCGCGGCTGATACCCAGGGCGTCGGCGGCGGCCGAAACATTACCTTGGTGGGTGTCCAGGGACTGACGAATCAGCTCCAGTTCATGTTCACGAATACTGCCGCTTTGAGGGCGTTCGCCGACGGTCAGTTCGTTGAGCATACTGTCGGGCAAATGGTCGAGGGTGAGCACGGTATCCACCGGCTCACACATGGCCAACGCGGTGCGCAAAACCATTTCCAGTTGGCGGATGTTGCCCGGCCAGTGATAGCCGCCCAGCAAGCGGATCAAATCGTCATGCAGGACGACCGTCGGCGCATCGAGTTTGGCCAGCAGACGATCGACCAGCCCATTGAAGTCGTCGCGTTCGCGCAGGGCCGGGAGCATCACGCAGATGCCGTTGACCCGGTAGAACAGATCCTCGCGAAAGTGTTTGTCTTCCACCAGACGCTTGAGGTCGCGGTGTGTGGCGCAGATCAGTGCGATGTCGATGTCTTGCTCTTCTCCAGCACCCAGCGGCGCGACTTTGCGATCCTGCAACACCCGGAGCAAACGGGCCTGCAAGGCCAGCGGCATGTCGCCGATTTCATCGAGAAACAACGTGCCGCCATGGGCCTGTTGCAGGCGCCCGACCATGCCGCCCCGGCGCGAACCGGTAAAGGCGCCTTCGCGATAGCCAAACAGCTCCGACTCGATCAGGCCTTCGGGGATTGCCGCGCAGTTCACCGCGATGAAAGGTTTGTCGCAGCGGGTTCCAGCCATATGCAGCGCTCGGGCGATGACTTCCTTACCGGTGCCCGTTTCGCCCAGCAGCAGCACTGGCAATTCATTGGCCAGACCCTGGCGGGCCATGCGCAGCGCACGGGCGTAACGGGCATTGTTGCCGGCCAGGGATTCGAGATCGGGTTGCGGTTTAGCGGTTTTAATTGGGGTGCGCGATGGAGCGCTGACGTTGATCGAGCGCTGCGGCGCGCGCAGGGTTTTGTAGAAAAATTCACCTTTGGCGGTTTGCAGACTGCCGATGCCGCCCTGATGCAGACGCGATAACAGTTGCAGGCCATCGACACCCAGGAACTCTTCGCAGCGTCGACCAACCAGCGCCGAACGCTCGGCGTGGAGCAACTGGCATGCCTGGGCGCTGACCGCGAGAATCTGCCCGCCGAGACTCATCGCGAGCAAGCCCTGCCAAGGGGATTCGAGGTATTGGCGACGGCTGTGGAAGGCGAGGACGATCTGGTCCGGGTAACAAGCGTTGAACACGCGACTTTCGATCTGGCTGACGGCCATGGTCAGCAACGCGGTGCTGTCGTGAACGCGGCCGAGCGGGCCTTCGCGGGTCAGGTCAAGGACACCGAGGATGTCACCCTGCGGGCAATAAATCGGCACCGAGGTGCAGGAAAAGTTGGTCAGACGGTCTAGGTAATGTTCGCCGCAATCAATCATCGTCGGCCGGGCTTCCACCAGCGCGGTACCCAGCGCGTTGGTGCCGCGCGCCGCTTCGCTCCAGCACGCGCCCAGTGTGATGTCTTGCAGGTTGCTACCTTTGAAACGATCGGCACGCCCTTCGGCTGCCAGGATGGTGGCATCGGAATTGGCGAGGATGATGAGCCCTTCCTTGCCCTGGCGCTCGGCCAGATAATCGATGGCAGGCATCGCCGCATCGATCAACAACCGGTTGCTTTCCAGCAGCACGTCAAGACTGGCGTTCGACTCCAACGCCAGTTCTTGCCTGGCATTAAAATGCACGCCATGGCTGAGACTGCGGCGCCAGGACGCATCGATTTCCGCGCGCAATACGCCATCGGGAATGGTGCCCTCGAGGTGCAGTTTTTCCCGAGCCAGCCGAGCTTCGCGATGAAGTATGGAATGAGTTGTTTTTATCATCATCAAGCGCTCCGGATCGGTCCGCCCTGCGCCCTTCTGAGTTCAGCGCCTCGTTCCCATCTTTACGTTAACGTCAGGGCATTGGCAAGTGCCTTGCGATGGTTGCGCTTTATCCGTGGCACGTCGATCACTCAATTCAACCGATTCAGCCAGGTGCAAATATCAGTAAACTGAGACCAGGGTAAGCACCCATACTCAGCGAGTTGAAAGAAGCCAGCCAGGCGGCTCTGGGATTAAAGTTCAAGTTGTGTTCTATCACGTAACAAGCGATAAAATCTTCGAGGTTCTCGCCGATTGAACGTGCTCGAACATGCAGCGCTGACACACTATCAGGCAATCGGCATGGGGAAGTGTCTTCACAGGCCGCTCCCCTGCCACAGCACCCGGCGTGCGGGTCCGCACCAGGCAGTTCGAGAGATTGAGGTCAGGAGAGAGGCGGTAAACTTAGCCTATCAAATCAGGTGATACTCCACGCCCACCGGCCCCTCACAATTTCAAGGTGAAGATGATACTAAGCACCTCTGCGCCACAAATGCTTCACCAGCGCCAAGACGAGTCGGCCCCGTCTTTTCTTGCGTCAAGCCTTTTCACGCCGGGGTGACGTCGATGGAAAACCACTTCGTTTCGAGTTAATCACGGACTGGAATTTACGCTACCACTAGCCAGGAGGGCTCGACCGATATTCTTCGCTGCTGTCAATGTGACGGACAACGCTCTGCGTTCGAGTTCCTCGGTTGTGCAGCGCACCGCAGGGGCCGCGATACTGATGGCGCCGACAGGATAACCATCGATATCCAATACCGGGACGGCCAAAATCCGTAGCCCCTCAGCGAAAAGTGAATCGGTAATGATGTATCCATCCGTTCGAATTTTCTCGAGTACCTCGGAAAGCGGTCGAGACAGTGCTTTGCTCTTAAAGGATGTGGATAAGGAAAGCGCCTCAATGCGCTCGACTTCGTGCTCAGGCAAAAACGCCAGGATCGATTGGCCAACTGCTGTTTGGCAAGCGGGGACGGTTGTACCGATACGGATATCCACTCCCAGGCGAGTGATGCCCGCCCTGACACGCTCAAGATAGAGCACATCGGCCCCTTGAAGAACGGCAAAGCTCGCAGCTTCGCTTATTTCGCTGACGAGCCCTTTAAGAACAGGACGAACCAGGCTGCGCAGATCTGTATGCGCAATTGCGTGGAAGCCCAGATTGAGAATCTTGAGTGTGAGGGAAAAACGCTTGCTTTCAGGGATACGAGAAACATATCCGAGATCCACCAACGTATTGAGCATACGGTAGGTTGTGCCAGGGTCGAGGTCGGCCTTGGCTGCGATCTGGCTCAATGTAAGCTCGTCTTTTTCCGCAGTGAAGGCCTCCAAGACTCGAAATCCTTTGGCAAGTGACTGAACAGTGCTGCGCTGGCTTTTGTCTTCGTCAGCAGAGTTCGTCGGTTCGCTTTTTGTTGAGTTTCTGGGAGCCATGGGCGATATCCATCTGGGGTAGTTCTTGTTTTCGGAATGCGAAAAACCGTTAAAAAGAATAGCACCTGGCGGTGCGTTGGCCTACTCGGTTATCCACCGCCCGGTTTCCGAGTTGCGAAATGATCACTTATTGCCTTCCCTCTTCTTCAGCTTTCCCGCCTCACTGGACGTACAGACTCAGGGATCCAGCGAAGAAGCCAACCGCAGATCCGCAATCTGAACGGCTAAAGCGAATTCGTCGAACTTTTGGATTTGCGGCTTCAAAAACTCATCTGTTTCCACCTCGCTTCAATGTGTCTGGTATAGCTTAAATCCAGAGAGTGTCAGGGTGGCGTGGATATTCAGCGCGTTCTTAAGTGCTCTACAACCCCAATGTGATTGGCGCAATAGATGGCACTTTGCAACCGTGGCCGGCCTAAATCTGCAGAGCCTTTATAAAACCGAATGGAATTTCATGGGCGGCAAACATGACATAAAAGAATAAAAAAGCAGTTGGATCGTCAAAAAAAGTGTGGGCCCTGCAAACTGATGGTGGTAGTCTGAATACAAGAAAGAAAAAACTTTCGCATTCCGAAAAACAAAAAAGGCGCGACGAAAGATGAAACAGACCGCTAAGCAAGATGCCTACCCCGAACATTCCGTCGTCCATGACCAAGGCAGTTGCATAAATGCCCGTCTTCCCGCGATTGGCTCATGCCGCCCGCGTGCTGTGCCCGGTTTGCATACCAGGTCAGCCTTTATTCGCACTCAGTTCAACAGCGCCCGCTCTGTATATGACGTGCGACGCTTCCATAATAGTGTCGAAATACAATCAGCGCCGTCGACATTGCTCTCGAACGACACTTTCAGTACTTCAGCTAAAAAATATCCTCGCGTTTTTCCTTCGCCGTGAACACGATCATGAAGTAGTAATTTCTAAAAAGCTGATCACATAGTATTAGCCAGTAATGCTAAATAAGATCAGTTTTTGAATAAACTACACCACTGTACTGTGTTTACGACGGTAAGTTTTTTATCGCTCTGAAAAGCGCAAAAACAATAAAGGAAGTGCTATGTTGATGCATCACGTTGAAACTGAGCCCTTGCCAGAAAAAGTTAGAAGTCAGGCGAATATTAGTGCCCGGTTAGAAAGGCTTCCCATCACCAGACAAGTATTTTGGGCCAGGAATATTATTGGTGCCGCGACTTTCTTCGACGGTTATACAGTCATTGCCATTGCCTATGCGATGCCGGTTCTGGCCAAAGAGTGGAGCCTCAGCGGTACCCAAATCGGCATGATTCTCTCTGCCGGTTATCTGGGGCAGCTGTTCGGCGCATTGATCTTTGGATGGCTGGCCGAGAGAATTGGGCGTATGAAGGTGCTGACATTTACCATCCTGTTGTTCGTATCGATGGACGTCGCCTGCCTGTTTGCGTCCAGCGCAGCGATGATGATTGCTTTCAGGTTCATACAGGGCATCGGTACGGGAGGAGAAGTCCCGGTCGCGAGCGCCTATATCAACGAATTGATCGGCTCCAAAAAACGAGGAAAATTCTTCCTTCTATACGAAGTCATGTTTCTGCTTGGTCTGGTAGGGGCCGGGATAATTGGCTACTTCCTCGTTCCGATCTACGGCTGGAAAGCAATGTTCGCAGTGGGGTTGGTACCCGCGATGCTGCTGATTCCCCTTCGTTTCTTCCTATTCGAATCGCCGCGTTGGCTTGCTTCCAAGGGGCGCCTTGAGGAGGCTGACCGGATTGTCACTCGCCTGGAAAATAGCGCGGTCAAAGCAGGCAAGACACTGCAACCTCCAGTAGAAGTGCCGCAGATGCATGCGATAAATAACAGAGGGGGTTGGAAAGAGCTTTTCAAAGGCATCTACTTTAAGCGCTCACTCGTTATTTGGGCCATGTGGTTTGGCTCCTACATGGTCGCTAATGGACTTATTACCTGGCTGCCGACACTTTATCGTCAACACTTCCATTTGCCGCTCGAAACCAGCCTGGCTTATGGTTTCATGACATCAGCAGCGGGTGTAGTTGCTGCAGTAATTTGTGCACTATTGATTGATAAGGTCGGTCGTCGCCGCTGGTACATGGGTGCCTTGTTTCTCGCCGCAATACCTCTCGCGATACTGGCCACCACAGGCGCAACGGCACCCATCAAGATACTGGTACTGGCCGGGTTGGGATATGCGCTGGTCCAGACAGTTACTTTTTCGCTGTATTTGTACTCGGCGGAACTTTATCCCACTCGGCTACGCGCGTTAGGTACGGGTGTCGGTAGCGCCTGGCTAAGGTTGGGTTCGGCATTGGGTCCAATAATTGTAGGCTTTACCGTCTCCGGCGTGGGTGTTCAATATGTGTTCGGTATATTTGCGGTGGTGTTATTGATGACAGCCGTTATCACTGCATTATTCGCTATTGAAACCAAAGGCCGAATTCTGGAAGAGCTATCGCCATAAATTTCAACTGCATAAATTTCAAACCGCAACAACTGAATTAGTTTCAAACTCAGAGCACATAAGTATGTGTTTTGCGCCCGCGCATGCGTTATTTGCGAAATTTAACCAAACCAGAGGTAATGAAATGAGCACTAAAAACACTATCGACCTTAAAGGCCTCGTTCCTGCTCCTGTCACGCCGTTCACTCGTGAAGGTGAAGTTGATTATGCGGCTATCCAGAAACTGGGTGCCTGGCTCGGCAGCTTTGAAGGCGTGAAGGGACTGGTTGTTCTGGGCCACGCGGGTGAAGGTACCTTCCTGACTCAGGAGGAACAGGGTCGTGTGATCCAGGCTTTCAAGGAATCGGTAGGCGGCCGTCTGCCAATCATCGCTGGCATCACTGGCGAAGGGACTCAAGTAGCCGCTGAAGAGGCCAAGCGTGCCGTAGCTAATGGTGCAGCAGCAGGCCTGGTTTATCCATCCCACGGCTGGCTGCGTTTCGGCTATCAGAAAGGTGCTGCGCAGGACCGCTATAAGACGATCTACGAAGAAAGTGGCCTGCCACTGATCCTGTTCCAATACCCAGACGTGACCAAGGCGACCTACGACCTGGAAACTCAACTGGAAATTGCCAAGCAACCTGGCGTGTTCGCCATGAAAAACGGTGTTCGCAACATGCGTCGCTGGGACACCGAGATCCCGGTAGTCCGTCGTGAAGTTCCCGATCTGCAGATCCTGACCTGCCATGACGAATACCTGTTGCACACCATGTTCGACGTAGACGGCGCACTGGTCGGCTACGGCAGCCTGACCCCAGAGCCGCTGATTGAGCTGATCGCTGCTGGTAAGCGTCGCGACTACCCCGCTGCTCGCGCCATCCACGACAAACTGCTGCCAGTTACTCGCAACGTCTACCACCGCGGTTCCCACATGGAAGGCACAGTAGCCCTGAAACATGGTCTGGTTGCCCGTGGCATCCTGGACCATGCCACCGTGCGCTCGCCGCTACTGCCACTGGCAGAAGGCGCCGACAAGGAAATCGCAGACGCATTGCGCAGCGCTGGTCTGATCTGACCACGAGCCAAACCGATGCCGTACTCCAAAGGTGCGGCTTTGAGGAGAACCACATGCCAAAGGCCTGCACATCAGGCCCTTGGCATCACTCGATCCGGATACTTCTCCACCTACATTCGAGCCGTTTTCCCGGAAGTGCGGCGTTGAGCCCGCTCAACTGGTGATGACAGGCCGACATTGCCCTTCAATAAAAACAACAGGGGACAGGTCTTGAACATTCAGAATAATCGCGCAACTCGTGTGTTTTTCATTCCCGCTTTGGTTTTACCTTTCAACGCACTGGCTCAGGGTTTTGTGGATGACACAACCGCTACTCTGAACTTCAGAAATTTCTTCTTTGATCGCAACTTCACAGCGCCTGGTGTTGCACAAAGCCAGGCTCGTGAGTGGACGCAAGGTTTTATCTTCGACCTCAAATCCGGCTTTACCCAAGGCACCGTGGGAGTTGGGGTTGACGTGCTGGGGAAATACGCAGTGAAGCTCGATGGAGGCGCAGGAAGGTATGGTGCGCTGCTGTTGCCAAAGGACGCCGACGGGGAGCCTGCGGGGAGTTTTGGGAGACTCGGCGTCGCGGTCAAAGCAAAGTTCTCGAATACGGAGTTGAAGGTAGGCGAGTGGATGCCCAATTTCCCGATTGTTACAGCGGATGATTTTCGCGCCTTGCCGCAGACTTTTCGCGGTGCCCAGATTGCTTCGCAAGAACTCAAAAACTGGTCCTTCTATGCAGGCGACCTGAAAAAAACCAGTCTGCGCAATGACTCCTCGATGGAAGACCTCACCTTTGGCTCGGCTCGATCAGACTCTTTCGAGTTTCTCGGCGCCGACTATCGCTCCCCCTCCAAAAATACAACGGTCAGGCTTTGGTCTGGTGAGCTGAAAGACATCTATGAACAGCACTACCTCGGGCTGAACCAGAAATGGCAACTGACTGAAGGGGTATCGGTGAACTCCAACCTTGGTTTTTTCTGGGGTAAAGACTCAGGAAGTGCGAAAGCCGGTCAGTTGGATAACCGTACTGTGTCAGCGCTATTTAGCCTCAACATGGCTGAACATGCGATCAGCCTAGGACTGCAAAATGTCTCGGGGGATACCGGTTGGATGCGTATTGGAGGAACCGGCGGTATCTATTTGGCCAACAACACCTTTAACCATGCGTTCGACAATCCCCGGGAACGGTCCTGGCAAGTTCGCTATGACCTCAATTTCGGCGGCTACGGAATTCCTGGTTTGAATTTCATGACACGCTACGTTCACGGTGACAACGTGGAACTAAAAAATGTTGATGATGGTTCAGAGTGGGTACGAGAATCGGAGTTGGGCTACGTAGTCCAGAGCGGAAAGCTCAAATTTCTATCTGTTCGCTTGAGGAATTCAAGCATCAGGCGGAATTTCAACGCCAGTGATTACGATGAAAATCGGTTGATCGTCAGTTACCCGTTAGACGTTTTCTAGGCTCTGTACGAAAAATACTGTCTCAAACACCGCATGGCACAAGCCAGTGAGACCATTGCCGCATAACTTTTTGCGAGTTTGTCGAAGCGCGTAACGATGCGACGGTTCTCCTTCAACCAGCCGAACATGCGCTCGATGATGTTGCGCTGCCGGTACTTGGGGCGATCAAACAGTCTCGGTAATCCCGGTTTAGGTTTGCGCTTCATCGTGCGTAGCGGGATTACCGGCTGCATCCGGTAACGGTCGCAGTAGCGACGCAATGCTTCGGCGTCATAGCCCTTATCAGCCAGCAACCAGCGACAGCGCTTGCGGGGGCGACCGCGCAAACTTGGGATGTAAGCGTTATCCAGCAGCGGTTGCGCATAGCTGATGTCGCTGGCTTGCCCACCTGACAGTAGAAAGTTTAGCGGTACGCCATTGGCGTCGCACAGCATATGGATCTTCGTCGTCAGGCCGCCCCGGCTTCGACCGAGAGCGTGGTCTTGCGGTTCTTCAGGCCCCCTTTTTTCCCAGCACCAGAGGAGGCCCGGGTTGCGCGTACCGCCGTGGAGTCAATCATCCAGGTCTCCAGATCAATTAACCCTTGCTCGTTCAGCTTGATGTGAAGCCGCTTGAGCATCTGGTCGAACGTCCCGCGATTGCGCCAGTCACGAAAGCGTTGATAAACCGTTAACCATGGGCCGAAGCGTTCGGGCATGTCGCGCCAGGCAGCACCCGAGCAGAGCACCCAGAGCACGCCGTTGAGCATCAGCCGATCATTTGCCCGTGGGCGTCCGTTGCGGCGGGGTTCACTGAATATGTCTGCAACCAAATCCCAGGCTGCGTCGGGGAGTTCGTACCGTTTGGCCATCGTGGGCTCCTGCCGTTGATGGACGCGGACTTTACTGACTATCGACGCTTACTGGGTTCAAATGAGTTTCGGATGATTTCGTACAGAGCCTAGAAGCACTTTGTGAATTGCTTACACTGAACACAGGAATTTAGGGCCGGCTACCTCAACGAATAGGTTCCCCAACCTTGTGAGACTTAACATCAATGCTCTGAGACGGCTCTGAGGTCCCACTTCGGGATCCCGCCGAAATTTCGTTTTGTTTGTCGTCCCTCATCGCTCTGCGGAAACCTTTAATGGCTTCGCCAACGTCTCCGCCCAAACCTTTTATCTTCTTTGTTCCGAAAACCAAAACCACAACAGTTAATATAACTACCCAGTGTTTCCAATCAAAAACGCCCATAGTTAACGCCTCTCTAGATAAAGATTTGAGAAAGTGGGACTCGCCACTTATCTCCGCCACCAAATCCATTTAGTGGCGGGGACAGCGGCGTGACCTTGACAGTCATGTAGCGGCTTAAAATTTTTATATAAGCGAAAAGCGAACAGACCCGCGGACCGGTCTTTACAATTCTAAAAACTCAGAAATGCGTGAGAAAAAGAACCTGACTATAAACATTTCGTCGATCAGTACCGATTTGAGATCCACCTTCTAAATCAGAAGCATCAGGCTTATAAATCCCCACCAAAGGCACCACTGTGAGGTTTTTACTTGCTTGCCAACTTGCATATATATCTACCTCATTCCCATCCAGATTAGAAAACGCGCCAGCGCTCCTACTCAATGTATCGAGATTATATAGAAGCACACCGAGCGAAAGTGTTTCAACAGGAGAAAATGAAAACGATACCTGCTGAACTCGCGTATTGGAATTAAATGGCCCCGCGTAATTCGAAGCAACCTCTCCTTGAAACCATGTACCAATCCCGCGGATATTCCCAAAAAAGAACGGGTCATAATTTTCAGAGAATCGGCTATAACGATAATTTACAGTGGGCACTCCATATACGTCCGAGAACTTCCAACCTGCCTCGAGATACCAAGCACTTTCTTCACCAGCCGGGCGATCCTGCCAGGCATATTCGCCAGAAAGGAAAAGATCTGGGTGCCCGACGCTACCTTGTGCTCTGACCGTGTAGGTTTTAGTGCCCTTCCGACGGATGGAATCAAATTCACTGTCCGTATCCAGCACATCCATATACGTAAAACCTACAGTTCCTTTTTGACCCACGTTTTCTAACGTAGCGACGAAGGACTCTGCTTTGGCTTGCGCCGGGTTATCCGACTTCAACCACATTAAATCGCTACGCAAACCGTCATGCCCACCGATCCGCAGGACGGCGGTCTGATCAAACGCTTTACGTGGAGTGATGTAATAAGCACCACCGCGATTCATAGTTCCGTTCGATATGCCTTTACCAAGGTTAAGAGCGTCACTACCAATAAGAAACCCATCACCCACAACAATATTTTGCCTGCCAAACGATAAATCAATTCCGTCAATCCCAAGGCCAGGAAAATAATCGCCCGATTTCCAGCCAATATATGCGTCTTCTATTTTGGTAGTCCTTTCTGTGCCGTCAGTCCATCCGGCAGCGTCGCCTTGGCCAAACGTAGCGCTACTAACCCAATTCAAAGCACCATACATTTTTTGCTTCTGTTCGCCCGCAGATACCCAGCCTGACAGCCCGTACTTAAAAAATGCTTCTTGCCAGTCCGTGCCCCCTTTCCTCAACGTTCCAGAATGAGCGTAATTTTGTTGACTGTGATAAGCCCCAAACCCACCATCAAGGTCAGCATTTAACCCGTAACTTTCATCCGAATATAACTCCAACGCGTTCACGGCGCTGGAACATAGGGAAAAAGCCGCTAACGAAAAACCAACGGACGCACTTCGAAGAGACTGGCACATAATCATTCTCATTATTAATTATTATATTTTTCAAGAAAGTCAAACACACGAATTACTGTTAAGTCGGTTACATTAAACGACCCAAAATATCTGACGTAGGAAAAGGGCGCTGTAATCAATAGCGCCAGATTGCGAAGCTAGCTGTAGCTGACCTGAGATTGGGCAACACTAGCTTTACCTTTCCAAGCTAACAAACCAAGCCAAAAGAACCAAATAGGGGTAGCGTACAGAACACCCTGAAGTCCCCAACCAGCTACTTCACCGGCATCTATTATTTTCGCTAGGCTCGACAACAGCCCAAAACAGCCGTTCAAAAAAGTGATGCTAGCGAAGCCTTTACGGTATGGCCAAATCACTATCGAAAGGCCTATGTACCAAATCCCAGACAGAAAGAACTCCAAACGTCCCCACATACCGTCCTGAACAATCATTGTGATTATTCGGAAAAGCTCCGTATAAAGTTGAACGAGAGCGGGATCTGATGCATTTTCTGTTGCAATTGTAAGCACAGGCCACGCTACAGAAAGAATAGATGCGCCAATTGCACCAACCAAAGCAAAAAATATTCCTGCAACTGTCGCCAGCGACACCAGGAATGAATTTTCTTGTTTAAAATTAGTCCAAAGATAAATAGCAGCAGGGATGCTAAACAGATAAAACCCAAATGTATCGCTTAGCATCATCCATTTTAAGTTGGCTGCACCTGCCACACCAACTTTCAACTGTGCGGCAACATCACCAGTGGCTTCATATTCGAAGCTACCTGCCTGGATTGCCAAGTAGGTCGTCAACATACAGAAACAAATTGCCAACCAGCTTGTTATTGAAACCAGCCTATTTCTACCCAAAACAATTTCCCTGCTAACTTTATTCATAATGGGAGCTCCAGTCGAATTTATAAAATTAAGTAGCCTTTATCTTGCAGATTACGGCCGCCCTGTCTTCGGAATTTTTTAGGCCGCTAAAAGGCATACGGTTTCGAGGAACAACACTTTGGGGATCAGCCAAAAACGCGTCAAGTTTCTCTGCCGTAAAGACTATTTCCGAGGCCTTCATAGCTGGCGAATAAATGAACCCTCCAAGCGAGCCCGCTTTCCGGCCAATCACTCCATGGAGGTTCGGGCCAAGCATTGAGGTATTACCCTCTGCAAGAGAGTGACAAGCGGCGCATTTCGCCCAGGCTTTTTCTGCAGTCTCTGGAGAACAGTTACCGTCAGCTGCGACAGCCATTTTTGAAAACAATATAAAAAGCAAAACCAATGACGCTTTTTTCATACCAAGACCCTCAACCCAACTGCTTTAATACAATTCGTGATGCCCGCAATCCTGTTTCAATCGCACCGTCAATAAAACCTCTCCATCCATTGGCAATGTCAGACCCAGCAAAAACGATGCGACCTTCGTCCTTACGCATTTCCTCGCCGTACTTACTCCACATCCCAGGTTTGTAATCGCACCAAGTCCCCTTCGAATACGGGTCTGAATTCCAGTCGTAAGCGAAACTCTCCATGATTTCGGCTCCAGGTAACAAACGAGTAAATGCTTCACGAACATTTTCATCGTCGTTCACATCAAAGCCCGGCACTGAATAGCCCATCGCAACGAACTTGGTATGATGGTCAGAAATATAATCTGTGTATACCAAATTGATAGGATATCCAGAGGATGCCATGCCTTGATAGCTACCTTTGTTACCCTTCACTTTCACCTTCAGCTCGAATCCAGAACCAACATGTCGCTCTTTACTTGCGGCTACTTTTCCTGGAGACAGAGCGGGGAGCCACTCAATATCGTTCCAACAGTTCATAGGCAACGCGACGATACAAGACTTAGCAAAATATGTTTTACCGTCTTCCGCAGTCACTTTTACTCCCCGCGAAGACTGCTCTACCTTCTGAACTGGCGTGTTTAATTTTATTTCAGCACGACTTTCACTGAACAACAATTCAATAAGCGAAGACGTACCGGTGCTAATTTTATATTGGGTACACGCTCGAAGCAGACGATCCATATCGTTGCCAGCGCGTGCATACCAATGAATCTGATCCAGGTAGCCTGCCTGATCAATAGGGCCGTTTACAGCAGTAGTGAAATATGATTCGAGAATCGCGCGCGTCTCATCAGATACGTTGATCTGCTTCATTCGCTGAGCAATAGAAATATTATCGGTCTTTAAGAAGTCCGGATTAAAGTAAGGATCAAAGGGACGAGGAAAAAGGTCAATCACATCTTTACTAAATATTTGCATCCCTGCGTTCAGCAGTTCAAACGCCTTAGCCGGATCAAAGGGTTCTAGCTTGCCGTTTACCACCACACCGTAAGCAGTTGGATTGGCACCGGGAGTTTCCAGTAGCTGCAAACCATAGCGTCGCATTTCAGCCCAAACATGCGGCTGAATCCAGTGAATCCATTGACCACCAACGTCTGCACGCTCGCCAAAAACCTCAGTGGTAAACGTACGGCCACCCGTCCGATTGCGTGCTTCCAATACCAAACACTTTTTTCCTCGAGTTCCCAGCTCTCTTGCTGCGGTGGCTCCCGCCATACCGCCGCCAATAATAATAGTGTCGTAATCACCGTTAACCGTTTTTTTCTCTGGAACGTCGGGTGCGGGTTTTGTTACACCTGCCATCGCAGAATTTAGCATTGAGGCGGCAAACACTGTGGTCGCTCCTGCCGCAATACCTTTTAGAGTTTGACGACGATTATAAGTCGCCTTTAATAAGTCATCATCTTTGTCAGTCATTTAGACCTCATCATTATTATATTATTTACTTTCAAAACAGCCGGAAAAATCACACACCAACAAATCATTTTTCCCGACAGCCATTAGCACGCAAGCACTACAAGTTTCTGACCCACCTAAAAATCTAAGCTTTTAGAAGGGTTAATTTATTAAACATTAAGATCGGAATAGCGTCTATCCATTTTATACCTGAATATCATCCAAAAAATTGGCGTCAGTGCCAGCACGGAATCTCCTCAGAACATTAAGTCAATTTAATTTTCAGTTCAGTTTAAACGCATTTAAACTCAGCAATAGCTTAGTGAAAAAGCCGCATTGAGCAGTTAACGATTATGCAAACCGTGGATATGCGGTGACAGCCAACCAAAGAATTGTCGACAGCTGCCTGTACAAGATCAGAAATGGCCGTTTAACAACTCTTATCTAGGTCGGCTTCTAGGAGCGCAGATAATTACGCTATGGAAGTCACCCCCCAATGTAAGTTTATAGGCAGAGCCTCCCAATAACCTTAGGGCAGACTTTACAGAGAGTCGTTGGCATATAAACTTCAACCATCAGTGCTCCCACTGATTCTGCAACCGCCGCGTACATAAGAGACGGTGCATCTAAATCAAATAAACTTTCCTCAATCTATCCCTCCACGATGCAAAGTTGTACTAGGTGCTTCATTGAACAGTTTACGATACTTGATTGCAAATCTTCCCAAGTGATTAAATCCCCAGCCAGTGGCAAGCTGAGAAAGACTTCTAACCGGACCACCCTCCAATATATCTCTACGAACTGCAGTCAGCCTATATTTTCTAAGATATGCCATCGGAGGCATGCCAAAATATTTTTTGAAGCCGTCAAAAACATTGAACCTTTATACGCCCGCTGCTTGCTCTATATCCTCAAGACAAATATCTTCACGGGCTTTATCGTGAATAAAATCACGCGCCCTTATGAGGCAGTAAGGAAGTTGCCCATGAGGATGTTTGTCAGTAACGTCACTGTAGTTATTCCGCTGGGACAAAATTAGCCCTTTGATCAGCGCACTCTCAATATCTCGAGCAAATAGCGCGTACCCGAACACCTCACCGCCGCTTACGCACCAACCGCCACCACGAAGCTGTAGCCCCGTTAGTTGCATCAATGAAAGGTTCAAACTTAAGAGGAACGTCGATCGTACGATGAAGCATTTCCTCAAGCGTCTGGCGCATGGATAGGGGAGGAATTACAACAGAACGTTTTTTACAGTTACCAGTCATCCATAGCTCTTGGGTTTCGTGCGGCGAAACAACTAAACCATGGCCTATATCAGAGTTAAATGATTTACCGTTTTTCAATAGCCCTTGCTCTCCCGATAGCGGGAGGCTAAGGTTGTAACTATTTAAAAAGTCGGACTCCTGAGTTTTAATAATTACGTCAGCGCCATACTCTAAAAAACCAAAACAGTGGAAAAACGATTAAAAACTTTGGCCTTATGACGAAACCGAATGTCCTGGGGCTTGGTAGTATGCAGCGAATGTGGCCCACATAGGCGCTCCATCCATGCTTGCGCACCGGAAAATCAAATTGACTAACACGAATATTACTAACTACGTGAGCATTTGTTTGCATGACAAGGCACTCGCGGCTATTCAGTATACGCTCTAATCGGTGCGTCTCCGGATTATCGAAGCAATAGTTGCGCCTGGGAATTGCTTACCCCCCCTAAATATTTTAGGATACCAACATGGAAATTTCTGGATATGAATAAACCAAAATTTTAGTCAATGAGCCAATCCAGAACAGCAAATCACTCAATAGCGCTAAAACAGTGCTTAAATTCCGACAGTTAAGCATAGAGCGTTACGATTATTCCCGTCAGCTTCCACGAAGAGGAAACAGTTCAGCCTCTTACAGCATCTAGCCCAGGAAAAGGCTAAGCGACTTGATCAAGGTAATCAAAGCTTTACAGGCAGTACATGATAGCTCTCTAGCAACAGGCGTCCGCCGTAAGCTCCGCTTATGTTCGCCGGCATACTAATATCGGAAAAAGACATTTTTTAAATTATAGCCAAACCTTCAACTTTAACGTAATGGGCGTCACGTAAAGTTAAATTTTTTCAGAGCGCTCTCATGGCTGTAGATAATTAATAGATTTATATAACGGTCCTATCACATATGCGTCCGGCCACGCTCTTTACGATGCATCGTCGCGCTCGGAATCTCATTGAATAATTTCTTGTATTCGCTTGCGAACCTGCCCAGATGATTGAACCCCCATTCGGTGGCAACAGCAGATATATTCGTACCTCGCCTTCCATCCAACAGCAGCTTACGTACTTCAGACAATCGCAACTTCTTCAAATAGGCCATTGGCGGCATGCCCATATGCTTTCGAAAGCCATCAAAAAGCTTAAATCTGGAAACGCCTGCCGCACGCTCAATATCCTCGAGACGAATTTCTTCACGGGCGTTGGAGTGTATGAAATCTTTTGCTTTAAGTAAAAAGCTGGGCAGCTTCCCCATCATACACTCGTGAATTTCATCGGTGTAGTTACTCTTCTGAGCAAGGATCAACCCCCTAACAAGTGAGGCTTCGATATCTCTTGAAAAGAGCGTCTGATCGAAAATCGCCCCACCCACCTCGTGCTCGGATACAAAATGGTTGACCAATCGCCACCAAGAGGCACTGGCCCCTATTTGCCCGTCCATCAACGGATCGAAATTGATAGGGGTTTCCACAGGACGTTTCAGGATTTCTTCAAGCGCAAGCCTCATTGTGACTCGCGGAATAACCACAGAGAGCTTCCTGCAATCACCCGCTATTGAAAGTTCCTGGCTATGGAAGGGAGATACGATAACTCCCATGCTCCTGTTGGACGGAATACGCCGTCCGAGATAAATCAGTTCCTGCTCTCCAGACAGCGGCAGGCTAAGGCTGTAGCTATCCAACTGCTCAGAGCCTTCGACGCCGACACGAACGTCGGTCCCATATTCCAAGGTCCCAAGCTTCGTCGCATAGGAGCGAAACACCCTGGCATTGTGCCGAAATGAAACGCGCTCAGGTTGTGCACACTGCAGAGTGTGCGGGCCGCACACCTCCTCCATCCACGCTCGGGCTCCTGCCATGTCACAGCAGTTGATTTGTATATCACTCCGGGGAACGACATGCGGCTCGGTCATAGCAAGGCACCAAAGTTATGGAGGACGCGCTCTTCGGCGCTGACTAAAGTAACAGCAAGACGTATGCCACAGAGTTCATCACCGATTAACGGCAACCGATTTGGACAGAATCAACCGATTAATCGGATATTTTGGTTTCCAAGGTAAAAAATTATCATCTCGACTGTCCTCATGCGCACCATTGGTGTGCTGAAACATAAGGACTCGCACCCCTTGTTACCCTAATGAATTAGCCGCTGTAACGGATCGGCACCTTTCTACCCACGGATCAGTAACAGTACACGCCGCATGCGAATTATTATCATTCAAATTAATGATCGATATTCCAACATGTAAACTTATTCCGAATTTTTAATCCAATTAAGCGGCTTTAAGTCATCTATAAATCGGATAGACCAATCGAAGCGCGCGACCTTTAATAGGAACCTTGCATAACCGCACGATTGAGGATCTACCCATGAGCCGTATGCGTGATATAAGCCAGTGGAAAGAGTATATCGAAAGTTGTTTAGACTTTCGCAGCGAGGAAGGCATCTATCGCATTGCCCGCGATATATTCACAGAGCCAGAACTTTTCGATCTGGAAATGGAACTGATTTTCGAAAAGAACTGGATTTATGCCTGCCACGAAAGCGAGATACTGAATAGACACGACTTCGTCACCATGAACGCAGGTCGTCAGCCGCTTATTATCACCCGTGATGGCGAGGGCAAGTTAAACGCCCTGATCAACGCATGTCAACACCGTGGCACTACCTTGACTCGCGTCGGCAAAGGCAATCAGTCTACTTTTACCTGCCCTTTCCATGCTTGGTGCTATAAGAGCGACGGCCGGCTTGTCAAAGTCAAGGCACCTGCTGAATATGGCGAAGACTTCGATAAAGCCACTCGTGGCTTGCAGAAAGCCCGTATCGAAAGTTACAAGGGCTTCGTCTTCGTCAGCCTTGACGTGAATGGCACAGACTCGCTTGAAGATTATTTGGGCGATGCGAAAGTATTCTTCGACATGATGGTCGCCCAATCGCCAACCGGCGAACTGGAAGTACTCCCGGGCAAATCCGCCTATACCTACGATGGTAATTGGAAACTGCAAAACGAGAATGGTCTTGATGGCTATCACGTAAGCACTGTCCACTATAACTACGTGTCGACCGTGCAACATCGTCAGCAAGTTAACGCTTCAAAGGGGCATAACGCCGGCGACTTCCTTGACTACAGCAAGCTGGGCGCAGGGGATGCTGAAACTGACGACGGCTGGTTCGCTTTCAACAACGGCCACAGCGTATTGTTCAGCGACATGCCAAACCCTGAAGTTCGCCCAGGGTACGCAACCATCATGCCGAGACTGGTGGAAGAATACGGCCAGGACAAAGCAGAGTGGATGATGCATCGCCTGCGCAATCTGAATGTCTATCCGAGTATGTTTTTCCTCGATCAGATCAGCTCACAGTTGAGGATCATCCGCCCGATTGCGTGGAACAAGACCGAAATCAACAGTTTTTGTCTTGGTGTGAAAGGCGAGTCCGATGCCGACCGCGAAAACCGAATCCGCCAATTCGAAGACTTCTTCAATGTGTCCGGCATGGGTACACCCGACGACCTCGTCGAGTTTCGTGAAGCCCAGCGTGGATTTCAGGCGCGTCTGGAGCGCTGGAGCGACATCTCCCGTGGACGCGACAAGTGGACAACAGGGCCGACGAAAAACACTGAGACCATCGGCATTTCTCCCGCAATGATCGGTGCTGAATTTACCCACGAAGGCCTGTACGTGAATCAACACGGCAACTGGCAGAAGTTTCTGCTCAACGGTCTGGCGCGCAAAACTGCAGATGCCCAAGCGTTGAAACTGAAGGAGGTATAATAAATGAACGTCGAACTTCAGTATCAAGTAGAGCAATTTCTCTACAAGAAAGCAGAACTTTGCGATAACCAGGATTGGGATGGGTACCTCGCTCTTTTCAGCGAAGACAGCGTGTTTCACTTGCCCCAATGGGATTCCGAGCACGTCTACACCACCGATCCCAAGCGCGAGATGTCGCTGATTTACTACCCTAACCGTGGTGGCCTGGAGGATCGGGTATTTCGAATTCGTACAGGAAAAGCGGCATCTGCGACGCCCCTGCCGCGGACCCTGCATCAAATAAACAATGTTCGAATTCACCCGTTGGAGGGAGGCGATCTTGAAGTGCGCGTTAACTGGCAGACCTTGTATTACCGCCAGTCCTTGTCCGACCACTTCTACGGGCGTGCTACCTACACACTGCGACCGCATGGCGATAGCTGGCTGATCTCCAAAAAGCACAGCGTGCTGCTCAATGACAAGATCAATTCAGTGTTGGATTTCTACCATATCTAAGTCCGAGAAAGGTTAAATCATGTACAACGTTGCGTTGAACTTCGCCGACGGTAAAACATTGTTTTGCCCCGTCCAGCCTAACGAAATTTTGTTGGATGCTGCACTCAGAAGTGGGATCAAAATCCCTATGGACTGCCGCGAAGGGGTTTGCGCGACCTGCCAAGGCCGTTGTGAGTCCGGAAGTTATACTCAGGAGTACGTAGACGAAGAGGCCCTCTCTGAACAGGATCTGGCAGATCGCAAGATTCTATCGTGCCAAACTAGGGTGTTATCCGACGCCTCCTTCTATTTTGACTTCGACTCGACACTGTGCGGAAGCTCTGGAACCTCAAAGCTGACAACGACTGTCACCCACGTCATTCAAGTATCTGATAGCACCGCAATATTGAAGGTCGAGTTGGCTTCCGGAACTGCTCCACTCAATTATTTGCCCGGCCAATATGCACGCCTGCACGTGCCGGATACCGATCACAGTCGCTCCTATTCGTTTGCCTGTGCGCCTGGAAGTCGAACACTCGAATTTCTGGTTCGTCTTCTACCCAGCGGGGTCATGACGGACTACATGCGCGAGCGTTGCAAACCAGGCGATATCATCCATATGGAAGCCCCATTGGGCGCCTTCTACCTTCGTCATATCGACCGTCCGGTTCTGATGGTCGCAGGCGGAACCGGGCTGTCCGCCTTCCTTGGCATGCTCGACCAACTGGCAGAGAAAGGCGGAGCTGGGTTCCCGATCCATCTCTTCTATGGTGTCAGGACAGAGCAGGACCTGTGCGAAATTCCGCGAATCGAAGCGTATAAATCTACGATTCAAGGCTTCGACTTCACACCGGTCCTCAGCAATGCGACTGACGATTGGCAGGGGAAAAAAGGTTTTGTTCCTGAACATCTCGCCCACTTCGAAACTTTAAATACCCCTTTTGACCTGTACATGTGCGGGCCTCCCCCAATGGTAGAGTCTGTAAAAAAATGGCATCTGGAAAAACAACGTACCTCTGCGCGGATGTATTTTGAAAAGTTTACGGAAAGTAATACCTGAGTCCCTCCAGGTAGCGCCACTCACGCGATGGCTATTTAAAGAAAGTGCATTGCCTGAATCATGAGTTTCACCGGACGCCCAGTTGACGTTTATTGACTGTTAGTTATGCACGCGGGTTATTTATGTCCAGCTTATCAGTAAAAATAGAAAGTATTGAGGCGCTTACTCCCCGCATCCGGCGGTTGGTATTAGTTGCCCAAGACGGCAGCCGGCTCCCCGAATTTACGCCAGGGGCCCATCTCGAACTGCATATCCCGGGTGATAGAAAGCAGAAACGCGCCTACTCGATCGTGAACGTGTCAGCCGGCGACCACTATGAGATTGCTGTGCAGTTGGATGACAAAAGCACAGGGGGATCCAAGTGGGTACATACACTTACCGAAGGTCAAATCATTGAGGTAGAACCACCCCGCAATCATTTTCCACTGGTCGACGAGGCCAAACACATACTGCTGATAGCCGGTGGAATCGGCATTACACCTATGCTTAGCATGGGTCGCGCACTGCAGGTATCCAAGCAAGCCTTCACCCTGCATTACGCCGGCCGCGACGCCGTCAATATGGCATATCTGGACGAAGTGCAGAGCCTGAGCAATAGCCAGTGCTGGATTAGCGGCGGAGACGCTAGCAAACGTTTCGCCGCATCCACTGTGTTAGCGAATCCCTCCCAAGGCACGCATCTGTATGTATGCGGCCCCATGGAAATGATCACCTCAGTCATACATGTCGCTCGGGAACTTGGTTGGCCGGAAGATCACATCCATTACGAACTGTTCACCGGTGCCCTTGAAGAAGATGGCGACCAGGCGTTTGAAGTGGAACTTCGCGCCAGTGGCGTCACGCTTGCAGTGAACGCAGGCCAGACCCTCTTGGATGTAATGATAGAGGCGGGCCTGGATCCGATGTTCGACTGCCGACGTGGTGATTGCGGTGTATGTGTAACGCAAGTGATCGAGGGCGAAGCCGAACACCGTGATATCTGCCTGTCTGACCGTGAGCGTTCCGGCGGAGCCTTCTGCATATGTGTTTCTCGAGCCAAAAATTCCAAGTTAGTACTTGACCTCTAATAAGTAAAGGAGCGAACAATGATTCCAACTAACGAACAAATTGCCGACTTGGTCCGGCCCGACAGCGTCCATAAAAGCGTGTACACCGACCCTGTTCTCTTTCAACTTGAAATGGAGCGAATTTATGGCCATGCGTGGATTTATGTAGGTCATGAAAGTCAAGTAAAGAACGCTGGCGATTATCACACCACTCGAATAGGTGACCAGGACGTCGTGATGGTTCGTTCACCTGACGGCAAAATAAACGTCCATTACAACCGCTGTCCTCACAAGGGGGCAAAGTTGGTGGCAGACGGTGACGGTAATATCGGAAAGTTCTTCCGCTGCCCCTACCACGCCTGGACATTTAAGTTGGACGGCGCTCACCTGTCAGCGCCGCTGAAGAGCGGTTTCGAGGGCACCTGCTATGACCCGAGACATCCGGATTTCTCCATGGCCAGCGTGGCACGGGTCGATAGCTACCGGGGCTTCGTATTCGCCAGCCAGGCGTCCTACGGCGAAGACCTGAAGACATTCCTTGGTGGCGTCGTCAGCTCCATCGACAACATGTGCGATAGGTCCCCTGTGGGTGAACTTGAAGTAGCGGGCGGTATTTTTCGCGTACAACAACGGTCCAATTGGAAAGTTTTCTACGAAAACCTCCACGACACCATGCACGCACGTGTCACCCACGAGTCATCGGTCGATGCCGCTCGGGAACAGGCCGAAGCCATCGGCGAGATGCCGTTCGAACTGCTGATCATGGATGGCAATGGCGAGCCCTATGACTTCTGGGAGAAGCTGGAACTGCGCGCCTACCATAATGGCCATGGTTACATGGAGGCGATCTTCGATCCGGATGCAGCCGAGAAGGACGAAGTTTCCCGCGCGCATTTTGAATGTTTGAGCCAAGCCTACGGGGCGGAACGGGCTCGTGAAATCATGGGCATGAACCGCCATAACACCGTGATTTACGGCAGCGGATCGCCTCATACCGTGTTCATGCAATTTCGGGTTATCCGCCCGGTTGCTGTCGATAAAACTATGGTGGAGATCCAGACCTTCCGCTGCAAAGGTGCCCCCGATGTGGTGTTCGATCGGGCGCTAACTTACGCCAACGTCATCAACTCCCCCTCTTCCAATGTAATGCCGGACGACGTTGAAGTGTACGCACGCTGCCAGGAGGGCAACATGACCCGAGGCGGCAACTGGATCAGCATGCACCGTTATGTCGGCACCGACACCCTTCTTGAAGACGGTGCAGTCTCTACCAATGGCACCAGCGAACTGCCCATGCGTAATCAGTTTGCAGCCTGGAAAAAGTTCATGACCGGAACAATTATCGCCAAGGAGAGCAATAATGTTGCTTGACCGCGCTTTCAACGTAAATACATCTGACCTTAAGCCTGCACTTGCCGAAGAAGCCACCCTTCGCTCGGTCGAGCAATTTCTTTTTAAGGAAGCTCGCCTGCTGGATACGTGGAAGTTTTGGGAATGGGACAAACTCTTCACCGATGACGGTATGTATTGGGTGCCACAGAAACACAACCAAGTGAACCCGTTTGATCACATTTCCCTGTTCTGGGAAAACCGCATGCTGCGCGAGACGCGTATTCGTCGCGTAGAGAATGCGCGTAACTGGTCGCAGCAACCACAAACTCAAACAGCACACCTGGTCGGGAATGTGTGCATCGAAGGTGTGGACGAGGACGATTGCCTGGTGGTCAGCGCCGTTTTCCAGGCTACGGAATGGCGTCTGGACCAACGTCAACTCGCCGGGCGTTACACATACAAACTTGCCCGCAATAAAGTGGATGGGTGGAAGATTAAGCTCAAACGTGTTGACCTGGTCAACTGCAATGATGTGTTTGCCAACCTGGAGGTATTTGTCTGATGGAGCGGCCCGTGGTTATCGCGCTCCACTATCAGAATGATGTCCTGCATCCGGAAGGACGTATCAAGGTAGGTATGGACGAAGATGGGGCCGTTCGCGCGAATCTGATTGCCTCTGCGACGGCACTACTTCGTAGCGCGCGAATAAACGGCTGGCCCATCCTCCATGCGCGTGTCGCGTATCGAGGTGATTACTCCGACTTGATTGCCAACGCGCCCATCTTGAAGAACGTAAAGAAGATAGGCGCCGTGATTGACGGTACATGGGGCGCCGAATTCCTCGATGCCTTGAGCCCCCATGAAAACGGCAGGGAATTCACCATTACCCACAAGCGGATCAATGCGTTTTACGGGACGCATGGGGAAGCACTTCTAAACATGCTTAACGCGCGGACACTGATCATTGCTGGGGTGGCAACTCATTCGGTGGTGGAAAGTACTGTAAGGCACGCCGTGGACTGCGGTTATCACGTAGTCGTCCCCGCAGACGCCTGCTCTGCCGCAGACCAGGAGGCACATCAAGCCTCGCTTAAAAGCATGAGCCTGATCGCTGAAATTACCAGCGTTGACCAATTATTCAAGGTGCAATCATGAGCCTGGAAGGAAAAGTCGCAATCATCACCGGCAGCACCCAGGGACTTGGTCTGGATATTGCCAAAGTCATGATAGCCCAAGGGGCGGAAGTTATGCTGGTTGGTCGCAACGCCAGTGCCGGAAGAGCATTATGCGTAGAGTTGGGTCCATTGGCTTCCTATACAGAGTGCGACGTGGAAAACGATGAAGATATTGATAAGTGCATTGACAATACAATCAATCAATTCGGGAGAATTGATATTCTAGTCAACAACGCATGTATCTACACTGATTTGGGCATTCAGTCTTCAAGGGAAGATTGGCACAAAAGCCTAAACGTCAACGTCATCTCTGCCGCCATCTTCGTACAAAAAATATCTCCGCTTCTAAAGCCTGGCAGCACGATAGTGAACATCACCAGCACGGGTGGAAAATTCGGTGCAGCAGGCCGTGCACTCTATCCTGCGTCTAAAGCCGCAATGCTGCAATTGACCAAGAATTTCGCCGTGAGCTTGGCACCCAAGGGCACTCGCGTGCTGAGCGTCTCGCCGGCGTGGACCTGGTCCCCAACCGTCGCCACTCTGACAAACAATGACATTGCCCTCGCCGACCGCGTCGGCGCTGACTTCCACCCTCTGGGTCGTATCGGGCGAGGCGAGGAAGTTGGCAATGTTGTCGCTTTTCTCTGCACATCCGGCGCCTCCTGGATGACCGGTGTGGATATACCTGTAGACGGCGGGTTTTCCATCCTGGGTCCGGACAGAGGTATATCGCCTCGCGTGTGGTTCCAGCGTCATTCCGATTCTGTATAGCTTGATCGAGAGGAACATAAAAATGGGCGAATTCATCAATATCCAGACTCTGGACAAAGCACAAACGTTTCGCGGTTATCTTGCCGTACCCGCCAGCGGAAAAGGCCCGGGACTCGTTCTCGGCCAGGAAATTTTTGGCGTCAACGCAAACATGCGTGCCGTGGCTGACCTCTATGCAGAAGAGGGATACGTGGTGCTTGTGCCCGACCTGTTCTGGCGAATGGAACGAGACGTCGACCTCGGTTACACGGAACAGGATTTTGCGAAAGCGATCGATCTTTTCCAGCGCATGGATTTGGATCTGGGTGTTCAGGATATTTCCGCAAGTTTTGCCAAACTCAAGACTCTGGATCAGGTTGAAGGCGATAACTTCGGTTTCGTCGGCTTCTGCATGGGCGGTAAGCTCGCGTATCTGACGGCGACACGCACCAAGGCTGCTTGCTCGGTCGGTTTCTATGGCATGGGCATCGAAAACTATCTCGACGAAGTGGATAACATCAAGGGTCGACTGGTTCTGCATTTTGCCGAAAACGACGCTTACTGCGATGCCCAGGCCCGCGCAAAAATCAGCTCAGCATTGAAAGGCAATAAGGGCTCGGAGATTTATGTCTATCCGAATGTCGACCACGCTTTTGCACGTGCAGGCAGTGACCACTTTGACAAACCCGCCGCCCTTATGGCCCACGAAAGAACCATCGCCGCGTTGAAGCGAGAGATTGGTCCAAACTTCAACCTTTCGGATTTGTGGGACGAGCATGTAAAGCATGAGTTCGATACTCGGGACGTTCCCGCAACGATGGCCACGATGGTCTTGGAGCCCTACGTCAACCACATCCCGACCATGACCGGTGGGGTTGGCAGCAAGCAGCTAAGCCGTTTTTATCAGCACCACTTTGTCCACGGAAACCCGCCGGACATGAAACTGATCCCCCTTTCCCGCACAGTGGGTGCGCTACAGATCGTCGATGAATTCATCATGTGCTTTACACACACGACGGAGATCGATTGGATGCTGCCGAACGTGGCGCCTACCGGAAAGTACGTCGAAATCCCCATGCTGGGTGTCGTCCGATTCAGGGGCGACAAGCTCTATCACGAGCATATTTACTGGGATCAGGCGAGTCTGCTTGTCCAGGTGGGTCTTCTTGATCCGACAGGTTTGCCTGTTGCAGGCGTGATCACTGCACATAAGCTGCTGGATGAGGCACTTCCTTCGAATACGCTGATGAATAATTGGAAGAATAGCGAAGCCTTGTAACGCGCCGCTGGGCAGCCCCGCGCAAGGGATGCCCAGTCCACGTTCAGTTCGATACTTCACAAGTAATTTTCTGCGCAAACTTGACCCATAGGTGTGCTGCAATGACCGACTTAGCCATAAAAGATCTGAAAATCTACCACCCTTATATCAACGGTAAATCCTGGCAGAGCGACGACCAGCCTGAACAGGTCGTGATTAACCCCTACACCCAAAAAGCTATTGCACGCGTGAAGCTTGCGACGGCAGCAGACATCGATAACGCGATCGCGTCAGCATTCGAGGCGCAAAAGACTTGGGGGAAAACTCTCGCCAAGGAGCGCGAGGCCATTCTCTGCCGTGCTGCGGACATCATCGAACGCCGCCGTGGCGACATTGCGAAGATCCTCATCGAGGAAGGTGGTAATGTGTTCGGCAAAGCCATGTTCGAATGCGACTACATGGTCAGCACATTCCGCATTGCGGCAGGACAGGCCCGCGATATCCGCGGCGAAACCATGCCTGCTGATAGTGCGGGTCGTATATCGATGTCTATCCGACAGCCCCTGGGTGTCATTGCAGGCGTTGGTCCATTCAACGCACCGCTGCTATTGAACGGGAAAAAGCTAGCACCTGCCTTGGCCGCCGGGAACGCGTTCATCATGAAGCCAGCCCCGCAAACCCCGCTGATTGGTTTGCTCTTCGCTGAAATTCTGGAGGAAGCTGGGGTCCCACCCGGAGTGTTCAGCGTGCTGCCCACCACCAATGAAGCGCTAGGGGACAAGTTCTTCTCCGACAAACGCGTGAAAATGGTGACCTTCACCGGTTCGGCGAAAGTCGGTCGGTACCTTTCCGAACTGGCGGGTAAGTTTCAGAAGCGCATCGTTCTGGAACTTGGCGGCAAGAGTCCCATCGTCATTCTCAACGATGCGAAGCTGGACTATGCAGTCAGCGCGGCTGCTTTCGGCATTTTCTTCAACCAGGGCCAGGTGTGCATGGCCAACTCCCGGATCATTGTCGAAGAAGGCATTTATGAGGCGTTTTGCACTGCGTTCGTTAAAAAAGTCCGCTCCATTCGCTGCGGGGACCCTGCGGACCCCACTACGATAGTGGGCCCACTGATAAGCGCCAACCAGTGCGAATTCATCCGTGGCCAGATCGACGACGCCATCGCAAAAGGTGCACGTCTACTAACGGGTGGCGAATACCAGGGTAACCTGTTCCAACCCGCCGTCCTGACCGACGTCACGCCGTCCATGAATGTCTATGACGAAGAGAGTTTCGGACCGCTGGTGTCTATCTACAAGGCCAGAGACTTCGAGCAGGCCATTGAGCTAGCGAACGATACCTCCTACGGTCTCTCTTCCGGTATCGTGACGAACGACCTTCAGAAGGCATTCGACTTCGCGCTTCGCATCGAAGCGGGCTCGGTGCACATCAATGACAACTCTTTCGACGATGATCCAAACGCTCCTTTCGGAGGGTTCAAGGATAGCGGCCACGGCAAGGAAAATGGTCGTTACTCCATTCACGATATGACCGAGCTTAAGTGGGTGACTTTACAACTGGGTGATCGTGCCTTCCCTATCTGATGAGATCGAGTAGGAGGCGGATTTACATCCGCCGTCCTCTCACACCACCGTACGTACTGGTCCGTATACGGCGGTTCAGGTTATGCGGTTAAGCCGTTTTATCGTATCCAGTATTGAGACCAGCCCCAGGCTGTCCCACAGCTTCTTCGGCAGCGCGTGATTCATATGTGACGCTCCCGAGTTCCACCATGGCCCGCGCCCGTTGAACGCTGATTTGCAGGCGCGTGCTTCGCTGATCCCCAGACGTATCAAGTTGCGCGCCCTCGTTGGGCGCTGCTTCCATTGACGCCAAATGACACAGCGAAGTTCACGGCGCATCCACCCATCCAACTCCTCAAGCGGGCGGTTGCTCTGGCTGAGCTTGAAGTAATCCGCCCAACCACGTAGCACCGGGTTAATCCGCTCAATGACGCTTGCCATCTTGTGGCCCCGCGCTCCGCGCAGCAGTTCTCTGAGCCGATCGCGCAAGCGATTTAGGCTCATCGTCGCTACTTTCAGCCTCGGCTGTTTATGCAGGCTCATCCTGTAACCCAAGTAATCACACGCCCACGGCCGTGCTACTCGGCTCTTTTCCTGATTCAACGTCAGTTTCAGGCGTTGACTCAGGAAGCGCTCAACCCTGACCAGCACTCGCTCGCCAGCACGACGACTGCGCACATAAATGTTGGCGTCGTCGGCATAGCGTACAAAGCGATGGCCCCGCCGTTCCAGCTCGCGGTCGAGTTCATTGAGCAGGATGTTCGACAGCAACGGTGAGAGCGGGCCGCCTTGCGGCGGGCCTTCCTGCCTTCGGCTGACGATCCCGCCCGACATCATTCCCGCTTCGAGATACCGGCGGATCAGTCTGAGCACACGTTTGTCTTCGATTTGACGCTCGATGTAGGCCATCAATACATCGTGGTTGACCCGATCAAAGAACTTCTCCAGATCGAGTTCCACGCACCAGCGGTGTCCCGCCGCCACATGGGCGCGGGCGGTTCCGATAGTTTGATGAGCGCTTCGGCCCGGACGAAAGCCGTAGCTGTGGTCCGAAAACAGAGGGTCGAAGATTGGCGTGAGCTGTTGCAGCAGCGCCTGCTGGATCAGGCGATCCACGACACTGGGGATACCCAGCTGCCTTGTGCCGCCTTTGGGTTTGGGGATGTCGACGGCGCGTACACCTTGCGGGTGATACTCGCCGGCCAGCAGCCGAGACTTGAGGATCGGCCAATACTGTTTCACGTAGCCCGCCAACTGGTCGACCGCCATGCCATCGGCACCCGGTGCGCCCTTGTTGCTGACCACGCGTTGATACGCACGCTTGAGGTTGGCGGGTGCAAGCACCCGCACCATCAGTGTGTCCGGCTCCGCGTTCGTCCACACCACAGACGCCGTCGATGTTTGCGCCCTGTCAGCCTTCATCCTCGGATACCGTCCAGGACCTGGGGTAACAGTTTTCTCTTGGAGAATATTCTGCGTTTCAACATTCGACGAGACTCTGACGCCTACTGGCGGCATAACCTGTTCGGCCCTTGGTGACGCGGTAATCCGCCACTTACTACGGCCTCAGCTGACTTCTGTGGGTTCATCCCGTCGCCTCTCGACGCTCGGTAGCACAGTGGCAAACCTACAGATCTCCCAGGGTAATTCGCGCGACCTTCCTGCTTATGCCTGTCGGATCTACGTCACAGCGCTCCGTGCAAGTATTGGGCTTTGAAGATATTGGCCTTCTTACCCCGCTGCGCCGCCTCTATCCGCTTCCTGTTCGTCAGGCCAGCATTTTGCCTCGGGCTTCCTTCAGATTCGCAGTCGCCCGCGACACCCTTGCCTCTGGCTAACACTTCCCCTTGCCGGGTGTGTAGAGGACTTTCACCTCCAAGTCACCAGCGTGGCCACCACAGCCAAGCTGGTTGCGCTTCGCGCAACGCGCCATGCCTGGCGCACCAATAATAATGGCCCCATCCTGTCGGATTGGGGCCATTGTATTAGTCCACACGGTCGCTAAGGAAATCCTGAAAAAGACTTCCTGATTTGGCAAAATCTCCGGACACCAATCGCCGAGCTTTTCAATGAAGCAA
>NZ_JBGQOI010000015.1:0-179467 GCF_052113765.1 Pseudomonas sp. W22_MBD1_FP4 | reverse complement strand
CATCAGCGGGAGGCGAATTCTACAGCGTTACACGCTGCTGTCAACACCTCTTTTTCAACTTCCTTTTGGCTTCGATGGACTGAAGCAACTTACCGCCGAAAACTGCGCAACTCATTGTTTACCAAGGAGTTTTCCGTTTCGACTGCGCCGGAAGTGGGGCGAATTATAGACAGATATAATTCGCCGTCAACACTTAATTTCAACCTTATTCAGATTTGAGCGTAATGCGTGCAAAGGCCTTCTTCCCCGCCTGACAAATGTGGGTCGCTCCGAGCTCATATATAAAGGTGCGATCTACCACCTCGCCATCTATACGCACACCACCCGAACCCAGAAGGTCACGAGCCACGGCGGAGTTTTTCACCAAGCCCGCCTTATTAAGAACGGCCGCAATCGGCATCGCCTCAGCAGCAGTCAGCTCAACCTCAGGCAGATCATCCGGCAACTCGCCATCTTTCATGCGGTTGCCCGCCGCGCGGTGAGCACTGGCCGCTGCCTCCTCACCATGGAACCGAGCAACAATCTCCTCTGCCAGCTTGATTTTCACATCACGCGGGTTGGCACCCGCCTCGACATCAGCACGCAACGCATTGATCTCGTCCATCGAGCGGAAGCTCAACAGCTCAAAGTAACGCCACATCAGCGCATCAGGAATGGAAACCAGCTTGCCGTACATCACGCCTGGCGCCTCTTGGATACCTACATAGTTACCCAGAGACTTGGACATCTTCTTGACGCCATCCAGCCCTTCCAGCAATGGCATGGTCAGAATGCACTGAGCCTCTTGCCCATACGCACGCTGGAGCTCACGACCCATCAGCAGGTTGAACTTCTGGTCGGTACCACCCAGCTCCACATCGGCACGCAGCGCCACCGAGTCATAACCCTGGACTAGCGGATACAGGAACTCATGAATAGCGATCGGCTGATTGGTGGAGTAGCGCTTATCGAAGTCGTCGCGCTCAAGCATTCGCGCAACGGTGTACTGAGATGTCAGACGAATAAAGTCGGCCGGCCCCATCTGATCCATCCAGGTGGAGTTGAACGCCACCTCGGTCTTAGCCGGATCAAGAATCTTGAATACTTGGGTCTTGTAGGTCTCGGCGTTGTCGAGAACCTGCTCGCGGGTTAGCGGCGGGCGCGTAGCGCTTTTGCCACTCGGGTCGCCGATCATCCCAGTGAAGTCACCTATAAGGAAGATGACCTGATGCCCCAGCTCCTGGAACTGACGTAGCTTATTAATAAGCACGGTGTGACCCAGGTGCAGGTCCGGCGCTGTCGGATCGAAACCAGCCTTAATACGCAGGGGCTGGCCACGCTTGAGCTTTTCGATCAGCTCGGCCTCAACCAACAGTTCTTCCGCACCACGTTTTATCAGCGCTAGCTGCTCTTCAACCGACTTCATAACAGACCCGCAAGGCTCAGATTCAAAAGGGAACCAACCATACAAGATCAGGGACTAATTACAAGTTTTGCCCTGCGCACGGACACCGTTCAGCAAGCCCAGCATTCGCGAGCTTGCGCCACAGATGATTTGGTTATATTTTATACAGTTATTTCATCTTCATCATGTCATTCATCTTTTCCATTTCATCTTCAAAGTCAAATTACCTATGACCACTGAACCGTCTAAAGCGCCGCCGCTTTACCCGAAGACCCACCTGCTCGCCGCAAGTGGTATCGCCGCCCTTCTTAGCCTGGCACTCCTGGTATTCCCTTCCAGTGACGTAGAAGCCAAACGAACATCCCTGAGCCTCGACTTGGAGAGTCCAGTTGAACAACTGACACAAGATCAAGACGCTTCCGACGCTCAACAAGCCACAAATGCCCCATCTGAATCGCCGTTTGCCCAGATAGAAAACACGCCCGAAGATACCCAGCAAGCGGCAAAGGAACTGCAAAAGCCAGTCGCAGACGCAGCTAAGAATCCTCAGCACCGCGAAGTGATCGTCGCAAAAGGCGATACGCTTTCGACCCTTTTCGAGAAGGTTGGCCTTCCTGCCGCCACCGTTAACGACGTGCTGGCCAGCGACAAACAAGCCAAGCAGTTCACCCAACTGAAACACGGCCAGAAGCTTGAGTTCGAATTGACGCCTGACGGCCAGTTGAACAACCTGCACAGCAACGTCAGCGACCTCGAAAGCATCTCCCTGACTAAGGGCGCTAAAGGTTTCGCGTTCAATCGCATCACCACCAAACCAGTGATGCGCTCCGCCTACGTTCACGGCGTGATCAACAGCTCGCTGTCGCAATCCGCTGCGCGCGCGGGGTTGTCGCATAGCATGACCATGGACATGGCCAGCGTATTTGGCTACGACATCGACTTCGCCCAAGACATCCGCCAAGGTGACGAATTCGACGTGATCTACGAGCAGAAAGTCGCCAACGGCAAAGTGGTCGGCACTGGCAATATTCTCTCTGCACGCTTCACCAACCGCGGCAAGACCTACACCGCCGTGCGCTACACCAACAAGCAAGGCAATAGCAGCTACTACACGGCTGATGGCAATAGCATGCGCAAAGCCTTCATCCGCACCCCAGTGGACTTCGCTCGCATCAGCTCGCGTTTCTCCATGGGGCGCAAGCATCCAATCCTGAACAAAATCCGCGCACACAAGGGCGTCGACTACGCAGCTCCTCGTGGTACGCCTATCAAGGCAGCGGGAGACGGCAAGGTCCTGCTGGCTGGCCGTCGCGGCGGTTACGGCAACACAGTGATCATTCAGCACGGCAACACCTACCGAACCTTGTATGGCCACATGCAAGGCTTCGCAAAGGGCGTGAAGACGGGCGGTAATGTGAAGCAGGGTCAGGTGATCGGCTATATCGGCACTACCGGCCTCTCCACCGGACCGCATTTGCACTACGAGTTCCAGGTCAATGGGGTACACGTTGATCCACTGGGCCAGAAACTGCCGATGGCCGACCCAATCGCCAAAGCAGAGCGCGCGCGCTTCATGCAACAGAGCCAGCCCCTGATGGCACGTATGGACCAGGAGCGTTCCACCCTGCTAGCTTCGGCGAAGCGTTAAGTCATGCCGCTCTATATAGGTGTGATGTCCGGAACCAGCCTCGACGGCCTGGATATCGCCCTGATCGAACAAGGTGCAGCGGCCAATCTGATCGCCACCCACTACACTCCGATGCCGGACACCCTGCGCGCAGAGCTGCTAAGCCTGTGCGCTAGCGGCCCGGATGAGATTGCCCGTTCAGCGATCGCCCAGCAGCATTGGGTTACCCTCGCCGCTCAAGGCATTCACACACTGCTCGACCAGCAAAACCTCAAGCCTCAAGATATCCGCGCGATCGGCAGCCATGGTCAGACTATCCGCCACGAACCCGCCCGAGGTTTTACGGTGCAGATCGGAAACCCGGCCTTGCTCACTGAGCTGACGGGCATCACCGTGGTCAGCGACTTTCGCAGCCGCGATGTAGCCGCCGGCGGCCAGGGTGCACCGCTCGTCCCTGCGTTTCATGAAGCATTGTTTGGCGAAAGCACCGGCAACCGTGCGGTGTTGAATATAGGCGGTTTCAGCAACCTCAGCCTGATTGAGACCGGCAAACCTGTAGCCGGCTTCGACTGCGGCCCGGGCAATGTCCTGTTGGATGCCTGGATTCATCTACAACGCGGCGAACACTTTGATCGCGATGGCCAGTGGGCAGCCAGCGGCAAAGTAGAACCTCAGTTGCTCAACGCTCTGCTCGGCGACCCGTTTTTCCTGACAAAAGGCCCAAAAAGCACCGGCCGAGAAGTGTTCAACCTGGGATGGTTGCAACAGCACCTTAGCCGCCTGCCAGCCTTCGAACCCCAGAACGTGCAGGCCAGCTTGCTGGAACTGACCGCCCTGACCATCGTTGAGTCCCTGCAAACCGCACAATCGCAGACAGAAACGCTGTTGATCTGTGGCGGCGGCGCCCATAACACCGCAATGATGAAGCGACTGGCCGCCCTGCTGCCATCCACCCAGGTCAGCAGCACAGCCACTCACGGCGTAGACCCCGACTGGGTCGAAGCCATGGCCTTCGCCTGGCTGGCCCATTGCTGCCTGGAAGGCATTGCCGCCAACCGTCCCAGCGTCACTGGCGCGCGCGGACTGCGGTTACTGGGCGCAATCTACCCCGCCTGACTAATCCGCAGACAGCAAAACGCCGCTTGGCCCATGAAAGCCAAGCGGCGTTTTTGTATCCACTCTCGATCAGATCGAGAACGAAGACCCGCAACCACATGTAGTGGTGGCATTAGGGTTCTTGATCACGAAACGCGACCCCTCCAGACCTTCTTGATAATCCACCTCGGCGCCCGCCAAGTACTGGAAACTCATCGGGTCTACAACCAGGCTCACGCCCTCGCGCTCAACGATAGTGTCATCGTCAGCCACATCTTCATCGAAGGTAAAGCCGTACTGAAACCCTGAACAACCGCCGCCCGTAACGAATACGCGCAGCTTCAAGCGATCATTACCCTCTTCATCGACCAGGCTCTTCACCTTGTGCGCAGCACCGTGAGTGAATTGCAAAGCCGTGGGGGTGAAGGATTCAACGCTCATGCTGATAATCTCCCGGCGTAGAGCCGCCATATGCGTAATGGCGGGCATTATCCGCTTCTCCTAGAAAATCGGTCAACTATTGTTACGGTATATCAATCTGCATCGCCGCCATTAGAAATACAAAAGGCCCGATCAACGGGCCTTTTGCGCAATCAACAAACCGCCTTAAGGCAGCATGCCGGCATGGGACAAGCCCAACTTCTCATCCAAGCCGAATAGGATGTTCATGTTCTGCACAGCCTGGCCCGACGCGCCCTTGACCAGGTTATCGATCACCGACAGCACGACCACCAGGTCGCCGTCCTGCGGACGGTGCACAGCAATCCGGCACACGTTGGCGCCACGCACGCTACGGGTTTCCGGGTGGCTGCCCGCCGGCATTACGTCGACGAACGGCTCATTCGCGTAGCGCTTTTCAAACAACGCCTGCAGGTCTACCGAACGATCGACCACGGTTGCGTATAGCGTTGAGTGGATACCACGGATCATTGGCGTCAGGTGCGGCACAAAGGTCAAGCCCACCTCCTTACCGGCAGCACGGCGCAGGCCCTGGCGGATTTCCGGCAGGTGGCGATGCCCTTTTACCGCGTAGGCCTTCATGCTTTCCGAAGTCTCGGAGTACAGCGACCCTACCGCAGCACCACGGCCTGCACCGCTGACGCCAGACTTGCAGTCTGCAATCAAGCGCGACGCATCCGCCAACCCAGCTTCAAGCAACGGCAGAAAGCCCAACTGCGTAGCGGTTGGGTAGCAACCCGGCACCGCAATCAGGCGCGCCTGCTTGATTTGCTCACGATTGACTTCAGGCAGGCCGTACACCGCCTCTTCCAACAACTCTGGCGCGCCGTGTGGCTGACCGTACCACTTGGCCCATTCATCGGCGTCCTGCAGACGGAAGTCCGCCGACAGGTCAATGACCTTGGTGCCAGCTGCCAGCAACTCACCGGCCAGCGCATGGGCAACACCATGTGGCGTGGCGAAGAAGACCACGTCGCAGGCGCCAAGGGTCTTGATGTCCGGAACGCTGAACGCCAAGCCGTCGTAGTGGCCTCGCAGGTTCGGGTACATATCGGCCACGGCCAGGCCTGCCTCGGATCGAGAGGTGATGACCACCACCTCAGCTTGCGGATGCTGAGCCAACAGACGCAGCAATTCGACACCGGTGTAACCCGTGCCGCCGACGATACCGACCTTGACCATAAACCTGCCCTCAACGAACCACTGGAAAGCCGTCGATAATAGGGGCCGTATCGCCCTGCGACAACCGTCAACGTGACGTATGGGCGCATGAGCCACTACTATCTTCGCTACCGTGAACCTGGGAATAACTAAAAATGCTTTATCTATGGGTCAAAGCCTTCCACATCATCAGCATCGTCTGCTGGTTTGCCGGGCTGTTCTACCTGCCGCGCCTGTTCGTCTACCACGCCCAAAGCGAGGACACCGTCAGCAAGGAGCGCTTCAGCATCATGGAGCGCAAGTTGTACCGCGGCATCATGGGCCCGGCGATGATTGCCTCCCTGGCATTCGGCATCTGGCTGATTGCCCTCAACCCCGGCATCTTTCAGTCCGGCGGCTGGATCCACGCCAAGCTGACCCTCGTTGTACTGTTGATCGGCTATCACCACATGTGTGGCGCACAGGTAAAACGTTTCGCCCGTGGCGAAAACACCCGCAGCCATGTCTTTTATCGCTGGTTCAATGAAGTCCCGGTTCTGATATTGCTGGCTATCGTAATTTTGGTCGTAGTCAAACCGTTCTAACTTCAATTACTCGGGGTACCTCCAATGTCGCTGCCCGCTCTGCTTGAACAACGTCTGCGCCTGCCCGTGGTGGCTGCGCCGATGTTCCTGATTTCCAATCCACAACTGGTCCTGGCCTGCTGCCGCAATGGCGTGGTCGGGAGCTTTCCTGCGCTCAACCAGCGCGAGAGCAGTGGCTTCAAAGCCTGGCTGGAGGAAATCGAAGCGGGCCTTGCGCAGTTGGACAATCCAGCGCCGTACGCCGTCAACCTTATCGTGCACAACAGTAACCCTCGCCTGGAGGCGGATCTGGCGATCTGCGTTGAGCACAAGGTGCCGATCGTGATCACCAGTTTGGGCGCGGTGAAAGAGTTGGTAGATGCCGTGCACAGCTACGGCGGGCTGGTGTTCCACGATGTCACCACCCGGCGCCATGCCGAAAAAGCCGCTGAAGCCGGTGTAGATGGCCTGATTGCTGTGGCTGCCGGTGCCGGTGGCCATGCCGGCACCTGGAGCCCGTTCTCGCTGATTGCCGAGATTCGACAGTTCTTCGACAAAACCCTGCTGCTGGCCGGGTGCCTCAATCATGGACACGAAATCCTCGCCGCCCAGTTACTGGGCGCAGACCTGGCATATTTCGGCACGCGCTTCATCGGTACCACCGAAAGCCACGCCCCAGATGCCTATAAAGAGATGCTGCTCACATCGCGCGCCGCCGACATCGTGCACACTCCCGCAGTCTCCGGCGTTCCCGCTAGCTTTATGCGCCAAAGCCTGGAAAATGCCGGGTTCGACCTCGCCGCCCTGCAAGGCAAAGGCGAAGTGAACTTCGGTTCCAAGCTCAAACCGCTGAGCGACGAAGCCAAAGCATGGAAGACCGTATGGTCCGCCGGCCAAGGCGTCGGTGAGATTAATGATTTGCCCAGCGTCGATGAACTCGTTGCCCGCCTCGATGCCGAATACCGCAAGGCGCGCGAGCAGGCCGCACAATTGCGCTGGCCACGCTGACCCAACCGACAGGCCTGCCAATTGAGCAGGCCCGCACCCCCACCTGAATAAGTGACAAGGAAGCCCGCATGAGCGACAACCGCTTCAAGATTGTTTTTGATGGAGCCTTGCTCCCGGGTGTCGAAAGCACCACGGCCAAGCTGAACCTGGCTGAGCTGTTCAAAAGCACCGTCGAGGACATCGAGAAACTCTTCACCGGTCGCCCGGTTGCACTAAAACGCGACCTGTCACGCCCCGACGCCGAAACCTACCTCACCGCTCTGAAGAACGCTGGCGTCGACGCGCGCATCGAGGCCGAACAGCCCGTAGCCTTCAGCCTTGCCGAAACACACGAGACGAGCTCTGGTGCAACAGACTTCTCTCGCCCAGCCGCTTCACCGTACGCGCCTCCGCGTGCTGCCGTGGGTGACAGCCACCCTGAATACGCCGATCTCAAGATCTTCACGATCAATGGCCGTATTGGCCGTCTGCGGTATTTGGCATGGACGCTGGTACTGACCGTCGCAATGCTCGTCGCAGCAGGCATCCTTAGTACTGTAGGCTTCGCCATCGCGACCGCGTCACCGACGATAGCCATCATTGTTGGCTCGCTGCTCGGTTTAGCGCTGTTCGTTGCGGTTGTAGTCGTGAGTGTGCAAATCGGGGTCCAGCGCTTGCACGACCTGGGCTGGTCTGGCTGGCTGTACCTGCTGAACCTCGTGCCGCTGGTAAACAGCATTTTCCCGCTGTTGCTGCTGGTAGTGCCAGGTAACTCGGGTGCCAACCAATACGGCGCACCGCCACCGCGTAACTCCACTGCGGTAAAGGTTCTGGCCTCTCTGTGGCTGGCATTCATTCCTCTGATGCTCATCCTCGTCGTGTCGCTGGGCATGAACGGCTACCTGGACCAACTCGAATCCAACGTCGACAGCAGCTACGAAAGCAGCTCCATCACCTCCGATGAAGACGCCGATCAAAGCGTCATCGTTGATGAAGAAGACGCCCAAAGTGCTGACGAAGCGGCCGAACCTGTAGACTCTGCAGAAGAACAGTAAAGAAACGCCCCCATCCGTGATGCCTCCATCATTGATGGGGGCGTTGCGATGGAGAAAGGCATGACCCGTTACGCTCTGATCACCGGTGCCTCCAGCGGCATTGGCCTCGCCTTGGCAGAAGCCCTGGCCCGTCGCGGCCGCAGCTTGATTCTGGTGGCCCGCCAGCGTGATCAGTTGGAAAGCATTGCACTCGAATTGACTCAGCGCTTCGGCGTCGAGGTGCTGTTTCGTGCCTGCGACCTGGGCGAGCCGCTGCGCTTGTCCGGATTCCTGTTGGAGCTTGAAGAAGGCGAGCGGCAGATTGATTTGCTGGTCAACTGCGCCGGCATCGGCACAAGCGGACCATTCCTGGCCCAGGACTGGATGACCGAGCAAGACCTTATTGAAGTCAACATCCTCGCCCTCACCCGCATGTGTCACGCCCTGGGCAATACCATGGCGCTGCAGGGCGGCGGACAAATTCTTAACGTTGCGTCGATTGCCGCGTTTCAACCCGGTCCGTGGATGAGCAGTTACTACGCCAGCAAGGCCTATGTGCTGCATTTCTCCGAGGGTTTGCGCGAAGAACTGAAGACCTGCGGCATCAAGGTATCGGTCCTTTGCCCTGGCCCGACACGCACCGCGTTCTTCGGTACCGCGCAAATGGACACCGCCAAGCTTGATCGCAGCGAACAACTGATGAGCCCGGAAGAGGTCGCGCTCTACACCGTACGCGCATTGGAAAAGAACAAAGCCATCATCATCCCCGGCCGCCGTAATCGCTGGCTGGCCTTCAGCCCACGTCTAAGCCCGCGCTGGCTGACGCGCAAAATAGCCGGTGCCATCAACAAGGCCTATTGCCCACGCTGACCGCGTGGGTACACTCACCCCTGCACGCTCATAATGGAGAAACAGCTGTGGATACTCTGTTCACCAAGATCATCAACAGAGAAATACCCGCGAAGATCATCTACGAAGATGATCAAGTCCTCGCTTTTCACGATATTGCCCCGCAGGCACCAGTGCATTTTCTGGTGATCCCGAAGAAGCCTATCCGCACCCTCAATGACCTCACGGAAGATGACAAATCCCTGGCCGGGCACATTCTGTTTACCGCCCAGCGCCTCGCCGTGGAACAAGGCTGCGAGAAAGGGTTTCGCGTAGTAATGAACTGCAATGAGGATGGCGGACAGACTGTCTATCACATCCATATGCACGTGCTGGGTCAGCGCCAGATGAACTGGCCACCGGGCTGAGGATTATTGGGGAGTTTGCGACTGCGACGCAGCCGGACGGCAGCAAGCTCCCTCGCCACAAAGGCAAATTGACTCAGGGCAAACGCTTGCCCATCTCTTGCGGTAAACTGGCCGCCGAGATTCTTCCCGGAGGTCAGCATGACTACCCAACGTCACTACTCGCCGATTGATCGCCTATTGCTGCAAGCCGACACGGCCATGCGCACACTCCTGCCCTTCAGTGGCCAACCGTACCGTCCGTCGCCCGCCATCGTGCAACCTGACGCGCAGATGAGCGAGACCGACACTCGTCATGTCGCCGGCCTGATGCGCATCAACCATACCGGCGAAGTCTGTGCCCAGGCGCTTTACCAAGGCCAGGCACTGACTGCCAAGCTGCCGCAGGTACGCGCGGCCATGGAGCACGCGGCCGAGGAAGAAATCGACCACCTGGCCTGGTGCGAGCAACGCATCCGTCAACTGGGTAGCCATCCCAGCGTGCTGAATCCACTGTTTTACGGTTTGTCGTTCGGCATCGGCGCTGCTGCCGGCTTGATCAGTGACAAGGTCAGCCTCGGTTTTGTCGCCGCGACTGAACATCAAGTGTGCAAGCACTTGGATGAACACCTGGAACAATTGCCGGCCGAAGACGAAAAATCCCGGGCCATTCTTGAGCAGATGCGTATCGATGAAGAACACCACGCTGAAAGCGCACTGGATGCAGGCGGTTTCCGCTTCCCGGCGCCAGTGCGTTTCGGCATGAGCCTACTTGCCAAGGTCATGACCAAAAGCACCTACCGCGTCTGAGCAAACCTGCAGCCGAAAAAAAGGGCGCTTTCAAAGCGCCCTTTTCTTTTGCCAATCGGCGATTAACCCAACTCGATAATCTCGTAGTCATGGGTAATGGCCACGCCGGCCGCACCGAGCATGATCGACGCCGAGCAGTACTTCTCTGCCGACAGCTCGATGGCGCGCTTGACCTGAGCCTCCTTCAGCCCTCGGCCCTTCACCACGAAGTGCATATGGATCTTGGTGAACACCTTGGGATCTTCAGTGGCGCGCTCGGCTTCCAGGAAGGCTTCACAGCTTTCCACGGCCTGTCGGGATTTTTTCAGGATGCTGACCACGTCGAAATTGCTGCAACCGCCCACGCCCAGCAGGAGCATTTCCATCGGACGTACGCCCAGGTTGCGGCCACCGGCTTCAGGCGGGCCATCCATGACCACTACATGGCCACTGCCCGACTCACCGAGGAACATGGCTTCGCCCGCCCATTGGATGCGTGCCTTCATCGCCCAGACTCCACTGCTAAAAAAGGGTCGCCAGCTTAGCACAGGGCCTGAGCGCGACAGCGTTTCCCATCTATGTGATCAATAACGGGGCTTGCTCGGTAAATTGGCTAATCGAGTCAGAATGTGTCTGTTAAGCTGACGCCAAATGAGTGGCGCATTGCCACCCTTTATAAAGCGTGTATCAATGCCGATACCGCCGAGTACAACAATTCCAACCACCTCGCGCTGCCTTTCGGGATACAACCATGGTTGCTCTGACGCCCATACCCAAGATCAAGAATCTCGACAAGCTGCTGATGCATTGCCAGCGCCGACGTTACCCGGCCAAGCACAACATCATCTGCGCCGGCGAGCGCTCCGAAACGTTGTTCTTCATTATCAAGGGCTCAGTCACCATTCTGATCGAGGATGAAGACGGCCGCGAGATGATCATCGCCTACCTGAACACGGGGGATTTCTTCGGGGAACTGGGGCTGTTTGAGCAAGCCGGCAAGGAACAGGAGCGTAGCGCCTGGGTGCGGGCAAAGGTCGAGTGCGAAGTGGCCGAGATCAGTTACACCAAATTTCGCGAGCTGGCTCAACACGATCCCGACATTCTCTACGCACTCAGCGGTCAGATCGCCCAGCGCCTGCGTGACACCACGCGCAAGGTCGGCGACTTGGCATTCTTCGACGTTACCGGTCGCGTGGCCCGTTGCCTGCTGGAGCTGTGCAAACAGCCCGATGCAATGACTCATCCCGACGGCATGCAAATCAAGATCACCCGTCAGGAAATCGGGCGAATTGTCGGCTGTTCACGAGAGATGGTCGGCCGCGTGCTCAAGGACCTGGAAGAGCGCAACCTGGTCCACGTCAAAGGCAAGACAATGGTGGTGTTCGGTACTCGCTAACCCGGCAGGAAGCTGGCCAGCATCTGACGGTACAAGGTATCCAATCGGCTGATGGCATCCGGCGCGGGGAAAGCTTCGTGCAAGGCGATATGGCTGTCGGCACGAACCCGTTGCTCCAGACCGCAGGCTTCGTTGAAGCGATTGACCGCCGCGATCAGTTCTTCGCGATCGTTATCCAGCAACAACGCACCGTGCACCAACCCTACCGGGCGGCCACCGCTTTGCCGCCAGCGCTGGGCCGTGCCGACCATTTTGCGCCCGTTCAGGTTGACGTTGTAACGACCGTCGCAGAATGCACCTTCGATTTCCCCGACGGAGGCATCGCCGCCCAACTCGATGAGTAAATCGCAAATCGGCTGGCATAGGCGCTGGTAACCGGTTTCGATGCGGCCTTGATCGCCTTCACTGCGCGGCGGAGCGTAGACCAGGGCGATATTGACCGTAGCGCTGGACTGCGGCACCGGTTCGCCACCGGTCTCACGCAGCAACACCGGCCAACCGTAATCGGCCGAGACTTGGCTGGCGGCTTCGAATGCCGGCAACCGACTCAGACGACGCGGCATCACCAAGGCTTGATCACTGGGTTGCCAGAACAGCAGGCCGAACTCCTGGTCACCAGCACAAACGGCAGCCAACAAGGCTTGCTCGGCGGCAAGGCCTGCTTCGACGGTCATCTTTACTGGCTGAGTCATCTAACACCTACCTATCGGCATAACCACAGGACCCAATGTGGAAGGGGGCTTGCTCCCGATGGCATTCTGTCAGTTGATGAACAAGTCAACTGACACTCCGCTATCGGGAGCAAGCCCCCTCCCACATTTGACTGCATTTCAAATATTGACCGTGGGTCAAATCAATCGAGATTTGAACCGCTGACCGCCACGCCACGCTCCGGGAAGAACAGACGCTGCAGTTCCGCCCCCGGGTTCTCGGCGCGCATGAAGGTCTCGCCCACCAGGAACGAGTACACGTTGCTGATTTCCATCAGCTCCACGTCGGCGCGGTTAACAATGCCGCTCTCAGTGATCACCAGGCGGTCGCGTGGAATACGCGGCAGCAGGTCGAGAGTGTTTTCCAGGCTGACTTCAAAGGTGTGCAGGTTACGGTTGTTGACCCCCACCAGCGGTGTGTCGAGGGTTTTGAGTGCGCGCTCCAGCTCATCGCCGTCGTGCACTTCCACCAGCACGTCCAGGCCGACGCTTTTGGCCACGGCCGCCAACTCGGCCATCTTCACGTCATCCAGAGCGGAGACGATCAGCAGAACGCAGTCGGCGCCCAAGGCACGGGCTTCGACGATCTGGTACGGGTCGACCATGAAATCCTTGCGGATCACCGGTAACTTGCACGCCGCACGGGCCTGCTGCAGGAACAGGTCGGAACCCTGGAAATAATCGATATCAGTCAATACGGACAGGCATGTCGCCCCGCCCTTTTCGTAGCTGACCGCGATTTCCGCTGGCACAAAGTGCTCGCGGATCACACCCTTGCTCGGCGAAGCCTTCTTGATCTCCGCGATCACCGCCGGATGCTTGAGCTTGGCCTGGGCGATCAGTGCATTGGCAAATCCACGCGGTGCGTCAGCGGCTTTCGCTTGGGCTTCCAGCTCGGCCAGGCTCACACGGGCACGGCGTTCGGCGACTTCTTCAGCCTTGCGGGCCAGGATCTTTTCCAGAACGGTCGGAACACTCATCCTTCATTCTCCATCTTGAATACAGCGGTGAATGCTCCCAGCTCTTCGAGCTTTTCACGAGCCAGACCGGTGTGCAGCGCATCGTGGGCCAATTCGACACCTTCCTTAAGACTATAGGCATGGTCGGCAGCGTAAAGTGCCGCGCCAGCATTCAGAACAATCATTTCCGCAGCTTTTTGACCGTTCTCAGTCTTACGCCGCCCCAAAGCATCGCGAATCAACTCCAGGGACGCCGCCGGGCTTTCTACCGCCAAGCCATGCAGGCTCTGGCTCTTCATGCCCAGGTCTTCTGGCTCGACCCAGTACTCGGTGATCTGGTCATTCTTCAGCTCCGCCACAAAGGTCGGCGCGGCCAGGCTGAATTCATCCAGGCCATCTTTGGAATGCACCACCAGCACATGCTTGCTGCCCAGGCGTTGCAGCACTTCAGCCAACGGTTTGCACAACGCCTGACTGAATACGCCCACCACCTGGTGCTTTACACCGGCCGGATTCGTAAGCGGGCCGAGCATGTTGAACAGCGTACGCAGGCCAAGGTCTTTGCGCGGACCGGCGGCGTGCTTCATTGCACCATGATGGGACTGGGCAAACATAAAGCCGATGCCGACGTTGTCGATGCAGCGCGCCACTTGTACCGGTGTCAGGTTCAAGTAGATACCGGCCGCTTCCAGCAGGTCGGCACTGCCGCTCTTACCGGACACCGCACGGTTACCGTGCTTGGCTACGGTGCAGCCCGCCGCCGCGACCACAAAGGATGAAGCCGTCGACACGTTGAAAATATTCGCACCGTCGCCGCCGGTGCCAACCACATCGACCACACCGTCGAGGGTTTTAAGCTCGACCTTGTCGGCCAACTCACGCATCACCGAAACCGCGCCGACGATCTCGTCGATGCTCTCGCTCTTCATGCGCATTGCCATCATAAACGCGCCGATCTGCGCGTCAGTGCATTGGCCGGTCATGATCTCGCGCATCACATCGCTCATTTCAGCGGTGCTCAGGTCCAGATGGCCGACGATACGGCTCAGGGCAGTCTTGATATCCATGGAAAGTCCTTAGCGCGTGCCGCCGCTCTGCTTGAGAAAGTTGGCGAACAGCTCGTAGCCCTGCTCGGTCAGGATCGACTCGGGGTGAAATTGCACCCCTTCGATGTTCAGTGTCTTGTGACGCAGGCCCATGATCTCGTCGACCGAGCCGTCTTCCAGCTGTGTCCAGGCAGTCAGCTCCAGACATTCCGGCAGGGTTTCGCGCTTGACCACCAGCGAGTGGTAGCGAGTCACAGTCACCGGGTTGTTGAGTGCCTGGAATACGCCCAGGTCCTTATGGAACACCGGACTGGTCTTGCCGTGCATCACTTGGCGCGCACGCACCACGTCACCACCAAAGGCCTGGCCAATGGATTGGTGGCCCAGGCATACACCCAGGATTGGCAGCTTGCCGGCGAAGTACTTGATGGCTTCGAGAGAAATACCCGCCTCGGTCGGCGTGCACGGGCCCGGCGAAACCACGATGCGCTCGGGATTCAGCGCGGCGATCTCGGCCACGGTCAGCTCGTCGTTGCGCACCACCTTGACCTCGGCACCGAGTTCGCCCAGGTACTGCACAACGTTGTAGGTAAAGGAATCGTAGTTATCAATCATCAGCAACATGGGGAAACCTCAGGAATTGGGGGTCTGTTCAGCCAGCGCAACAGCGCGGAACATCGCGCGGCGCTTGTTCAGGGTTTCTTCCCATTCGAGGGCCGGTACCGAGTCGGCGACGATCCCGCCACCGGCCTGCACATGCAGCTCCCCGTCCTTGATCACTGCCGTGCGGATCGCAATAGCGGTGTCCATGTTGCCGTTCCAGGCGAAATACCCCACGGCGCCGCCGTAGACACCACGCTTGACCGGTTCCAACTCGTCGATGATTTCCATCGCGCGAATCTTCGGCGCGCCCGACAACGTGCCCGCCGGCAGAATCGCCCGCAGTGCGTCCATCGCCGTCAACCCGGCTTTCAGCTCACCGGTGACGTTGGACACGATGTGCATCACGTTGGAATAACGCTCGATGACCATCTTCTCGGTCAGCTTCACCGAGCCAATTTCCGAAACACGCCCCGTGTCGTTACGGCCCAGGTCGATCAGCATCAAGTGCTCGGCGATTTCCTTATCGTCGCTGAGCAGGTCTTCTTCCAGCGCCAGATCCGCTTCTTCAGTCGCGCCACGCGGACGAGTGCCGGCGATCGGGCGCACGGTGATCAGGTTATCCTCGACACGCACCAGCACTTCCGGCGAGCTACCCACTACGTGGAAGTCACCAAAGTTGAAGAAGTACATGTACGGCGTCGGGTTGAAGCAGCGCAGCGCCCGGTACAGGTCGATAGGCGCGGCCTTGAAGTCGATGGACATACGTTGCGACGGCACCACCTGCATGCAGTCACCGGCGAGGATGTATTCCTTGATGGTATCGACGGCGCGCTCGTAGTCATCCTGGGTAAAGCTGGAGCGGAACACCGGATCGCTCGCCGGTGGACGGCTGAGGTCCAGGCCGCGACGCGGGGTGATCGGCTGGCGCAGTTTTTCCAGAAGGGCTTCCAGGCTGGCCAGGCCCTGTTCGAAGGCGTCAGCTTGGGATGGGTCAGCGAGCACAATCGCGTGCATCTTGCCGGCGAGGTTGTCGAAAACCACCACCGCGTCAGACACCATCAGCAGAATATCCGGCACGCCCAGCGGGTCCGGGTTCGGGCATTTGCCCAGGCGTTTTTCCACGTAACGCACGCAGTCGTAGCCGAAGTAACCCACCAGCCCGCCGTTAAAACGCGGCAGACCCGCAATGGTCGGCACGTTGTAGCGCGCCTTGAAGGCTTCGACGAAGGCAAGCGGGTCTTCAACGTCATGGCTTTCGATCTCGACGCCATCATGGGTAATGCTCACATGATGGTCGTGTACCCGCAGCACCGTGCGGCATGGCAGGCCGATGATCGAGTAACGGCCCCACTTCTCGCCGCCCTGTACCGACTCCAGCAGATAGGAGTTGGGCTCGTCGGCCAGTTTCAGGTAGATCGACAGTGGCGTGTCGAAGTCGGCCAGGGTTTCGCAGGCCAGGGGGATACGGTTATAGCCGGCAGCGGCCAAACGCAGGAATTCTTCGCGGATCATGATGTGCCTCGTGGCGTGAGGGTCTAACAGTCAGGTATGCAAACGTGCCGCAGGGCGCGGCCAGGATCAGTCAGGCGCGCCAACGCCAGCGGGCCAGGGCCTTGATGACTTTCATCCAGAGTTTGCGAGTGACCACCACGATGGAATTTCCAGAAGGGGACTTATCGATGTCGGGCAACGTTATCTCAGCGCCCGCTCCCAAGCAACCGGGGATTAGCAGTCGCAGGTCATCAATGACCAGCGCCGGCGACTCTTCGGCAATCGGCCGGCCATGGTTATAACCGTAGCTTAGGGCTACACACTGAACACCCGCGGCTTTTGCCGCCTGCACATCACTGCGCGAGTCGCCGACAAACAGCGACTGGGACGCCGGGATATTGGCCATTTTCATCACGAAAAACAGCGCCGCCGGGTCGGGTTTCTTCTGTGGCAAGGTATCGCCACCGATGATCCAGCGGAAATACCGGCCGATTTTCATCTGGTCCAACAGCGGCGCTACGAAGCGCTCCGGCTTGTTGGTGATCAGGGCCATTTCCACGCCCTGTTTGTGCAGCCATTTGAGGGTGTCGCGCACGCCGGGGTAAACCACGGTCAGTTCGTGGCCGTCCTCATAAGCAGCATTGAATAACTCCAGCGCGTGCTCGGCTTCCACGTCATCGACGCCTTCAGCGTCGATATGGTTAGCCAGGGCCCGGCGCACCAGCATCTGCACACCATTGCCAACCCATTCGCGTACAGACTCGATCCCCGCCGGCTTGCGTCCCAGCTTGAGCAGCATTTGGTCCACCGCCGCCGCCAGGTCTGGCACCGAGTCGATCAGCGTACCGTCCAGATCGAACATCACCAACCGTGGCAGTTTGCCGGGAAACAGCTGCTCAAAGCCGCTCATGGACGTGCCAGCGCCAGTTCGGCACGCATCTTGTCGATGACTTCCTGGTAGTTCGGCGCGTTGAAGATCGCCGAACCGGCCACGAACGTATCGGCGCCGGCCGCTGCGATTTCACGGATATTGTTGACGTTGACCCCACCGTCGATTTCCAGGCGGATATCACGACCGGACGCATCGATCAGCGCGCGGGCTTCGCGCAGCTTGTCGAGGGTGCCGGGGATGAACTTCTGCCCGCCGAAACCTGGGTTGACGCTCATCAGCAACACCATGTCGACCTTGTCCATCACGTACTTGAGCACGTCCAACGGGGTAGCCGGGTTGAACACCAGGCCCGCCTTGCAGCCGCCTTCGCGGATCAGTTGCAAGGTACGGTCGACGTGCAGCGAGGCTTCCGGGTGGAAGGTGATGTAGGTTGCACCGGCTTCGATGAAGTCGCCGATGATGCGGTCTACCGGGCTCACCATCAGGTGCGCATCGATCGGCGCGGTAACGCCGTATTTGCGCAACGCTGCGCAGACCATCGGACCGATGGTCAGGTTGGGCACGTAGTGGTTGTCCATGACATCGAAGTGCACGAAGTCGGCACCAGCGGCCAACACGTTGTCCACTTCCTCACCCAGGCGGGCAAAATCGGCGGAGAGAATCGATGGAGCAATGACGAAGGGCTGCATGACGCACCTTTTTTGAGCTAAATCACGATGGCGCGCATTGTATACCTCATGCTTTGCTGCGCGCACCGTGACCTGGCTCAATGGCTAGTAAGCGGCCCGGTAGATTTTCTCGATATCCGCCACGCTGAGCTTGCGCGGGTTGTTACGCATCAACCGTTCGATACCTGCCGCTTCGGCGGCCATGGTGGGAATTGCGCCTTCGGGAATCCCGAAACTGTGAAGCCCTTCCGGGATCTCCACTGCGGCGCAGAGTCGCGTCATCGCCTCGACCGCCTGGTCGGCCGCGTCATTGGCACTCAACCCCGTGATATTCACGCCCATGGCCTGGGCAATGTCCTGCATCCGCTCGACACACGCCAGCTTGTTCCAGTGCATCACATAAGGCAGTAACAGCGCGTTACTCACGCCATGGGCGATATTGAAACGCCCGCCCAGTGGATAAGCCAACGCGTGCACCGCACCCACCCCGGCATTCCCGAACGCCATGCCGGCCATCAGGCTGGCGGTGGCCATGTCGTCGCGGGCCTGGAGGTTGGCGGGGTTGGCGTAGGCCTTGGGCAGCGCCTTGGCGATCAGCTTGATTGCGCCGATGGCCAAGGCGTCCGTGATCGGAGAGGCATTCAGCGACAGGTAGGACTCAATGGCATGCACCAGTGCATCTACACCACTGGCGGCGGTGACACTGCGTGGGCAGGTCAGGGTCATTTGCGGGCTGATCAGCGCCACATCCGGCAAAAGGTAGTCGCTGACGATGCCTTTTTTCAGCTGTGCGGCCTTGTCGGAGAGGATCGCCACATTGGTCACCTCCGAGCCGGTGCCGGCCGTAGTCGGGATGGCGATCAGCGGCGGGCCCTTGCGCGGTACCTGGTCGACACCAAACAAGTCGGCCAGGGCGCCATGGTAACCGGCGTAGGCGGCCACACTTTTAGCGATGTCGATGGCACTGCCGCCGCCCAGCCCAATCAGGCCGTCGTGCCCGCCGTCGCGATAAGCCTGCATGCAGTCTTCGACGATGGCGATTTCCGGGTCGGGCAGCACGCGATCAAAAATTTCGTAGGGGCGTTCACCCAGGTGTTCAAGCGCCAGCGCCACGGTGCCGGATTTGACCAGCACGGCGTCGGTCACGATCAGCGGGTTATCCACATCCAGGCGCGTGAGTTCAAAGGCCAGTTGTTCGATGGCGCCAGCGCCGGTCAGCAATTTGTGGGCGATCTTGAATGAGGAAGTACTCATGTGCGCGGCCTCTTATTAGTCGATGGGCTGGCACAAGAGTAGCTGACCGAAACAGGTTGTCTTTCATTCAGCAGCTGAATGGTCACAGAACCCATATGGGAGGAGGCTTGCCCCCTCCCACATGGGTTCTGTGCTGGGCTTTAGACTTGGGCAGTACGCAGTTTCTCGCTACGGCCGCGCAGCCATTCCAGGGTCAGCAACAGCAACACCGAGAAGGCAATCAGCAACGTCGCCGCCGCCGCAATCGTGGGGCTGAGGTTTTCGCGGATACCGCTGAACATCTGCCGTGGCAGGGTCGCTTGTTCAGGGCCGGCGAGGAACAGCGTCACCACCACCTCGTCGAACGAGGTCGCGAACGCAAACAGCGCCCCGGAGATCACCCCCGGCGCAATCAACGGCAAGGTCACCCGACGAAACGCAGTCAGTGGCGAAGCCCCCAGGCTGGCCGCTGCACGCACCAGATTGTGGTTAAAACCCTGCAACGTCGCCGACACCGTGATGATCACAAAAGGGACACCCAACACCGCGTGCACCACGATCAGCGAGAAAAAGCTGTTACCCAAACCCAGCGGCGCAAAAAACAGGTAGCTGGCCACGCCGATGATCACCACCGGTACCACCATCGGCGAAATCACCAGCGCCATGACCAGTGCTTTGCCGGGGAAATTGCCACGGGTCAGGCCAATCGCCGCCAGCGTACCAAACACCATGGCCAGCACGGTGGCCGCCGGGGCGACGATGATGCTGTTCTTCAGCGCTCGCATCCATTCGGCCGAAGCGAAGAAGTCCTGGTACCAGTGCAGCGAGAAGCCCTGCAACGGGTACACCAGAAAACTGCCGCTGTTGAACGACAGCGGGATGATCACCAGCACGGGCAAGATCAGGAACAGCAGAATCAAGCCGCAGAGGATCCGCAAGCTGTAGAACCAAACCCGCTCAACGGGCGACATATAAGGGCTCAGCATCGCAAGGTCTCCTCAGCTCAGGCGCAGGCGGCTGGCGCCGACCAAACGGTTGTAGATCAGGTACAGCACCACGGTCGCCAGCAGCAGTAAGCCGCCCAACGCCGTCGCCATGCCCCAATTGATGCTGGTGTTGGTGTAGAAGGCCACGAAGTAGCTGACCATCTGGTCGTTCGGGCTGCCCAACAGTGCCGGGGTGATGTAGTAACCAATCGCCAGGATGAACACCAACAGGCAACCAGCGCCAACGCCGGCGTAGGTCTGCGGGAAGTACACGCGCCAAAAACTGGCGAACGGGTGGCAGCCCAGGGAAATCGCCGCACGCATGTAGGTCGGCGAGATGCCTTTCATCACGCTGTAGATCGGCAGAATCATGAACGGCAACAGGATGTGCACCATGGAGATGTAGACACCGGTGCGGTTGAACACCAACTCCAGGGGCTTATCGATCAGGCCCATGCCCATCAGCGCACTGTTGATCAGACCGCCGGATTGCAACAGCACGATCCACGCTGCCACTCGCACCAGGATCGAGGTCCAAAACGGCAGCAGTACGAGAATCATCAGCAGGTTGCTTTTACGCGCCGGCAGGTTGGCCAGCAGATACGCCAGGGGATAGGCCAACAACAGGCAGATCACGGTGATCACCAGGCCCATCCAGAAGGTACGGGCAAAGATATCCAGATAGATCGCCTGATCCGGGGTGGCCGGGGCCACTTCGCCGAGGTCGTCGATGCGGTGATCGACGGCCGCCAGCAGGTAGAACGGTGTCAGGCTGCTGGTATTACGCCGGATCGCTTGCCAGTACGCCGGGTCGCCCCAGCGTTCGTCGAGGGTTTCCAGCGCTTCTTTATAGGAGGCAGGCGCTTCGGTGAACGGCAGCGCCCGCGCGGTTTTGGTCAGCAGGCTGCGATAGCCGGCCAGCTCCATGTTCAAGCGTTTGGACAGATCGCCCAGGGTCTGGTTTTTGCGCGCCTCACCCAGGTCTTCACTGAGAGCCTGATACACCGGTTCACCCGGCAGACCACGGCCGTCCCAGGCAGTCACCGCCACCACGGTACGCGGCAGGCCGCCCACCACTTCCGGATTACCGACGCTCTTGAACAAAAGCGCGACGATCGGCACCAGAAACACCAGCAGCAAAAACAGCACCAGCGGTGCAATCAAGGCCTGGGCCTTCCAGCGATTGACCCGCTCGGCACGCGCCAGGCGCTGCTTGAGGGTGGGGCTGTTGACCTCGTTCGAGGGAACGGCGATGGCCATGGCTAACTCCGAAAATCTGAAAGTGACGACAAACCTGTGCCTGGGCTCAGACGCTGTGGTGAGCGGGCATGCCCCGCGCTGGGCGGCGAAGCGGCCCCTCTGACAGTCACCGCGTTCTTTCAGACAGAACACGGCGCCTGGTTTGGGACTGCTTCGCAGCCCAGCGCGGGGCAAGCCCGCTCACCACAAAAGCCCCTTGAACACAGCAGGCGGGTTACTTGGCAGCCCAAGAATTGAAGCGCTGCTCAAGCTGCTCGCCGTTGTCCGCCCAGAAGCTCACGTCGATCTGCACCTGGTTGGCGATGTTCTCTGGCGTAGTCGGCATGTCCTTGAGGATGTCCTTGGCCAGCAACGGTACGGCTTGGGTGTTGGCCGGGCCGTAGGCGATGTTTTCCGAGTAGGTCTTCTGCTGCTGCGGTGCGACCGAGAAGGCGATGAATTTCTTCGCTGCTTCTGCGCGATCCTTGGCCAGGCCTTTTGGAATCGCCCATGCATCGAAGTCGTAGATGCCGCCGTTCCACACCACTTTCAGGTTGCTTTCTTTCTGCACGGCAGCGATTCGGCCGTTGTAAGCCGAGCTCATCACCACGTCACCCGATGCGAGGTACTGCGGCGGTTGTGCGCCAGCTTCCCACCATTGGATCGACGGCTTGAGTTCGTCGAGTTTCTTGAACGCACGGTCTTGGCCATCTTTGCCGGCCAGCACTTTGTACACGTCCTTCGGCGCTACGCCGTCGGCCATCAAGGCGAATTCCAGGGTGTACTTGGCGCCTTTGCGCAGGCCGCGCTTGCCCGGGAATTTCTTGGTGTCCCAGAAATCCGCCCAACTGGTTGGCGCGGAAGCCAGTTTGTCGGCGTTGTACGCCAACACAGTCGACCATACGAAGAAACCCACGCCGCATGGCTGGATCGCACCCTTCACGTAGTTGGCGCTGTCGCCGAACAGTTTCGGGTCCAGCGGTTCGAACATGTCTTCGTCACAACCGCGGGACAGTTCCGGCGATTCCACTTCTACCAGGTCCCAGGACACGCTTTTGGTGTCGACCATGGCTTTGACCTTAGCCATCTCACCGTTGTACTCACCGGCGACGATCTTGCCGTTGCCCGCGCTTTCCCACGGTGCATAGAAGGCCTTGACCTGTGCAGCCTTGTTCGCGCCACCAAAGGACACGACGGTCAGGTCCGGGCCGGCCATGGCCTGTGTCGCGCCCATCAAGCTCAAGGCCAGGACGGAATACTTCAGGGATCTCAACATTGTTGTTCTCTCCACGTGCAGGGTTGGTGAAGCCATGGGGCGATCAATTCGCCTCTAGAAGTGGGTCGAGTGCGCGAACGTGCTCGACTTGCCAGCCAATCGGTACCACGTCGCCGACCGCCAGTGCTGGGTCCAGCTCGGCAATCGGTTGTTTCACAAAAAAATCGGTCTTGCCGCAGACTTCCAGGCGCACACGCACGTGGTCGCCCAGGTAGATAAATTCGGCCACCCGCCCGGAGAAGCGGTTGACGCAGCTTTCGCTGGAGCCATTGAGGCTGACCCGTTCCGGACGCACCGATAGCGTTACAGGGCCACCGATCTGGCCGACATTGATCGCCAGTGCTTCAACCTTCTCGCCCCGCGCCAGCTCGACCACGCAGCGGTCGCCGGTGTGGCTGTGCAAGCGGCCGTTGAGGCGGTTGTTCTCGCCAATAAAGTTAGCGACGAAGGTGTTCTTCGGTTCTTCATACAGCGTGCGCGGCGGGGCGATCTGCTGGATCTCGCCCTGATGGAACACCGCCACGCGGTCGGACATGGTCAGGGCTTCACCCTGGTCATGGGTCACGTACACCACTGTCACGCCGAGACGTTGGTGCAGGTGCTTGATCTCCATCTGCATGTGTTCGCGCAATTGCTTGTCGAGAGCGCCGAGCGGTTCATCCATCAGTACCAGTTGCGGTTCGAACACCAACGCGCGGGCCAGGGCCACACGCTGTTGCTGGCCGCCGGACAGTTGCGCCGGGTAGCGCTGGGCGAACGCGTCGAGCTGGACCATGCTCAGCACGCGCTTGACCCGCTCACTGACATCGGTCTTGCTCAAACCGCGCACGGACAAGGGAAACGCCAGGTTCTCGGCCACGGTCATGTGCGGGAACAGCGCGTAGTTCTGGAACACCATGCCAATGTCGCGCTTGTGCGGCGGCACGTTGTTGATGGAGCGCCCGGCCAGCTGGATTTCACCGGCAGTCGGCGTCTCAAACCCGGCGAGCATCATCAGGCTGGTGGTCTTGCCCGAACCGGAAGGCCCGAGCAAGGTGAGGAACTCGCCCTTGCGAATTTCCAGGTTGAGGTCTTTGACGATCAGGTTCTCGCCGTCGTAGCTCTTCTGCACGCCACGAAAGCTGACCAGCACATCATTTGAATCCACCTCGCTCATACCCGCACCTTTGTGTTTTGGACTGCTGTGGCACAAGCGTAGTCCAGGCGCGAGGCCCCGGAAATCGGGGGCCAGGAGAGAATTGCATCAGCAGGATGGAAGCTTGGGGGTAGGGATTGCCCTACACGGATGGCGGGGATGGAACAGTGCTGCGGTGCGAAGCGCCGGGAATGGCGTCAGCGGGGTTTGAAGCAGGTCGCAAACAGGCATGTCATCACAACAGCTTGTGTTCCATGGCGTACTTCACCAGCTCAGCCAGGGAGGTGATATTGAGCTTTTGCATCAATCGCGCCTTGTGAGTGCTGATGGTCTTGCTGCTCAGCGCCAGTTGCTGGGCGATGTCATTGACGTTGGCGCCCTGCGCCAAGCGTTCGAACACCGAGAACTCCCGTTCCGACAGCAACGAATGCAATGGCCGGGCGTCGGTCAGACCGACTTCAAACACCATACGGTCGGCCAGGTCCGGGTCTATATAACGCCCGCCGGCTGCGACTTTGCGGATCGCCGTCAGCAACAGCGCCGGGTCGCTGTCCTTGGTGGCGTATCCGGCGGCACCGACTTTCAGGGCTCGGGCTGCCATTTGCGCTTCGTCGTGCATCGACAGCACCAGGATCGCCGGCGGGTTGCTCAACGCACGGATACGCGCAATCGCTTCCAGGCCGTTGACGCCGGGCATCGAGATGTCCAGCAACACTACCTCGCACGGCACGTGGCGCAACGTCTCCAGCAACTGCTCGCCATTGCTAGCCTCCCCCACCACCAGCAGGTCTTTGGCCAGGCCGATCAGTTGTTTGATGCCTTCACGAACGATGGTGTGGTCTTCGGCTACCAGTACACGGATCACAGGGACTTCCTCTTGGCGTTATGCATCCAGCGGCACCGTCACACTCAGGGTGGTGCCCTCCCCCAACTCGCTGTGCAGGCTCAATTGCCCGCCCATGATCAGCACCCGCTCGCGCATACCGACCAGGCCAAACGATACCGCACGCCCTTCAGGCTGGACGAAACCCACGCCGTCGTCGCTGATGGTCAACCGCAAATCCGAGCCTTCTATGGCCAGCGTCAGCTCCACAGTATGCGCCTGGGCATGGCGCATCACGTTGGTCAGCGCCTCCTGCAGGATACGAAACAGGCCGATGGCCTTGGCGTCGCTCAGGGTCGGCAGGTTATCCGGCACCTGAACCAGGCAGGGAATCTGCGTGCGCGCTTCAAAACGACGGGCTTGCCATTCAACGGCGGAGGCAATGCCAGCATCGAGAATCGGTGGGCGCAGCGCCGTCGCGACGTCCCGCACCAGTTGGAACAGTTGAGCAATCAGGCGCTTCATGCTGTTCAAGCGCTCGTGCAGGCCAGGGTCCAGTTGCGCATAAGCCAGCTCGCACATGGACGTTTCCAACTTGAGCACGGTGAGCATCTGACCGAGTTCGTCATGCACTTCCCGGGCGATGCGGGCTTTTTCTTCCTCGCGCACGGTTTCCAGGTGGGCCGACAGTTCGCGTAGTTGCGCTTCGCTTTGCATCAACGCGGCCAGCGTGCGGCGCAACTCGGTGACGTCGTTCAGGTAAACCACCAAGTACTCAGCCTCGGCAAACCGCAAAAAGCTCAAGGACACGTTGGCCGGCAGGATGCTGCCGTCGGCGCGCAAACAATCGGTGGCGAAGTTCTGTGGTCCCTCTTCGCTGGCCCGTGCGCGCTTCCACAAATTGAGCCAGCGGTCCATGTCCAGGGTCGGGTCGAGGTCAACCAGCGGCCGCTCGATCAGTGCGCCAGGAGCATAACCGAGCATGCTTTCGGCGGCGTGGTTGGCGTAGCGCACATGGCTGTCCCAGTTGACCCACAGGATGCCGACGGTGCTTTGGTCGATGGAAAACTGTGTCAACCGCAGCGCTTCGGCACCAGCTGCGCGGGCGGCGCTTTCTTCACGGGCGGCCAGCAGGCCATGCTCCAACACACGTTGCTGGCGGCGCTGCCAGAACACGGTCGCCAAACTGGCGAGCAGCAGCAGGCTCAGTAACAGGCTGAGGTTCTGCCACAACCCAGGCGACTCCGATAACCGTGGGTATTTGGGTTGCAGCCAGCGGCTATGCAGTTGGTCAAGGTCTCGGGCGGGGATAGCGCCCAAGGCACTTTCCATGATGCCCGCCAGTTCGGGCCAATCGCGCCGTGTGGCCACCCGCAACAATTGCGGCAGACCGATGTCCCCCACCACCGCCAAACCGGCGAACTCGGCCTCGCCGGATAATCGGCTTAATTGCGCTTCATCTACCACGGCATAACGCGCTTGCTGGCTGACCAACAACTGCAAGGCCTGGCGTTCAATGGGCACACCTTGCAGGTTGAGGTTGGGATAAGTGCTGCGCAGGTAATCGGCCACGGCGCTGGGCATGCGCACGGCGACGCGGGATTGATCGTCCAGTTTTTCCAGCTCAACCGCGCCGCCGCCCTCGCGGATGCCGACGATATGCTGGGGCACACGCATGTACGGGTCGCTGAATAACCACAGGCGCAAGCCGGCTGGGGTTTGTTGCAGGCCGGGGGCAATGTCCACTTCGTCGTCGCGGACGGCGGCTTCCAGTTGCTCCTGGTTGGGGAAATTGCGCCAGGTCAGCTCGACATTCAGCGCCTTGGCCAGCCACTGCATCAACTCCACATTGGCCCCGGACAAGCGCTGCAAGCGACGGTCGTATTGCGCGTAAGGCAACTGCAGCACTACGCCCACCCGCAACTCCGGGTGCTGGGCCAGCCATTCGCGCTGCTGCGCATTGAGCTGCGCCTGCGGGGCGGCAGGCGTAGGGGAGGCGTTCGCCATCAAGGCGACGCACAAACAGCCGATAACCAGCAGACAGCGAAAACCCATGATCCACGTCTCACATCACTGACAAAAACTGACCAACCCATTAGGCTGCTGGAATCTCTTCTGGCCGGAAATCTACGATGCCCTATCGAAACCGTTCGGCACTGCCAGCATTGTGCCTGTCGCTGCTGTTTACCAGTGCCTTTTCTGTACAGGCCGCCGACGCCCCCGCGCCGGCCGACGAAAAACCCGTCGAGCGCCAGCCTCTGCTTGAGCGCAGCCAGGAAGACGCCACCGCGCTGGAGCGCACCATCCCTCAGCAGGAACAGCAACAATTGCAGGCTGGCAGCGACTCATTCCTCGCCCTGTGGAAACCGGCCAACAGCGCCGAACCCGAAGGTGTGGTGATTATCGTACCGGGCAGCGGTGAAAGTGCTGACTGGCCGCAAGCAATCGGCCCGTTGCGGCGCAAATTTCCCGACGCCAATTGGGGCAGCCTCAGCCTGTCATTGCCGGATGTGAGCGTAGATACCCTGCCGCCGCGCGTTATGGAAGCACCCAAAGCCACTGTCGACACCAGCAGCAAAGAAGCGAGCACCGCCGACAAACCGATCGAACAAGCCGCCAGCGCCGAAGCCGAGGGCACCGATCCGTCAGTGGTGCCGGGCGCCGACGAGCAGGACAAGACCGACGCCTCGCGCATCTTCGACCGCATCGACGCTGCCGTGGCCTTCGCCCAGACCCAGAACGCACGCAGTGTGGTGCTGCTGGGTCATGGCACAGGCGCCTGGTGGGCCGCGCGTTATCTCACCGAGAAACAACCGTCCCAGGTGCAGAAATTTGTGATGGTCGCGGCGCAGACGCCTAACGGACGCCATCCGGACGTGCAGCAACTGGCGCCCGGCCTGAAACTGCCGACTGCCGATGTCTTCTATCAAGACAACGCGCAGGCAAGCAAAAACGCTCAGGCCCGTGCGCAGGCTGCCAAGCGATTGAAGAATGATGGCTATAAGCAGGTGTCATTGAAAACCGTGCCCGGCAATAGCGCAGCCGAGCAGGAGCAGTTGTATCGCAGGATTCGCGGGTGGTTGAGCCCGCAGGCCAGCGCCGACTGAAGAACAGCACAAAAACAATGTGGGAGGGGCTTGCTCCTCTCCCACATCGGAATGTGGTTATCCGTGAAAGAGCGGCATCTAGCGAAAATCCCGGCGCTCGCGAATCAACGAGTAAGCATTGTGTAATTCACGGGTTCGCTCGGTCGCCTCACGCACTTGCGCGAGACTGGCGCCACTACCGGCCACCTTGTCCGGATGGTGACGGCTCAGCAGGCGGCGATAGGCACGTTTGATGACCGACGGCTCGGTGGTAGCGGTGACGCCGAGCAGTCGCAACGCTTCCTGATAGGTCGTGCCTCGATTGACCAGCGGCTTGCGCTCAGGCGTGTAGTCCGCCGCCAAGGCCTGAAGCTGCTGCGGCGTCCAGCCCAACCACTTGCCCCACAGGTTGATCAGGTCGCGCTCGGCATCATCCGCCTTGCCGTCCGCCCACACCATCCGCCAACAGGCGCGCAACACTCCCTCCGCCGCATGGGGCTGAGCCTTGAGCACGCGCAGATAACTGCGCATACGGTCGGAGCCCGACTTACCGCGATTGAACGCCGCAATCGCGCGGCGCTGGGCGGACTCGGTCATGTCCAGCGAGCGCATCTCCTGACGCGCCTGCTGGATATGCCCGTCCACCACGCGCCCGTTGCTTTTGGCCAGGCGCCCGAGCAATACAAACAACAACTCATCATTGCGCAGCACCGGGCGGCCGCCCATGCGCTCGCGCAACTGAGCCCAACTGCGCAATTGCATTCGGCGGTCCAACGCCTGCCCCAACAATGCACCCAACAAGGCCCCCGGAATACTGGCAATGGCAAAGCCAGCCCCGGCGCCGATCAGCGTCCCTGGCCACAACATGCTACTGCCCCGCTGTCAGCAGGGTTTCGACTTGCGCCAAGCGCTCCAGCGTGCCGACATCAATCCAGCGTCCCGCCATGTGTTCCCCCGTTACCTGACCCTTGGCCATCGCCGCACGCAGCAGCGGCGCCAGCTTGAAGGCACCGGCACTGCAACCCGCGAACAACTGGGGGTCGAGCACTGAAATGCCACTGAAGGTCAGGTTATCGGCACCGGGCGCCGCATCATGAAGCAGACCCTCATCAAGGAAGAAATCACCGCCCGAGGGATGATGCGCTGGGTTGTCGACCATCACTAGGTGAGCCAGGCCGCTGAGCGGTTGCTTGAGTTGGGTAAAGTCGTAGTCAGTCCAGATATCGCCATTGACCACCAGAAAAGGCTCGTCCCCCAGCAACGGCAACGCCTGGAAAATCCCACCGCCGGTTTCCAGCGGTTCGCCCTCCGGGGAGTAACGGATGCGTACGCCAAACTGCGCACCATCGCCCAAATAGCTCTCGATCTGCTGGCCGAGCCAGGCGTGGTTGATCACGATATCGGTGAAGCCGGCCTTGGCCAGCGCCTCCAGGTGGTATTCGATCAGACGCTTGCCGCCGGCCTGCACCAGCGGCTTGGGCGTGTGCAAGGTTAGCGGACGCATCCGCTCACCTTTGCCGGCGGCCAGGATCATGGCCTTCATACGCTGGCCTCAGCGGGTTGGCGCAGACTGGTCAGCAGCTCAGCCAATTCGCTCAACTCCGGGCGATCGGCGAGCACTGCTTCTATATAAGCAAAGAAGCGCGGCACGTCGGCCAAGTAGCGCGGCTTGCCGTCGCGATGGCAAATACGCGCGAAGATACCAATGACCTTGAGGTGGCGCTGCACACCCATCAGGTCGCTGGCACGCAGGAAGTCATCAAAATCCGGTTGCACCGGGATGCCCGCTTGGCCCGCACGCTCCCAATAACCGCGCTGCCAATCGCGTACGCGCGCCTGGGGCCAACTGAGGAAAGCGTCCTTGAACAGGCAGGTAATGTCATAAGTGACCGGGCCGTAGACCGCGTCCTGGAAATCCAGCACGCCGGGGTTCGGCTCGCTGATCATCAAGTTGCGCGGCATATAGTCGCGATGCACCAGCACTTTCGGCTGCGCCAAGGCGCTGTCGATCAGCCGGTCGCTGACGCGCTGCCAGAGGGCTTGTTGTTCTGCATCCAACTCGACACCCAAATGGCGCCGTACGTACCACTCGGGAAAGAGTTCCAGCTCGCGGCGCAACAAGGCAACGTCATAACTGGGCAGTGGTGCGTCCATCGGCAACTGCTGGAATGCCAGCAAGGCGTCGATGGCGTCGGCAAACAGCTGATCGGCGTTTTGTTCGTCAATCACGTCCAAGTAGGTTTTTCTGCCCAGGTCATTGAGCAAAAGAAAGCCGCGCGACAGATCTTCTGCATAAATTTTTGGAACATTTATGCCCGACTTCGCCAGTAAATGGGCGATATCGACGAAGGGTTTGCAGTTTTCCTGGGGGGGTGGAGCGTCCATCACCACGAAAGTCCGGCCGCCACCCTCCCAACGGAAGTAACGCCTGAAACTCGCGTCGCTGCTGGCCGCAGTCAGTGTGGCCGGGGGTACGGAGCCCCAGTCTTGAGCGTTGAAAAGGATCGGCAACTGCTCATCCAGCCAGACTTCCAGCTGTTGTAAACGTAGATCTTGCTCAGGCATTACAAGGGTCTCCGACGGCGCTAGCCGTCAAGCGGGTCATGCTTTATTATCACGCATCTTTTTCAGACCATCGAGAGGCGTGCGGCCCAAACCGCGGGCAGATGGCACGCAGGAAGCCCGGACTAATAAGATGGCATTGAAATCCCCCGCGTTTCGTAGAAAATTTCCGTTGCTGGTAACCGGCAGTCTGCTGGCCATGCAACCCTTCGCCACCTCATTCGTGGTCGCCGCGGAACAGTATGACTGCTCAGTCTCTGCTTCGGGTGCCTGGGATTGCGCGCCGAAAACCGCCGCAGCCCCATTGCCACCGCGCCCGGTGCATGACGGCGCTGCCGTCAGCTCGGCCAACAGCACGGCGCAGGCCGAAGCTGGTGGCACTGCCGCGGCCGAACCCAAGACCGCACTGGTCACAGAATCCAAGGGCCGTGGCCTGCGCTCACGCAGCGCCGACTACAGCCACTTGGACTGGGTACCTCGCGAAAAGTTGACCGCAGCCCAGTTGGCCGAAACCGGTCCTTATTGCGGCGGTGCGTACATCGAGCCGACTCGTCCTGGCATGAACGACAAGACGAACAAGAGCGATGCGCCCACCTTCATCGGTGCCAAGGCCTCTCGTTACGAGCAGGAACAACAAGTCGCGACCCTGGCAGGTGACGTCGTCATGCGCCAGGGCAGCATGCAGCTTGAAGCCGAAGAAGCCAGCCTGTACCAGGCCGAAAGCCGCGGCGAGCTGAACGGCAACGTACGACTGCGTGACAACGGTGCACTGATCGTCGGCGACCACGCTCAGGTTCAGTTGGACACCGGCGCGGCCCAGATCGACAACGCCGAATACGTACTGCACAAGTCGCGTATCCGCGGTAACGCGCTGTACGCCAAGCGCGCCGAAAACGCGATCATCCGTCTCAAGGACGGTACGTACACCACCTGCGAGCCGGACAGCAACGCCTGGCAGCTTCGAGGCAACAACATCACGTTAAACCCAGCCACCGGTTTCGGTACGGCCACCAACGCGACGTTGCGGATCAAGAACATCCCGATCCTGTACACCCCTTACATCTATTTCCCGATCGACGACCGTCGTCAGTCCGGCTTCCTGCCGCCTAGCTTCAGCACCGGCAGCGAAACCGGCTTCACCCTGGTTACGCCGTACTACTTCAACCTGGCGCCGAACTACGACGCCACGTTGTACCCGCAATACATGACCAAGCGCGGCATGATGATGGAAGGCGAATTCCGCTACCTCACCAAGTCCAGCGAAGGCCAGTTCGGCGGCGCGTACCTCAACGACGACAACGACGAACGCAAACTGCAGACCGATTACGAAAAAACCCGCTACATGCTCAATTGGCAGCATAAAGGCGGGTTGGATTCGCGTGTACTGACCCAGGTCGACTACACCAAAATCAGCGACCCTTATTACTTCCAGGACCTCAAGTCCTATCAGGAAGGTGTCGAGAGCCGGGACTTCGTCAACCAGCAGGGCTCCGTGAGTTATCGCGGCGACTCCTACCAGGCGCGCTTGAATGTCCAGGCTTACCAGCTGGCCACGATCTCCCAGATCACACCGTATGACCGACTGCCACAGATCACCTTCAATGGTCAGCTGCCATACCACCCAGGCGGGTTGAACTTCAGCTACGAAACCGAAGCAGTTCGGTTTGAACGCAGCCTGGAAAGCGGCAACTTTATCAATGAAAACGGTGATTCCGAGCGTCGCCTGGACACTTACATCAACGGCCTGACCCGTGCAAACGGTACTCGCCTGAACGTAGCGCCAGCCGTTTCATACCCGATGAACTGGACCTACGGCTTTGTGACGCCGAAGCTCAAGTACGTATACACGAAGTACGATCTTGATCTGGACAGCAAAGGCAAGAACGACATTGTTGTTGCCCAGGCAAACGCGACTGCAGCTAATCCGTATGCCGGCGGCACGTTCAAAAGCTCTCAGGATCGCGCAATTCCTGTAGCCAGCGTCGACAGCGGCCTGTACTTCGATCGCAATACCAACTGGTTCGGCAAAGACTATCGCCAGACCCTTGAACCGCGCGCGTTCTACCTTTACGTGCCGAATAAGGACCAGGCCGATATTCCGGTGTTCGACACCAGCGAGTACTCGTTCAGCTACGCGTCATTGTTCCGCGACAACCGCTTCAGCGGCTCCGACCGTATCGGCGACGAAAACAAGCTGTCCCTTGGCTTGACCAGCCGCTGGATCGAAGAAAACGGCTTCGAGCGTCAACGCGTGTCCGTGGGCCAAGCTGTGTACTTCAAGGATCGTGAAGTTCAACTGCCGGGTATCCTGGCCGCCGACCGTGCCGATGCACAGTCCGACGTGTCCCCGGTTGCCCTGGACTACGAGTTCCGCTTCAACCGCGACTGGCGCGCCACGGCCGACTACAACTGGGACACCGAAGAGCACAGCCCTCGCTCCGGCAGCGCGATGCTTCACTACCAGCCGGAAGACAACCCGAACAAGATCATCAACGTTGGTTACCGCTATCGTAACGACCAGGTTGTCTACAACCAGTTGACCGGTAAGTGGCAGTTCGGTGGCGACTACGGTCAGCCAGGCGACCAGAACTACGTGAAGGATTACTACAAAATCCAACAACACGACTTCTCGATGATGTGGCCGATCATTCCTCAGTGGAACCTGATCACCCGCTGGCAGTATGACTACGCACGCAACCGTACCCTGGAAGCCTTTGGTGGTTTCGAGTACGACAACTGCTGCTGGAAACTGCGCGTCATCAACCGTTACTGGGTTTCCAACGACGAATACAGCCAGATCGCCCCGCTGAACGAAAAGGGTGACCACGGGCTCTTCCTGCAGATCGTCCTCAAAGGACTCGGCGGCCTGACCGGCGCCAAGGTAGAGAGCTTCCTCGACAAAGGCATTGAAGGTTATCGTGAACGTGAAGACCAAGCTTTCTGATTGTCTGCGCCCGCTAGTGCTGGGCGCACTGTTCCTGGGGACCGCATCGGCACACGCTGCGGTTCAACAGCTGGATAAGGTAGTGGCCATCGTCGATAACGACGTGATCATGCAGAGCCAACTGGACCAACGGGTCAAGGAAGTTCAGCAAACCATCGCCAAGCGTGGCGGTGGTGTACCGCCTACCAGCGTCCTGGACCAACAGGTACTGGAACGCTTGATCGTCGAAAACCTGCAACTGCAGATCGGTGATCGTTCCGGTATTCGTATTTCGGACGAAGAGCTGAACCAGGCCGTCGGCACCATCGCTCAACGCAATAACATGAGCATCGACCAGTTCCGCTCAGCCCTGGCCCGCGACGGTCTTTCGTACGAAGACGCCCGCGACCAGATCCGCCGCGAGATGATCATCAGCCGTGTGCGTCAGCGTCGCGTTGCCGAGCGAGTGCAGGTGTCCGAGCAGGAAGTGAAGAACTTCCTGGCCTCCGACCTGGGCAAGATGCAGCTTTCCGAAGAACTGCACCTGGCCAATATCCTGATCCCGACCCCGGACAGTGCCAACTCCGAGCAACTGAATGCGGCAGCGGCGAAAACCCAAGCTATCTATGATCGCCTGAAAGGCGGTGCTGACTTTGCTCAGATGGCCATTGCCCAGTCCGGCAGCGACAACGCCCTTGAAGGCGGCGATATGGGCTGGCGTAAAGCCGCTCAACTGCCACCTCCGTTCGACCGTGAACTGAGTGCCATGGAAGTGGGCGGTATCACCCAGCCAGCCCGCACCCCAGGTGGCTTCATTATCCTGAAGTTGCTGGAACGTCGCGGTGGCGAGACCTCGCTGAAAGACGAAGTTCATGTTCGTCATATCCTGGTCAAACCAAGCGAAATCCGTACCGAGGCGCAAACCAAGGAGCTGGCCCAGAAGATCTATGACCGCATCGAAAGCGGTGAAGACTTCGCCACCTTGGCCAAGAGCTTCTCGGAAGACCCAGGTTCAGCCCTCAACGGCGGCGACCTGAATTGGATCGACCCGAAAGCGCTGGTGCCCGAGTTCCAACAGGTAATGGCCGATACTCCGCAAGGCGTACTGTCCAAGCCGTTCAAGACCCAATATGGCTGGCATGTACTGGAAGTCCTTGGCCGCCGCGCCACTGACAACACCAGCCAGGCCCGCGAGCAACAAGCGCTGAACGTACTGCGTAACCGCAAGTACGACGAAGAGCTGCAAACCTGGCTGCGTCAGATCCGTGACGAAGCCTACGTGGAAAACAAGCTGCCAGGCGCCGAGCAAACAGGCACCGACCAGGCAGCCCAGTGAAACCACAGCGTTTCGCGGTAACACCCGGCGAGCCGGCCGGCATTGGTCCAGACCTTTGCCTGCTGCTCGCCTCGCAGCCTCAGCCATACCCTCTGATTGCCATTACCAGCCGCGACCTGCTCCTTGAGCGGGCCGCGCAACTGAGTGTGGCTATCAACCTGCTGGACGTGGCGCCGGGCAACTGGCCTGACCTGCCGGCGCCCGCGGGCAGCCTCTATGTGTGGGATACCCCGCTGCAGGCCAAGGTGGTTGCAGGGCGACTGGACAAGGCCAATGCGGCGTTTGTGCTCGAAACCCTGACTCGTGCGGGGCAAGGCTGCATCGACGGTGACTTCGCCGGCATGATCACCGCACCGGTCCACAAGGGTGTGATCAACGAATCCGGCATCGCCTTTTCCGGCCACACCGAATTCCTCGCCGAACTGACACACACTGAACAAGTCGTGATGATGTTGGCGACACGCGGCCTGCGTGTCGCCCTGGTGACTACGCACCTGCCGCTGCGTGACGTCGCAGACGCCATCACCGCCGAACGCGTGGAGCGCGTCACGCGCATCCTGCACGCCGACCTGCAGCAAAAATTCGGCATCGCTCAACCGCGTATCCTGGTCTGTGGGCTCAACCCCCATGCAGGTGAAGGCGGGCACTTGGGCCATGAAGAAATCGACATCATCGAACCAACCCTGGAGCGTCTGCGCCAAGAAGGCATGGACCTGCGTGGCCCACTGCCAGCGGACACTCTGTTTACCCCCAAATATCTGGAGCACTGCGACGCAGTGTTGGCGATGTACCATGACCAGGGGCTGCCGGTGCTGAAATACAAAGGCTTCGGCGCCGCCGTCAACGTGACACTGGGCCTGCCGATCATCCGCACCTCCGTCGACCATGGCACTGCCCTGGACTTGGCGGGCAGCGGCAAGATCGATACCGGCAGCCTGCACGTGGCCCTGGAAACCGCCTATCAGATGGCCGAGACCCGTATATGACTGAGCATTACCAACACCGGGCGCGCAAGCGCTTCGGGCAAAACTTCCTGCACGACGCTGGCGTGATCGACCGCATCCTGCGCTCCATCCATGCCAAGCCCGAAGACCGCCTGCTGGAAATCGGCCCAGGCCAGGGCGCATTGACCCAAGGCCTGCTGGCCAGCGGTGGCCAGCTGGACGTGGTTGAACTGGACAAGGATCTGATCCCTATCCTCAACCAGCAGTTCGCCGGAAAATCCAACTTCAACCTGCATCAGGGCGATGCACTGAAGTTCGACTTCAACTCCCTCAACGCCGCGCCTAACAGCCTGCGCGTGGTCGGTAACCTGCCGTACAACATCTCCACACCGCTGATTTTCCACCTGCTGAACAACGCCGGGATCATCCGCGACATGCACTTCATGCTGCAGAAAGAAGTGGTGGAACGCCTGGCCGCAGGCCCAGGTGGTGGTGATTGGGGCCGTCTGTCGATCATGGTTCAGTACCACTGCCGCGTTGAACACCTGTTCAACGTGGGTCCGGGTGCATTCAACCCGCCGCCAAAGGTCGACTCGGCCATTGTGCGCCTGGTACCGCATGCCGTTCTGCCCCACCCGGCCAAGGACCACAAGTTGCTGGAACGTGTCGTGCGCGAAGCGTTCAACCAACGCCGCAAGACCCTTCGCAACACGCTCAAGGCCCTATTGAGCCAAGCTGAAATCGAAGCCGCCGGCGTCGACGGTAGCCTGCGTCCCGAGCAACTGGACCTGGCCGCGTTCGTGCGCCTGGCAGACCAGCTTGCCATCCAGCCTGCTCCAGCAGTCGACTGAAGCACCCAGGCATGGCCAGACACATGTCTGGCCTAGTGCCCACCTCTTGGCCTAGACTGATCCGCATCTGCTGTCCTCCGCTTTTGCTTTTAAGGCCTCTTGCATGTCCGATCCTCGCTACCAGATCGACGTCAGCGTCGTGACCCGCTTCCTGGCGGACCAATCGCAACCTGAACAGAACCGCTTTGCCTTTGCCTACACCATCACGGTGAAGAACAACGGGCAGGTGCCGGCCAAGTTGCTATCACGCCATTGGGTAATCACCGACGGTGACGGCCAAGTGGAAGAAGTGCGCGGCGCAGGCGTGGTTGGCCAGCAACCGCTGATCGACATTGGCGCCAGCCACACCTACAGCAGCGGCACGGTGATGACCTCCAAGGTCGGCACCATGCAAGGCTCGTATCAGATGAAAGCCACCGATGGCCAACTGTTCGACGCCATCATCAAGCCATTTCGCCTTGCCGTACCGGGAGCCCTGCACTGATGGCGACCTACGCAGTCGGCGACCTGCAAGGCTGCCTGGAGCCGCTCAAGTGCCTGCTTGAGCGCGTGGGCTTCGACCCGGCCAATGATCGGCTTTGGCTGGTCGGTGATCTGGTCAATCGCGGCCCCGAGTCCCTGGAAACCCTGCGCTACTTATATAGCCTGCGTGATTCCCTGGTGTGCGTGCTGGGCAACCATGACCTGCACTTGTTGGCGGCCGGCAATAATATCGAGCGCCTGAAAAAGGGCGACACCCTGCGGGAAATTCTCGAAGCGCCCGACCGAGCCGAGCTGCTCGACTGGCTGCGCCGGCAAAAGATCGTGCATTACGACGAAGGCCGCAACATGGCCCTCGTGCATGCGGGTATCCCGCCGCAATGGACGCTGAAGAAAGCCCTTAAGTGCGCAGCCGAAGTCGAAAGTGCCTTGGCCGATGACAGCCTGTACACCACCTACTTGGACGGCATGTACGGCAACGAACCGGTGAAGTGGGATAACGACCTGACGGGCGTCGCCCGCCTGCGGGTGATCACCAACTACTTCACACGCATGCGCTTCTGTACCGCCGAGGGCAAGCTGGACCTCAAGAGCAAAGAAGGTGCCGACACCGCCCTGCCCGGCTACAAGCCGTGGTTTGCCCATAAGGAACGCAAGACCCGTGATACGAAGATCATCTTCGGCCACTGGGCCGCCCTGGAAGGCAAGTGCAACGAACCCGGCGTATTCGCCCTCGACACCGGTTGCGTGTGGGGCGGCGCCATGACCCTGATGAACATCGACACTGGCGAGCGCCACAGCTGCCAGTGTGAATCTCCCCTTCCCATTACACTGCCGGCTGCCGCCAAGCGCTAGACGCTAAGCGCCGCCAAGACAAGGAGCCCGCCATGAGCGAATTCAAACGTATCCCTCCCGAACAAGCCCAAGCCCTGCGCGAGCAAGGCGCGGTGGTGGTTGATATCCGCGACCAGCCTACTTACTCGGCAGCCCATATCACCGGCGCCCAGCATCTGGATAACGTTAACATCGCCGACTTCATCCGCGCCGCCGACCTCGACGCGCCACTGATCGTGGCCTGCTACCACGGCAACTCCAGCCAAAGCGCCGCCGCCTACCTGATCAGCCAAGGCTTCTCCGACGTCTACAGCCTGGACGGTGGTTTTGAGCTGTGGCGTACGACCTATCCTGCAGAAATTTCTTCGGGCGATTCGCAATAAATATTTTCAAACCCCGCTACCCCGCGTGACGCTTGGGCTCGCGCCGTTTCTGACGAACGGCGCAGGCAAACTAATTGCGTATCACGCCTTGACCTCCCAGATTCCGAACTATCCTTAAGCGCAGGCCATCCGAATCAGGGGAGAGCCGGTACACCGGCGTGCGGGTCATCGGTAGCGTTTAGGGTGTTCTGGGGGGAAAACGGCCATTGGCGATCGTCAATGACTGCCAGCATCGACTGATAGATCCGGCGTCGGCTCCACGTATCGAGCGAGGTGACGACGTCATGAGTATCTTTAGCCACTTCCAACAACGCTTCGCGTCCACACAGCAGGAAGAACTCACGCTGCAAGAGTATCTTGAGCTGTGCAAGCAGGACCGCAGCACCTACGCATCTGCCGCCGAGCGCCTGCTATTGGCGATTGGCGAGCCGGAGCTGGTGGAAACCGCCAATAATTCGCGCCTGTCGCGAATATTCTCCAACAAGGTGATCCGCCGCTACCCGGCCTTTGAAGACTTCCACGGAATGGAAGAATGCATTGATCAGATCGTCTCCTACTTCCGCCATGCCGCCCAAGGCCTGGAAGAGAAGAAACAGATCCTCTACCTGCTCGGCCCTGTCGGCGGCGGTAAATCGTCCCTGGCCGAAAAGCTCAAACAGCTGATCGAGAAAGTGCCCTTCTACGCGATCAAGGGCTCGCCGGTCTTCGAGTCGCCACTGGGCCTGTTCAACGCCACGGAAGATGGCGCGATCCTCGAAGAAGACTTCGGCATCCCACGCCGCTACCTCAACACCATCATGTCGCCCTGGGCCACCAAGCGCCTGGCCGAGTTTGGCGGTGACATCAGCCAGTTCCGCGTGGTGAAACTCTACCCCTCGATCCTCAACCAGATCGGCGTTGCCAAGACCGAGCCGGGCGATGAGAACAACCAGGATATTTCGGCGCTGGTGGGCAAGGTCGATATCCGCAAACTCGAAGAATTCCCGCAAAACGACGCCGACGCCTACAGCTACTCGGGCGCACTGTGCCGGGCCAACCAAGGCCTGATGGAATTCGTGGAAATGTTCAAGGCACCGATCAAAGTGCTGCACCCACTGCTTACCGCGACCCAGGAAGGTAACTACAACAGCACCGAAGGCTTGGGCGCGATTCCGTTCACCGGGATCCTGCTGGCCCACTCCAACGAATCGGAATGGCACACCTTCCGTAACAACAAGAACAACGAAGCCTTCATCGACCGGATCTACATCGTCAAGGTGCCTTATTGCCTGCGAGTCAGCGATGAGATCAAGATCTACGACAAGCTACTGTTCAACAGCTCCCTGGCGAAGGCCCATTGCGCACCCGACACCCTGAAGATGCTCGCCCAGTTCACCGTGCTGTCGCGCCTCAAGGAGCCGGAGAACTCGAACATCTACTCTAAGATGCGCGTGTACGACGGTGAAAACCTCAAGGACACCGACCCTAAAGCCAAGTCAATCCAGGAATACCGCGACACGGCAGGCGTGGATGAAGGCATGAACGGCCTATCGACGCGCTTTGCGTTCAAGATCTTGTCCAAAGTCTTCAACTTCGACCCGCACGAGATCGCCGCCAACCCGGTGCACCTGCTCTATGTGCTGGAACAGCAGATCGAACAGGAACAGTTCCAGGCGGAAACCCGTGAACGCTACCTGCGCTTCCTCAAGGAGTACCTCGCGCCGCGCTACATCGAGTTTATTGGCAAGGAAATCCAGACCGCGTATCTGGAGTCCTACAGCGAGTACGGCCAGAACATTTTCGACCGCTATGTGCTGTATGCGGACTTCTGGATCCAGGACCAGGAATACCGCGACCCGGAAACCGGCGAGATCCTCAACCGCGTAGCCCTCAACGAGGAATTGGAAAAGATCGAGAAACCCGCTGGCATCAGCAATCCGAAGGATTTCCGCAACGAGATCGTCAACTTCGTACTGCGTGCCCGTGCCAACAACAACGGCAAGAACCCTACCTGGCTCAGCTACGAGAAGCTGCGGGTGGTCATCGAGAAGAAAATGTTCTCCAACACCGAGGATCTGCTACCGGTCATCAGCTTCAATGCCAAGGCCAGCAAGGAGGATCAGCAAAAACACAACGACTTCGTCACACGAATGGTCGAGCGTGGCTACACCGACAAACAGGTACGACTGCTCTCCGAGTGGTATCTGCGGGTTCGCAAATCGCAGTAAGGCAGCGATAGGCGTGCACTGCCAGGTCATGGGCCTGGCAGTTGACCGCTTGTCTCTAAGCTTCCAGCTCGCCGCTTGAAGCTTGTAACGTGAAGCTGCCCGGAGGGCTCCTCATGAGCTATGTGATCGACCGACGCCTCAATGGCAAGAACAAGAGCACGGTAAACCGCCAGCGTTTCCTGCGGCGTTACCGTGACCACATCAAAAAGGCCGTTGAAGAGGCCGTCAGCCGCCGCTCCATTACCGACATGGAGCATGGTGAGCAAATCAGCATTCCCGGACGGGATATCGACGAACCGGTCCTGCACCATGGCCGCGGCGGCAAACAGACCGTCGTGCACCCTGGTAACAAGGAGTTCACCACCGGCGAACATATCCAGCGACCTCAAGGCGGTGGTGGTGGCAAAGGTCCAGGCAAAGCCGGCAATTCTGGCGAAGGCATGGACGAGTTTGTGTTCCAGATTACCCAGGAGGAATTCCTCGAATTCATGTTCGAGGACTTGGAATTGCCCAACCTCGTCAAACGAAACCTGACCGGTACCGACACCTTCAAGACCGTGCGGGCAGGTATCAGTAACGAGGGCAACCCGTCACGGATCAATATCATCCGTACCCTGCGCTCGGCCCATGCACGGCGTATCGCCCTGTCGGGCAGCAGCCGCGCCAAATTGAAAGAGGCCAAGGAAGAGTTGGCGCGCTTGAAGCGCGAAGAACCGGATAACTTCGGCGATATCCAGGAAATCGAGGCGGAAATCGAGAAACTCAGTGCGCGCATCCATCGTGTGCCGTTCCTCGACACCTTCGACTTGAAATACAACCTGCTCGTCAAACAACCGAACCCCAGTTCCAAGGCGGTGATGTTTTGCCTGATGGACGTTTCCGGCTCCATGACCCAGGCCACCAAGGACATCGCCAAACGGTTCTTCATCCTGCTCTACCTGTTCCTGAAGCGAAACTACGACAAGATCGACGTAGTGTTCATCCGCCATCACACCAGCGCCCGGGAAGTCGACGAAGAAGAGTTCTTCTACTCGCGGGAAACCGGCGGCACCATCGTGTCCAGCGCCCTGAAGCTGATGCAGGAGATCATGGCCGAGCGCTACCCGGCCAATGAATGGAATATCTACGCCGCTCAAGCCTCTGACGGCGACAACTGGAATGATGATTCGCCCATCTGCCGCGACATTCTGATCAACCAGATCATGCCGTTCGTGCAGTACTACACTTACGTTGAAATTACCCCCCGTGAGCACCAGGCCCTGTGGTTCGAATATGAGCGCATCGGCGAAGCTTTTGCCGACACGTTCGCCCAGCAGCAACTGGTCTCGGCCGGCGATATCTATCCGGTCTTCCGTGAACTCTTCCAGCGCAGGTTAGTGACATGACCGCCAAAAAAGAGACTAAGCGCCAACCCATTTCCACCGGTTCCGAGTGGACCTTTGAGCTGATCCAGGCCTATGACAAGGAAATCAGTCGGATCGCGGCGGGTTATGCCCTGGACACATACCCCAACCAGATCGAAGTGATCACCGCTGAGCAGATGATGGATGCCTACGCGTCTGTTGGTATGCCGCTGGGTTATCACCATTGGTCCTACGGTAAACACTTCCTCAGCACCGAGAAGTCCTACACCCGCGGCCAGATGGGGCTGGCCTACGAGATCGTGATTAACTCCGACCCATGCATCGCCTACTTGATGGAAGAAAACACCATCTGCATGCAGGCATTGGTGGTGGCCCACGCTTGCTATGGGCATAACAGCTTTTTCAAAGGCAACTACCTGTTCCGCACCTGGACCGATGCGAGTTCGATCATCGATTACCTGGTGTTCGCCAAGCAGTACATCATGCAGTGTGAGGAGCGCCACGGGATCGACGCAGTGGAGGACTTGCTCGACTCTTGTCATGCCCTGATGAACTACGGGGTCGACCGCTACAAGCGCCCGTACCCGATTTCCGCGGAGGAAGAACGCCTGCGTCAGAAGGAGCGCGAAGAGCACCTGCAGAAGCAAATCAACGACCTGTGGCGCACTATTCCTAAACGCGCCGACAAAAACAGCGACAAGGACAATGCACGCTTCCCCGCCGAACCTCAGGAAAACATCCTATATTTCCTGGAAAAACACGCCCCACTGCTGGAACCATGGCAACGGGAAATCGTGCGCATCGTGCGCAAGATCGCCCAGTACTTTTATCCACAGCGCCAAACCCAAGTGATGAACGAAGGCTGGGCGACGTTCTGGCACTACACGCTCATGAACGACCTGTACGACGAGGGCTTGGTCACCGACGGCTTTATGATGGAGTTCCTCACCTCCCACACCAGTGTGGTATTTCAGCCTGGCTTTGACAGCCCGTATTACAGCGGCATCAACCCTTACGCTCTGGGTTTTGCCATGTACCGCGACATCCGGCGCATGTGCGAACACCCGACCGAAGAGGACCGCCGCTGGTTTCCGGAAATCGCCGGCAGCGACTGGCTGTCCACCATCAAGTTCGCCATGAGCAGCTTCAAGGACGAGAGCTTTATCCTGCAGTACCTGTCACCCCAGGTGATCCGCGACCTCAAGTTGTTCAGCATCCTCGATGACGACCTCAAAGACGATTTGGTGGTCCCGGCCATCCACGATGAGCCCGGCTATCGCATCATCCGTGAAACCTTGGCCGCGCAGTACAACCTGGGCAACCGGGAGCCCAACGTACAGATCTACAGCATTGATGTCCGCGGAGACCGCTCGCTGACCTTGCGTCACCAGCAACATGACCGCAAACCCCTGGGCGAATCCACCGAGGAAGTACTCAAGCATCTGCACCGGCTGTGGGGTTTTGACATCCATCTGGAAACACTGCAAGGCGATCAGGTGATGAAAACTCACCATGTTCCACCGCGCAGTGATCACAACGATAACGACTATGGTCGCCTGGACATGGCCGTCGTTCACCTCTGAAACAGCAAAGCCTCCATTGGTCAGGCACAGGCGGTATCCTGTGCCGCTAATGGAGGCTTTTTCATGAAAATCTACAAAGTCGGCGGCGCCGTGCGTGACCGCCTGCTGGGCATCAAGGTCACTGATATCGACCGCGTCGTTGTCGGTGCGACCACCGAGGAGATGCTTGCGAAGGGCTTCAAGCCGGTAGGCGCTGACTTCCCGGTGTTCCTGGACCCGAAGAACGGCGACGAATATGCTTTGGCCCGCACTGAGCGCAAGAGCGGCCGGGGCTATGGCGGTTTTGTCTTTCACGCCAGCCCCGAGGTCACGCTGGAAGAAGACCTGATCCGTCGCGACCTGACCATCAACGCAATGGCTGAAGACGATGACGGCAACCTGACCGACCCCTACAACGGCCAGCGTGACCTCGAAGCCCGCGTTCTGCGCCATGTTTCCCCCGCTTTCGCCGAAGATCCCCTGCGAGTTCTGCGCGTCGCACGTTTTGCCGCTCGCTATGCACATCTTGGTTTTACAGTGGCACCGCAGACTCTGGAACTGATGCGTCAACTCAGCGAGTCAGGCGAATTGGAAGCCCTGACGCCGGAGCGCAGCTGGAAGGAAATCTCCCGAGCGCTGATGGAAGATCAGCCTCAGGTGTTTATTCAGGTCCTGCGCGACTGCGACGCACTGAAAACCTTGATGCCGGAAGTGAATGCACTCTTCGGCGTCCCCCAACCCGAGGCCCACCACCCCGAGATAGACACTGGCGTGCATACCTTGAGCGTGCTGGAGCAGGCCGCCTTGCACAAACAGCCACTGACCGTGCGCTGGGCCTGCCTGCTGCATGACCTGGGCAAAGGTCTAACGCCTGTGGATAAGTTGCCGCAGCATATCGCCCATGAGCATCGGGGCTTGAAGCTGATCAAGGCAGTCAATGAACGTTTCAAAGTGCCAAGGGATTGCCAGGAGCTGGCGCTGCTGGTGGGTCAATATCACACCCACGGCCATCGAGCGCTGGAGCTGAAAGCCTCGACGCTGCTGGAGTTACTGCAAAGTTTTGACGTATATCGCCGACCGCAGCGCTTTGAGGAGTTTGTGGTCGCCTGTGAAATGGATGCCCGGGGCCGCAAGGGCTTCGAGCAACGCAGTTATCCACAGGCAGATTATTTGCGCGGTGCGGCGCAGACAGCACGCGAGGTGGCGGTGGCGCCATTGGTGGAGAAGGGTTTCAAAGGCCCTGAGCTGGGCGAAGCCTTGAAGCGCGAACGGCTCAAGGCGTTGCAGGCCTACAAGGAACAACGCGCCCTATCGAATTAGAAGCGCATTCGGCGTCAGGTGCTGGCCCTGCCACTCAAAGGCGACAGGCGCCAGCAACTGATCGATCTGCGCATCCCGCCACAGATCAGCCATCGTTTTACCCACCTCAGGATGCACGCGGTCCGGCGCCATCAACGACAGCGGCCACAAAACAAAAGCGTTTTTCAGGATTTCCGCACGGGGCAGAATCAAACCGTCGAAATCCCCCACCAACTCGCCGTACAGCAGCACATCGATGTCCAATGGCAGGCCTTTGCGGTCCGGCGCGTAGCGGCCGTTTTCAGCTTCGATGGTCTTAAGACGGCGGTCCAATTCTGTCAACGACAGGTCGGTATAGGCCGACACCACCAGATTGAAGAATGGCCCGCTTTTGATGCCCACCGGCTGGCTTTCAAACACCGCCGAGCAGCGCATATCCGTCAGAAAGCTCGCTAACGCGTCGAGCCCGGCACACAGATGGAGCTCGCGCTCGATATTGCTACCGAGGCCAAGGTAAACCTGAGTTAGCGACATCCGCGCTCAATCTCCACGCCCACACCTTTGGCGGCCGGTACTGCGCCGGGCTTGGTCAGTTTGAGGTGCAGCCAGGGAATCTGGAACTCACTCATCAACACTTGGGCCAAGCGCTCAGCAAAGGTTTCCACCAGTTGGTACTGGGACTGTTCGGCAAACGCCTGGATACGCGCCGAAACGCTGGCGTAATCCAGCGCCAAGGTCAGGTCGTCACCTGCGGCGGCCGGGCGGTTATCCCACGCGAAGCTCAGGTCCAGACGCAGGCATTGGCGGATCCCGCGCTCCCAGTCGTAGGCCCCGATCACGGTGTCGACTTCCAGGCCTTCGATAAACACTCTGTCCAAGCTCTTCTCCGCAGCACGACAAGGGCGCGATGCCCCGTTAGAATCAGGGCGTCCTCGCCCGGAATAGTTAGCATGTTTTGGTCACTGGCGATTCTCGCCTACCTGCTCGGCTCGCTGTCCTTCGCCATTTTGCTCAGCCGCCTGACGGGAAACCCCGACCCGCGAATGAGTGGTTCCGGCAATGCTGGCGCCACCAACATGTTGCGCCTGGCCGGCAAGAAGCTCGCCGTGCTGACGCTGCTGGGCGATCTGTGCAAGGGCTTGCTGCCCGTGCTGATCGCCAGCACCGCCGGCCTTACCCTGCAACAGCAGGCCTGGGTGGGCGTGTGCGCCGTCCTGGGCCATCTGTTTCCACTGTACTTCCGATTTCGCGGCGGCAAAGGTGTCGCCACGGCGGCCGGTATGCTGCTGGGGATCTACCCACCGGCGGCACTACTGGCCGTGCTTGCCTGGCTGCTGACGTTCTACCTGACCCGCACCAGCTCACTGGCGGCGCTGATCGCCACGCCGCTCACCCTGCCATTGCTGGCCTGGCAGGAACCGGCGGCGCTGCTGCCGATGAGCGTGCTGACATTGCTGATCGTCTGGCGCCATCGGGGCAATTTACGCGACCTGTTTGCCGGGCGCGAACGGCATTTTTAAATCCCCCAGATGAGCCTGGCTCACGTCGCGCCCAAATAACGGCCTACAACGGCGGCAGCTGCTCCATCGGCCAACGTGCCTGCACGCTGATCGCCAGGCTTTCGTGCTGCCCCGCCAGCAGACGCTGGCAACCGGCATAGGCGATCATGGCGCCATTGTCGGTGCAAAACTCAGGGCGGGCGTAGAACACATCCCCCTTCATATCACCGAGCATTTTTTCCAATGAACTGCGCAGCGCCTTGTTTGCGCTGACGCCGCCAGCAATCACCAGACGCTTCATGCCAGCCTGCTTCAGAGCACGCTTGCACTTGATGGTCAAAGTCTCCACCACGGCCTGCTGGAACGCCAGAGCGATGTCGCAACGGGCTTGCTCACTGTCGTCCCCGGCGCTGACGCTGCGCTGCCAGGTATTCAGCGCAGAGGTTTTCAACCCGCTGAAGCTGAACATCAAACCGGGGCGATCGCACATCGGACGCGGGAATGTGTAGCGACCAGCAACGCCCTTTTCGGCGAGACGGGCGATTTCCGGCCCGCCGGGGTAATTGAGGCCCATCATCTTCGCAGTCTTGTCGAAAGCTTCGCCGGCGGCGTCGTCCAGCGACTCGCCCAAAAGCGTGTATTGACCGATTCCGTCGACCTGAACCAGCTGCGTATGCCCCCCCGAAACCAACAAAGCGACGAACGGGAACTGCGGCGGGTTTTCTTCCAGCATCGGCGCCAGTAAATGGCCTTCCATATGGTGCACACCCAGGGCTGGAATACCCCAGGCGAAAGCCAGCGCCTGTGCGCAAGAGGCCCCAACCAGAAGGGCTCCGACCAATCCAGGGCCCGCCGTGTAGGCAATCGCGTCGATCTCGGTCGGCACACAACCGGCCTCGTCCAGCACCTGGCGAATCAAGGGCAGCATGCGCTTGACGTGATCACGGCTGGCCAGCTCCGGCACCACGCCGCCATAAGCGCGGTGCAGGTCGATCTGACTGAACAGTGCATCGGCCAAAAGCCCGCGTTCACTGTCGTAAAGTGCGACACCGGTTTCGTCGCAGGAGGTTTCAAGTCCCAGTACTAGCATGGGTTTGCGCCTTGTAGAGGCTAAATTCGAAGGCGCGCATAATAGTCGCCACTCCCCCTCCCGACTAGCGGTTTTCGATCAGAGGCTTTGCATTCCGGTCAATGAGGGGTTAACATCCGCAACCCTTAAAAACCGACGACCTCAGCCGCGAATTTTTTGCGACGAGAACGTTGATCCCGGTAATGAAAGAAGGTAGCTCTGGATGCCAGCCGTCAAAGTTAAAGAGAACGAACCCTTCGACGTAGCTCTGCGTCGTTTCAAGCGCTCCTGCGAAAAAGCCGGTGTACTGGCCGAAGTTCGTAGCCGCGAATTTTACGAGAAGCCAACTTCTGAGCGTAAGCGTAAAGCAGCAGCCGCTGTTAAGCGTCACGCCAAGAAAGTTCAACGCGAGCAGCGCCGCGCCGTTCGTCTGTACTAATACACAGACGTTCGTAGCAAGCTTCTGCCAAGCCCGGCCCTTCAGCCGGGCTATTGGCATTTGCAGATATCGCTTGATGCTTCATCGTCGAAGCCGCACATGCGACTGAGACAACTGCTTCACACGTCAGGACTGGCTCTTTTGCCAGCGGTGCACGTCTCTTCTGACGAGCCTAACAAGGCTACTGACGAGCACACTTATTCTGTAAACAGGCGATCAACGGTCGGCTGTGCCCATCGATGAGCTTCCGAGGCCGCCAGCGGCCAAGACCGGAGCCAGGGGCAACACTTCTTCGCCGAAGACTGATAGAAATTAACGTCAGTGAATGTTCGGCAGATACACTTCCATACAGCCCAAGCAGACGATTGATGGTCGAGCCACTCGACCCAAGCGCTTGAGCACTTCACGGGCCCTCATTTACACGCAGTGATGACGAGAACGCCATGGCCGGGCTAATTCCCCAGAGCTTTATTGACGACCTTCTGAACCGCACCGACATCGTCGATGTTGTGAGCTCGCGCGTGCAATTGAAGAAAGCCGGCAAGAATTACACCGCCTGCTGCCCGTTCCACAAAGAAAAAACCCCGTCGTTCAGCGTCAGCCCGGACAAGCAGTTCTATTACTGCTTTGGCTGCGGCGCAGGCGGTAACGCCCTCGGTTTCTTGATGGACCACGACAACCTGGACTTCCCCCAGGCAATCGAGGACCTGGCGAAAGCCGCCGGCATGGAAGTCCCCCGCGAAGAAAGTGGCCGCCCGCACAAACCACGGCAACCCACCGATTCGCCGCTATACCCGCTGCTCACTGCCGCCGCCGACTTTTACCGGCAGGCACTGAAGAGCCATCCTCAGCGCAAGGCGGCCGTCGATTACCTCAAGGGCCGCGGCCTTACCGGTGAAATCGCTCGCGACTTCGGTCTCGGCTTCGCGCCACCCGGCTGGGACAACCTGTACAAACATTTGAGCAGTGACACTCTGCAGCAAAAAGCGATGATCGACGCAGGCCTCCTGGTGGAAAACGCCGAGACCGGCAAGCGCTACGACCGCTTCCGCGACCGCGTGATGTTCCCTATCCGTGACAGCCGCGGCCGTATCATCGCCTTCGGTGGCCGCGTACTGGGCGACGACAAACCCAAGTACCTGAACTCCCCGGAAACCCCGGTGTTCCACAAAGGCCAGGAACTCTACGGCCTGTTCGAAGCGCGCAAGAACAATCGCAACCTCGATGAAATCATCGTGGTTGAAGGCTATATGGACGTGATCGCCCTGGCCCAGCAAGGCTTGCGCAACGCCGTCGCCACCCTTGGCACCGCCACCAGCGAAGAACATCTGAAGCGCCTGTTTCGCGTCGTGCCCAGCGTGCTGTTCTGCTTCGACGGCGACCAGGCTGGCCGCAACGCCGCTTGGCGCGCACTCGAAGCCACGCTGTCGAGCCTGCAGGATGGGCGCCGCGCGCGCTTCCTGTTCTTGCCCGAGGGAGAGGACCCGGACACCCTGGTGCGCTCCGAAGGCACTGACGCATTCCGTGCACGCATCAACCAACATGCGCAGCCGCTGGCCGATTATTTCTTCCAGCAACTGACTGAGGAAGCCGATCCGCGCTCCCTTGAAGGCAAGGCCCATATGGCCACCCTCGCAGCGCCGCTGATCGACAAGGTGCCTGGCGCCAACCTGCGCACCCTGATGCGCCAACGCCTGCTGGAAATTACCGGGCTAAGCGGCGAAGCCGTCAGTCAGTTGGTGCACAGCGCACCGCAGGATGCTCCGCCCGCCTACGACCCGGGCATGGATTACGACGCCATGCCGGACTATGCCGACTTCCAGCCGCAGGAGGCCTACGCGCCCCAGCAGGAATGGACGCCGAAGAAGCCCGGTGCCGGCGGCAAGAAATGGGACAAGAAACCGTGGAGCAAGAACGGCAAGCGTGGCGATCGCGATGAGGCCTACGCCCCACGCACGCCAGTTGCCGTAGAAGCGCCCACGCTGATCGCCCTGCGCACGCTCATTCACCACCCGCAACTGGCGGGCAAGGTCGAAAGTGCCGACCATTTTGCCAATGCGAGCAATACCTACGCTCAGGTGCTGATCGCGCTGATCGAAGCCGTGCAGAAAAATCCTAAGCTAAACTCAATTCAGCTGATGGCACGCTGGCACGGCACAGAACAAGGGCGCTTGTTGAAAGCACTTGCGGAAAAGGAGTGGCTAATTGACGGCGATAACCTTGAACAACAGTTTTTAGACACCATTACTAGGTTATCTGCGGGTCAGCATACGCAAACCCTCGATGAACTCATCAAGAGAGCAAGACAGCCAGGATTATCGGCTGAAGAGCAAATTCAGATAGCAAAACAGATGCGCGACCTCTTAAAACAGAATGTTTCCGCATCAAACCCGACCTCAGCTGGCGTGTGAGGTCATAGCTCGGGTATAATCCTCGGCTTGTTTTTTGCCCGCCAAGACCTTCAGTGGATAGGGTGTTATGTCCGGAAAAGCGCAACAGCAGTCTCGTATCAAAGAGTTGATCACCCTTGGTCGTGAGCAGAAGTATCTGACTTACGCAGAGGTCAACGACCACCTGCCTGAGGATATTTCAGATCCTGAGCAGGTGGAAGACATCATCCGCATGATTAATGACATGGGGATCCCCGTACACGAGAGTGCTCCGGATGCGGACGCCCTTATGTTGGCCGACGCCGATACCGACGAGGCAGCCGCTGAAGAAGCCGCTGCTGCGTTGGCCGCGGTGGAGACCGACATCGGTCGCACGACTGACCCTGTGCGCATGTATATGCGTGAAATGGGTACCGTCGAGTTGCTGACACGCGAAGGCGAGATCGAAATCGCCAAGCGTATCGAAGAGGGCATCCGTGAAGTGATGGGCGCAATCGCGCACTTCCCTGGCACGGTTGACCACATTCTCTCCGAGTACACTCGCGTCACCACCGAAGGTGGCCGCCTGTCCGACGTCCTGAGCGGTTATATCGACCCGGACGACGGTATTGCGCCGCCTGCTGCCGAAGTACCGCCGCCTGTCGATGCGAAAGCCGCAAAAGCGGACGACGACTCCGATGACGACGAGGCTGAAGCCAGCACCGACGACGAAGAAGAAGTCGAAAGCGGTCCAGACCCGATCATCGCTGCCCAGCGTTTCGGTGCGGTTTCCGATCAAATGGAAGTCACCCGCAAGGCCCTGAAAAAGCACGGTCGCTCCAACAAGCTGGCAATTGCCGAGCTGCTGGCGCTGGCTGAGCTGTTCATGCCAATCAAGCTGGTTCCGAAGCAATTCGAAGGCCTGGTTGAACGCGTTCGCAGCGCCCTTGAGCGTCTGCGCGCACAAGAGCGTGCGATTATGCAGCTCTGTGTTCGTGATGCTCGCATGCCGCGTACTGACTTCCTGCGCCAGTTCCCGGGCAACGAAGTTGACGAAAGCTGGAGCGACGCTCTGGCCAAAGGCAAGGCGAAGTATGCTGAAGCCATTGGTCGCCTGCAGCCGGATATCATCCGCTGCCAGCAGAAGCTGACTGCACTTGAGACCGAAACCGGTCTGACGATTGCCGAGATCAAGGACATCAACCGTCGCATGTCGATCGGTGAGGCTAAAGCCCGCCGCGCGAAGAAAGAGATGGTAGAAGCGAACTTGCGTCTGGTGATCTCCATCGCCAAGAAGTACACCAACCGTGGCCTGCAATTCCTCGATCTGATCCAGGAAGGCAACATCGGCTTGATGAAGGCTGTGGACAAGTTCGAATACCGTCGCGGCTACAAGTTCTCGACTTATGCCACCTGGTGGATCCGTCAAGCGATCACTCGCTCGATCGCCGACCAGGCCCGCACCATTCGTATTCCGGTGCACATGATCGAGACGATCAACAAGCTCAACCGTATTTCCCGGCAGATGTTGCAGGAAATGGGTCGCGAACCGACCCCGGAAGAGCTGGGCGAACGCATGGAAATGCCTGAGGATAAAATCCGTAAGGTATTGAAGATCGCTAAAGAGCCGATCTCCATGGAAACCCCGATCGGTGATGACGAAGACTCCCACCTGGGTGACTTCATCGAAGACTCGACTATGCAGTCGCCAATCGATGTCGCCACTGTTGAGAGCTTGAAAGAAGCGACTCGCGACGTACTGTCCGGCCTCACTGCCCGTGAAGCCAAGGTACTGCGCATGCGTTTCGGCATCGACATGAATACCGACCACACCCTTGAGGAAGTCGGTAAGCAGTTTGACGTGACCCGTGAACGGATCCGTCAGATCGAAGCCAAGGCGCTGCGCAAATTGCGCCACCCGACGCGAAGCGAGCATCTGCGCTCCTTCCTCGACGAGTGATACCAGAACCCCCGGCCCATGCCGGGGGTTTTGTTTTGCATAGATAAAATCCCGTACTGCCCCACTCCCCCCGCAATGCCCGTCTACACTCGACACATTCCCCCGTGCCATAACGAGACCGTTATGCCCAGATTGCCGACCGTGATACTGCTGTCGCTGCTGAACTGGACCGCAACGGCTGGCGCGTTGACTCTTACTGATGATGAGCGTGGCTGGCTGGCGGACCATCAGGAGCTGAGACTGGGAGTGGACCCCTCGTGGCCACCCTTCGAATACCGTGATGAAAATGGTCGATACCAAGGCTTGTCGGCGGATTATGTGCGTCTGATCCAGGATCGCCTGGGCGTCAGGGTCAAGATAATCGAGCCGCCGAGCTGGGGTGCCGTATTGGAGATGGCTCGAAGCAATCAGCTCGACCTTATCCCCAGCATCATGTCGACACCGGAGCGCCAGAATTATCTGGCTTTCACCCGGCCTTACATCGACTTCCCGATGGTGATTCTTGCCCACGAAGGCGGGGCACGGCCGCGTAATCTCAAGGACCTTTACGGATTGAAGGTTGCCGTGGTGGAGAACTACGCCCCTCACGAGTTGCTGCGCACCCACCATCCTGACCTCAACCTGGTCGCGATGCCCAACGTCAGTTCCACGCTGCAAGCCTTGGCGACCGGCGAAGTCGATACTGTGGTCAGCGACCTGGCGTCCAGCGTCTGGAGCCTGCGCGAACTAAAACTCGATGGTCTATACGTCAGCGGCGATACACCTTACCGCTATCAATTGGCGATGGGAGTGCCACGGGACGACAAAATACTGGTGGGCATCCTGGATAAAGTCCTGGCCGACCTCAGCCCCGATGAAACCAATGCCATCCAACAGCACTGGGTAGGCAACTTCACGGATAACCGCACGTTCTGGCGCGACCTGCTGATGTACGGCCTGCCCGCCGTGCTGCTGCTAATCGCCGTATTGGCCGTCGTGATTCGGATCAATCGCCGGCTGAGTTCGGAAATTTCGCGCCGCGTCGCGCTTGAACAAGAATTGCGCAGCAGCGAGTACCACTATCGCGGCCTGGTAGAAAGCTTGTCCGCTATTGCCTGGGAAGCCAGCATCACCGATTTCACCTACAGTTACGTGTCGCCCCACGCCGAGGACCTGCTCGGTTACCCAAGAGCCCATTGGCTGATTCCGGGCTTCTGGCGCAACATCATTCACCCCGCCGACCTGATCCGCACCGAAGCCTATTGCTATCGCGAAACCCGCGCCAACCGCGACCACAGCATTGATTACCGAGTGATCACCGCCGACGGCCGCTGTTTGTGGGTACGCGATATTGTCAGCCTGATCGAACACGGCCATGAGCCGGTGCTGCGCGGCTTGATGATTGATATCAGCGAGGCCAAGCGCACCGAGGAGGCGCTGCAGCTGTCCGAGCAGAAGTTTGCCTCGGTCTTCCAGCAATGCCCCGACATCCTTGTGATCGCGCGGCTTTCCGATGGCTGTCTGCTGGAGGTCAATAAAGCGTTCGAAGATCAAATCGGCCTGACCGCCGAGGAAGTGATCGGCAGAACCGGCACGGAACTGGAAATATGGGGCATCCCGGGCATCGGTCCGGAGTTGTTGCAACGCGTCCAGACAACCAGTATTCGCAACCTTGAAATGCCGTTTTTGCGCAGCAACGGCCAAGCCTTCACCGGGCTTATCTCCGCGGAGCCCTTCCAGCTCGACGCGATTGAAGCCATCGTGGTGGTGGTGCGCGATATCACCCAACTCAAGGAAACCCAGCAACTGCTGCAAACCTCCGAAGAGAAGTTCGCCAAAGCCTTCCATGCTTCGCCCGACGGCTTGCTGCTGAGCCGCCAACGCGACGGCCTGCTGATTGAAGTCAACGAAGGTTTCAGCCGCCTGACCGGTTACACCAGCGCCACCTCTCTCGACCAATCAACCCTGGAACTGGGCATCTGGGTCGATCTCAACGAACGCAAACACATGCTGGAACTGATGCAGCGAGATGGCTTTGTGCGTGATTTTATCTGCCACATACGACGTAGCGACGGTGAAATTCGGATGTGTGAAGTGTCCAGTCGCCCGCTGCCGATCGCCGGGGAAGACTGCATGCTGACCATCGCCCGCGACATCACCGAACGTCAATTGATGCAGGAAAAACTGCAACAGGCCGCGACGGTATTCGAGAGTACCGCCGAAGGCGTGTTGATCACCGACACCCGGCAGAACATCAGCGCCGTCAACCGCGCCTTCAGCGAAATCACTGGCTACAGCGAAGCCGAAGCCCTCGGCCAAACACCCCGCCTCCTCGCCTCTGGCCTGCATGACAGCGCGTTTTACGCCGCGATGTGGCACCAATTGACGGCCCAAGGTCATTGGCAGGGCGAGATTTCCAACCGTCGAAAGAACGGCGAACTGTACCCCAGTTGGCTGACCATCAGCGCCGTGCGCAACCGGGATCAATTGATCACTCACTTTGTGGCGGTGTTTGCAGACATCTCCAGCCTCAAACTGGCCCAGGCGCGCCTCGATTATCAGGCGCACCACGATCCACTGACCGGGCTGCCCAACCGCACTCTATTTGAAAACCGGTTGCAGGCAGCCCTAAACGGCCATCAAGAGACTGGCAAACAGGGCGCGGTGTTGTTCCTCGATCTGGACCGCTTCAAACACATCAACGACAGCCTCGGCCACCCGATCGGCGATCTGCTGCTCAAAGACATTGCCGTGCGCCTCAAGGACCAACTGCGAGACATCGATACCGTAGCGCGCCTGGGCGGCGATGAATTCATCATCCTGCTACCCGGCCTGCAACACGCCAATGACGCCGAGCAATTGGCCAATAAGTTACTGACCTGCTTCACCCCGCCATTCCAGGCTGGCGAGCACGAGTTCTTCATCAGCGCCAGCATCGGCACCAGCCTTTACCCGCAGGACGGTACGGATGTCGCCACCTTGGTCAAGAATGCCGACGCTGCGATGTATCGATCCAAAGCCAAGGGACGTAACCGGGTCGAAAGCTACACCCGCGACCTGACGGCTCAGGCCAACGAGCGTGTGGCACTGGAGCATGAACTGCGGCGAGCCATCGAACGTAAAGAGCTGAGCCTGTATTACCAGCCGAAACTGAGCCTGGTAACACAAGAACTGATCGGTGCCGAAGCCCTGATCCGCTGGCATCACCCCACCTTTGGCGACGTACCGCCAGAACACTTTATTGCCCTGGCCGAAGAGAACGGCACGATCCTGCAAATTGGCGATTGGGTCTTGGAACAGGCCTGCCGACAACTGCATGCGTGGCAGGGCACCTACGAAGATTTCGGCCCGCTGTCGGTCAACCTCGCCGGTGCGCAGCTACGCCATCCCGGCTTGCTGAGTCGAATAGAACAACTGTTGCGCGACTACCACCTCGACCCAGGTCACCTGCAACTGGAGATCACTGAAAACTTCATCATGAGCCAGGCCGAAGAAGCACTTGAGGTGCTGCACCAACTCAAACAACTGGGCGTACAGCTGGCAATTGATGACTTCGGCACTGGCTACTCGTCCCTCAGCTACCTTAAACGGCTACCGCTGGATTTCCTGAAGATCGACCAATCCTTCGTCCGCGGTCTGCCGGACGACCCCCACGACGCCGCCATCGTGCGCGCTATCATCGCCCTGGGCCACAGCATGCAATTCACCATCATCGCCGAAGGCGTGGAGAACCCCGCGCAGCAAGCCTTCCTGGCAGCTGAGGGCTGCGAACAGATGCAAGGCTACATCGTCAGCTTGCCACTGCCGCCGGAGCTTTTTGTCGCTACCTTCCTTCGTATGAGCATTGAGGATTTTTCGGATAGCACACAGAAGAAACCATCGCTATAATCCGCGACCTGTTAAGGGCCTATAGCTCAGTTGGTCAGAGCAGAGGACTCATAATCCTTTGGTCCACGGTTCAAGTCCGTGTGGGCCCACCAACTCCAAAGCCGCGCATTGCGCGGCTTTCGCGTTTCTGGCTGGTCCACCACAGATACAGTCCTATGGTCCAAGGGTACAATTTAGGTACAGTGCTGGTTCGCCAGCCGCCTAGGAGCACCCTTTCATGGCTACTCTCGTCAAAACTCCTTCCGGCACCTGAAGGCGCTCATTCGTAAAAATGGCTGGCCCACAGTCGCCAAAACCTTCCGCACAAAGCGTGATGCGGAGGACTGGTCGAGGCGTACCGAAGAAGAAATGGTGCGTGGCGTGTACATCCGATGTAGCGGCTCGGAGAAAATGACGCTAGAGGCTGCACTCAAGCGCTATCTGAGCGACATAACCCCCACCAAGAAACCCACCATTTGTTATCGCTGATGCAGAATTAACCCAGATGCCGACTTAAAGCCGCTCCATCAGTGATCCGCTCAAAGTCAGACCTGCTAATACTTACACCGCCAAGGCTTGGGTCAGCCAAATTTCGGTAGCCGGGTCAATTGGGCATCAGCGACAACAGAGTTTGGTTCAAGGTCTGGGCTTAGACCTATCGGAAGTCACCGACGTCTACAAGCATCACGCGAAATACTTCTGGGCTTCTGCACGTGGTGAGCGCACAGAGGGGCATGCCGATTATCATCCGCCGCCTTCAGGCTCGTGAGAGAGGTGCGGCGGGATTCCGCGATTGCAGTTTGATTGCACGCCCTTAACCCTCAGCGCAATGCAGAAGTTGTCGACGGAGCTTTACACGGTCACAGCATACCCCGGCCAGTGCCTCGTGCGGAGGCGCCTCGGCCTAACGTCTCCAAAACCGACGAGCTCGATGTCTTGTTACCGGGGAGTTGGCTTACTGGCGATGAGACCCGTGCAGACGTCAAATTCCCCGGGGCCTCACATCAAAGACCGTTTGCATCTTAGTCACCGCTTGTAGAAGATCATCGTCTTTTTGCACGAATGGATACGCGCATGAAGTTCGAGAAAACCACGCAGTACAGGTCCGAGGAAGGAATCGTCTTCAATCTGTCTCAAATCACCCTCATGGAAAGCGACCGAGGTCGCCTGCGCGAGCTGCACTTTGGCGAAGCGAAACGCGCCCATTACCAAGTCAACAGCATCGTCGTCGATATGTACGACCGAATGCAGGCTCGAAACCTGCCATGCCTGCTGACAGTCTGCATTTCCAATCCCCTGACCCGGCAGCACGCCGACGCTATCACTACTATGCGCGGCAACGTCGCCAAGGGAATTGCTGCGGCCTCAGGTGGCGTTGCCGGGAAGGTAGGTGCGTTGGGCGGGCCGCTCATTGGTTGGGCTTCAGGTGCAGTCGTGACGACAGGTGTCAACTGGTACCTCAAAGGGGCCCTGCCGAACCTGCATGCAGGTGACGTGCTGGTCAGCATCGAGGGAGAGGTCCATGGCGGGATTGGCCCACAGCGCTCTGTCGTGACGCTGGTCATCAAGGTCTGAGGAACTGCACATGCCCTACATCATGCAAACTGTCGTCCTTCTGGTGCTGGGCGCGATCCTCGTTCAGTTTCTGAAACCATACCCGCTGCGCAAGTGGCTGGGTTTGGCGCTGCTGGCAACGGGCTTGGTCAGCATCTTCAAGGTTGGTGAGCAGCAGGTGCTGGGCTTTGACCTGGAGCTGCTAGCACTGCTGGCCGTGCCGCTGGGCGTGGTGCTTTTCCTGACGCGGCGGCGGTTCACGGAGAGGGACTGAAGCCCTTGCACGATTTCTCGGTGCCGTCTCTGACCCAAAATCATATGGGACAACAGTCGATCAACAGCGCGTTGATCGATAATCTTAGCGTTGGACCTTGCAGGCGGATTGAGGGGTTACTTTGAACATACTGGTAACTCCTAACGTAGGTTAGATGCCGCCAAAATCACTGCTAAATGATGGGTGGCGGCTGTAACGCAGACCAGGTGCAGTCGGAAATGTGTAATGCCACATTGACCAGCCTCGCCAACTCTGCGGGCGCGGCCTAATTCTGATCCTAGACAGCACGGATCTAGCGCACATGAAAGGTCACCGCAATCGCCAACCTTTAAAGTCAGACTATACGCATGCCTTAGGCCAAGTCGCGCTTTGCTTCTCGATCTGTGAATGGAACGTGGTTTTGAGATGCGAGAGAATTAGCCCGGGGGCACTACAGAAGATCGTGGGCGAAGAATTCACTGCGGGGCAAATTGCGAAACTCAAAGGGCGCAAAATCAGTACAACCACGGTACAGTACTCAGCTTGAGCAACCTTCTCAAAATTACGCTTAACACCAAGTACTACGGGGCCTCCAGCTATGCCAACTTACGTTCACCTACGAACGATTTCTCTAGGCATATCACCTCGTCCAGCAACTCATAATCCTTTGGTCCACGGTTCAAGTCCGTGTGGGACCACCAACTCCAAAGCCGCGCATTGCGCGGCTTTTGTGTGTCTGAAGACCCACTCTCAGTGTCCGCACTGTCCACACAACGTCCACCGCCTCACTTCGCAAACAACTGCCCAATATCCCTGGATGCTTTGAACTCAAGCGCATTACCGCACGGGTCAAACAGGAACAATGTCGCCTGCCCTCCTACTTGGCCCTTGAACCGAATATGCGACTCCAGCGCAAACGTCGTACCTCGCGCCTGCAAGCGTTACGCCAGTACGTGTCAATCTTCACAGCCCAATACCACGCCGAAATACGGCACGGGGACATCGTGGACGTCGACGGCATTGGTGTAGGCCGCGTCCTGGAAGGCGGTTTTCGGATGTTCGGGGATGACCAATGGGTGGCCGAAGAAACTACTGACTGTGGCTGGAGCGCTCGCCCCAAGTAAGAATAATCCCGCTGGGCAACCTGACGTTTTACCGAGAGGTCATCCTACTGAGTCGCTATAGCCAACGGCACTTACCAGTGCCACAACTGTTTGCCCGCTGCCTGCTGGACGATTCAAGCCTGTAACATGCGTTCCCATTGCAGCCCGTCACGGAGCCTCCCTTGCCTGTCCTCGATGAAATCGATCGCCAACTGATCGCCGCCTTGCAGATCAACGCCCGCGAAAGCGTAGCCATGCTTGCGCGGCAGTTGGGCATCGCGCGCACCACGGTGACCTCCCGCCTGGCGCGCCTGGAGAAAACCCAAGTGATCACCGGTTATGGCGTGCGCTTGGGCCAACGGGTGACGGACGGTGGTTTGCAGGCCTACGTGGGCATCACTGTGCAACCTCGCTCAGGCAAAGAAGTGTTGCGCAGGCTGAGTGCCATGGCTCAGGTGCAACAGTTGTGCGCGGTGAGCGGCGAGTTTGATTACGTGGCTTGGCTACGGACGGATTCGCCGGAGCAACTGGATCAGTTACTGGACCAGATCGGCAGTGTCGATGGTGTAGAGAAAACCACCACCTCGATCATCCTCAGTAACAAATTGGATCGCGGACAACCAATATGACCAGCAACCTCGTCACTTCGACTGAAAACAATTCATTCCGACGACACATTGCGTCTTATTAACGAGCGCAACGCTCCCTAAACTGGCTGCCATCTTTTCCTATACTCAGCGGGTCGTGCCCCGCCGGGTATCCAGCCAGGTCAGCCATGAATACGTCGAACAAAAACAGTCGCCACCCTGCAGACGGTAAAAAGCCCATCACCATCTTCGGCCCGGATTTTCCGTTTGCCTTTGATGACTGGATCGAGCACCCCGCAGGCTTGGGCAGCATCCCCGCCGCCAACCATGGTGCAGAAGTAGCCATCATCGGCGCAGGTATCGCCGGGCTGGTTGCCGCCTATGAGCTGATGAAGCTGGGCCTCAAACCCGTGGTGTACGAAGCCTCGAAAATGGGTGGCCGTTTGCGCTCCCAGGCTTTCGAAGGTGCCGAAGGCATCATCGCCGAGCTGGGCGGCATGCGCTTCCCGGTGTCGTCCACCGCCTTCTATCACTATGTGGACAAGCTGGGACTGGAAACCAAACCGTTCCCCAACCCACTGACGCCGGCCTCCGGCAGCACCGTGATCGACCTCGAAGGCCAAACCCACTACGCACAAAAGCTGTCCGACTTGCCTGCACTGTTCCAGGAAGTGGCTGACGCTTGGGCCGACGCCCTGGAAGCCGGCTCGCAGTTCGGTGATATCCAGCAAGCCATTCGCGACCGCGACGTACCGCGCCTCAAAGCGCTGTGGAATAAGCTGGTGCCCCTGTGGGACGACCGCACCTTCTACGATTTCGTCGCCACGTCCAAGGCGTTCGCCAAGTTGTCGTTTCATCACCGTGAAGTGTTTGGGCAAGTCGGTTTCGGCACCGGCGGCTGGGACTCGGACTTTCCCAACTCGATGCTGGAAATCTTCCGCGTAGTGATGACCAACTGCGACGACCACCAACACCTGGTGGTCGGTGGCGTGGCCCAAGTGCCAATGGGTATCTGGCGCCATGTACCGGAACGCTGCGCCCACTGGCCGGCCGGCACCAGCCTCAGCTCGTTGCACAGCGGCGCGCCGAGAGCCGGGGTCAAGCGCATTGCACACGCAGCCGACGGCCGCTTCGCGGTGACCGACAACTACGGCGACACCCGCGAATATGCCGCCGTCCTCACCACCTGCCAAAGCTGGCTGCTGACCACCCAAATCGAATGCGATGAAACCCTGTTCTCGCAAAAGATGTGGATGGCCCTAGACCGCACCCGCTACATGCAATCCTCGAAAACCTTCGTGATGGTCGACCGCCCGTTCTGGAAAGACAAAGATCCGGAAACCGGCCGCGACCTCATGAGCATGACCCTCACCGACCGCCTCACCCGCGGCACTTACCTGTTCGACAACGGCGACGACAAACCAGGGGTGATCTGCTTGTCGTACTCGTGGATGAGCGACGCGCTGAAAATGCTTCCGCAGCCTATCGAAAAGCGGGTAAAGCTGGCCCTGGATGCCTTGAACAAGATCTACCCGAAAGTCGATATCAAGGCGCGCATCATTGGTGATCCGATCACCGTGTCCTGGGAGGCCGACCCGCATTTCCTCGGGGCCTTCAAAGGCGCGCTGCCTGGCCACTATCGTTACAACCAGCGTATGTATGCGCACTTTATGCAGAAGGACATGCCAGCCGAACAGCGTGGGATTTTTATCGCCGGCGACGACGTTTCCTGGACACCTGCCTGGGTGGAAGGCGCAGTACAAACCTCGCTGAACGCGGTGTGGGGCATCATGACCCACTTCGGTGGCAGTACTCACGCCGAGAACCCAGGGCCGGGCGACGTGTTCGATGACATCGGGCCAATCGCCTTGGCCGAATAAGGAGTTACGCCATGCGTGTCGCCCTGTACCAATGCCCGCCGCTGCCACTGGAAGTGGCGGGCAACCTCAAGCGCCTGCGCCAGCTCGCACACGAAGCGACCGGCGCCGATGTGCTAGTGCTGCCGGAGATGTTCCTGACCGGTTACAACATCGGCGCAGAAGCCGTCGGGGCATTGGCCGAAGCGCAGGATGGCGAGTCTGCCCAGAGCATTGCCGACATCGCGCAAAGCGCCGGACTGGCCATTTTGTATGGTTATCCTGAGCGGGCCGACGATGGGCAGATCTACAACGCCGTGCAGCTGATAGACGCCAACGGCCAGCGCCTCTGCAACTATCGCAAGACCCATCTGTTCGGGGATCTGGACCATTCGATGTTCAGTGCCGGCGACGATGACTTCCCACTGGTGGAGCTCAACGGTTGGAAGCTGGGATTCCTGATTTGCTACGACCTGGAGTTCCCGGAAAACACCCGGCGCCTGGCCTTGGCCGGGGCCGAATTAATACTGGTGCCCACCGCCAACATGGTGCCGTTCGATTTCGTTGCCGACGTCACCGTGCGGGCGCGGGCCTTTGAAAACCAGTGCTACGTGGCCTATGCCAACTATTGCGGGCACGAAGGCGAGATTCAGTACTGTGGCCAAAGCAGCATCGCCGCACCGGATGGCCAGCGCATCGCCCAGGCCGGTCTGGATGAAGCCTTGATTGTCGGCACGTTGGATCACCAATCGATCCTCGACGCCCGCGCCGCCAATCACTACCTGCAAGACCGTCGCCCCGAGCTTTACGGCCCGCTGCACAAGCCCTGATCCGATGGGTTTGTTAGCATAGGCACTTGCCCCGTTCTGGAAGTGCCCATGCCTGTCCCGGCCCACCCTTATCCCGTTCATTTGACCCTGGCCAACGGCCTGCGGGTTTGCCTGCGCCATGCGCCACGTTTGAAGCGTTGCGCCGCAGCGTTAAGGGTGGCTGCCGGCAGCCATGACGTACCGTTGGCTTGGCCGGGTCTGGCGCATTTTCTTGAGCATTTGTTGTTTCTCGGCACCGAGCGATTTCCCAGCGGTGAAGGGTTGATGGCCTACGTACAACGTCACGGTGGCCAAGTGAATGCCAGCACCCGCGAACGCACCACAGACTTCTTCTTTGAACTGCCCGTTCCGACCTTTGCAGAGGGACTTGAACGGCTGGCCGACATGCTGACCCATCCGCGCCTGACGCTGGAGGATCAACTGCGCGAGCGCGAAGTGCTGCACGCAGAGTTTGTCGCCTGGTCTCAAGATGCCAAGGCTCAGCAACAGGTGGCGCTGTTCGAAGGCTTGGCGGCGGATCATCCGTTGCGTGGTTTTCATGCCGGGAACCGCGACAGCCTGCCGGTGGAGCGCGAGGCGTTTCAACAAGCCTTGCGGGAATTCCACACACATTTCTATCAGAGCGGGCAGATGACTTTGAGCCTTGCCGGTCCGCAGTCGCTGCAAGAGCTGGAAGCCCTGGCGCAGCAGTTCAGTGTGCAACTGGTCTCTGGCCCGCAACATCCGCAGGCGTCGCCACCGGCCCTGATGCAAGGCCAGGCTCGGCGGTATCAGCACACCGAAGGCGGCCACCTGCACCACGTCATCACTTGTGACGTACCCCGCGAAGCACTGGATTTCCTCTGCACTTGGCTAAACGCCTCTGCACCGGGCGGGCTGCTCGCTGAGTTGAAAGCACGGCAATTGGTCAGCGCACTGCAGGCGTCAGTGCTGTACCACGCCGCCGGACAAGCAGTGCTGGATATCGAATTTACGCTCGGGAACGCAGACAAACCGGCGACACACATTGAGGCACTGTTGCACGACTGGCTGAGCTTTTTCTCACACAGCGACTGGACTCCGCTGCGCGAAGAGTTCGCGCTGCTGAACGTGCGACAACAACAGATCCAGGGCGCCCTGGCATTGGCCCGAAACGACAGCGACGATCTGGGTGAAAAAGGCATCGCCGCGCTCAAGGCCCTGTTTGAATCACTGCAACTACCGCCCGCCGAACATCGCTGGCAACTCCCATCGAACAATCCGTTCCTGCGCCCACCGGTCAAGCAAGAGCGCGCAGGCCTGATCCGCGGCCAAACCAGCGCCCACCGAGGGCTGCGAACCTTTGCCCAGGATCGCTCGCGGGGTCGCCGGGAGGTAGCGGCGCTAACATTCAGCCAGGCCTTGGCGGATGACAGCGACGAAGGCGCGCTGTACCTGCAATGGCGGTTTGGCTCGCCAGCTGCCGCGGGGGTGGAAAGCAGCTTGCAGCCCTTGCTTGAAAATGCACGTCAGGCGGGTGTTGAAGTGTCCTTTGAAGCCACCGGCAGTGACTGGCTGGTGAAAATGACCGGCCTGCACGAGCCCATGCCGGCCGTGCTGGAGGTCTTGGCGCAAAGCCTGAATCAGCCGCAAGAAGCTGTCATCGCGCCACCTCCCATGATCCCAATCCGAGCGTTGCTCAAGGCGCTGCCCTCGTGCTGCGCCGCTGGTAATGTCGCCCCCCACGAGCAGCCTGCATCCTGGGCCACCGCACGCTGGCATGGCCTGGGCCTGGGTTTACCCATCGCAACTCAAGCGTTGATCAAAGCGGCCGCCGCCCGTCTGCCTGGGCAACCTGCCCACATCGAACAAACACTGCAAAACCTCAGTGGTCAACGCGTGTGGCATGAGATAAAAACCAGCTCCACCGAAGCCGCCTTGCTGCTGTTTTGCCCGACCCCAAGCCAATCCCTGGCCGATGAAGCGTCGTGGCGACTGCTTGGACACCTGCTCCAAGCTCCCTTCTACCAACGCCTGCGGGTTGAGCTGCAGTTGGGCTACGCAGTATTCAGCGCAGTCCGACAGATAAACGGGCAAACCGGCCTGTTGTTTGGCGTGCAGTCTCCCAGCGTGTCCCTAGAAGGCATCGTTGAACACCTGGAAACTTTCCTGGCCCAACTGCCAGCGTTGGTCGGCAGTTTCGAAGATCTGGGCAACCTTGCCCTGGCTCAACAATTTTCACCTCAGGCGTTGCCGGTCGCCCAAGCTGCCGAGCTGCTGTGGCACGCACACTTGGCCGGCCATCCGTCGGGTTATCTCACGCACATTCAGCAACTGATCCACAGCGTTAGCCGTGAAGACCTGCTGCGGGCCGCCCAGCAATTGAATGACGCCCTAGGTGGCTGGCGCTACGTAGCCAACGGCTCGGAGACGTTGAGCGCCTGAACGCCAGCAGGCTGATCATTGCCAACCCTGCAACAGGCTTTTTCCACCAAGACAGCGCTAACCTGACAAGAATTGAGTAACATTCCTACCCACACATCTGAACATCTCCGACTGGAGGTGGACTATATGTATTACTTGGTAGTAAACGTCCCATCACTTCGTAGGAGTAAGAATATGACTTGGTCCAAACCTGCTTACACTGATCTGCGCATCGGTTTCGAAGTCACCATGTACTTCGCCAGCCGTTAATCCGCTGGGTAATACAACGCCTCGGTTCGCCCGGGGCGTTTTTGTTTTGAGCTTTGCGTGATGGAGTAACCATGTTCGTCCAGATTCTAGGTTCCGCCGCCGGCGGTGGTTTCCCGCAGTGGAACTGCAACTGCGTGAACTGCGCAGGTTTTCGTGATGGCAGCCTGCGGGCCCAGGCACGTACCCAGTCGTCCATCGCGATCTCCGACGATGGTGTGAATTGGGTGCTGTGCAATGCCTCCCCGGATATTCGCGCACAGCTGCAAGGCTTTGCGCCGATGCAACCGGGCCGTGCCCTGCGCGACACCGGCATCAGTGCGATCATCCTGATGGACAGCCAAATCGACCACACCACGGGCCTCTTGAGCCTGCGCGAAGGCTGCCCGCACCAGGTGTGGTGCACTGACATGGTCCATGAAGACCTGAGCACCGGCTTCCCGCTGTTCACCATGCTCACCCACTGGAACGGCGGTCTGGCCTGGAACCGCATCGAACTGGACGCCAGCTTCACCATCCCGGCCTGCCCGAATCTGCGCTTCACTCCATTGCCACTGCGCAGCGCTGCGCCGCCTTACTCGCCGCACCGTTTCGACCCGCATCCCGGCGATAACATTGGCCTGATCGTTGAAGACCTGCGCACCGGCGGCAAACTGTTCTACGCCCCGGGCCTGGGCAAAGTCGACGCGCCACTGTTGGAGATCATGGCCGGCAGCGACTGCCTGCTGGTAGACGGCACGATGTGGGACGACGATGAAATGCAGCGCCGTGGCGTCGGTACCCGCACTGGTCGCGAGATGGGCCACCTGGCGCAAAACGGCCCCGGCGGCATGCTGGAAGCGCTGGAGCAACTGCCGGAGCAGCGCAAGGTGCTTATCCACATCAACAACACCAACCCGATCCTCGATGAAGATTCTCCCGAGCGGGCGGAGCTGGTGCGGCGCAATGTCGAAGTGGCTTACGACGGCATGAGCATTGAATTGTAGGAGCAGACGACATGACTGACACACCGTTGACTACCGCCGAATTCGAAGCCGCCTTGCGCGCCAAGGGCGCCTTCTACCATATCCATCACCCTTACCATGTGGCGATGTACGAAGGCCGTGCCAGCCGCGAACAAATCCAGGGCTGGGTCGCCAACCGCTTCTACTATCAAGTGAACATTCCCCTGAAGGACGCCGCGATTCTGGCCAACTGCCCGGACCGCGAGATCCGTCGCGAGTGGATCCAGCGCTTGCTCGACCACGATGGTGCTCCCGGTGAGGACGGCGGTATCGAAGCCTGGCTTCGCCTGGGCGAGGCAGTCGGCCTCGACCCGGACCAACTGCGCTCCCAGGAATTGGTGCTGCCCGGCGTACGGTTTGCGGTGGACGCCTACGTCAACTTCGCCCGTCGCGCCAGTTGGCAGGAGGCCGCCAGCAGCTCGTTGACCGAACTGTTCGCGCCGCAGATCCACCAGTCGCGCCTCGACAGTTGGCCGCAGCATTACCCGTGGATCGACCCAACCGGCTACGAATATTTCCGCACTCGCTTGGGGCAGGCCCGTCGCGATGTGGAGCACGGCCTGGCGATCACCCTGCAGCACTACACCACCCGCGAAGGCCAGGAGCGCATGCTGGAAATTCTCCAGTTCAAACTGGACATCCTGTGGAGCATGCTGGACGCCATGAGCATGGCCTACGAACTCAAACGCCCGCCGTATCACAGCGTGACCGAGCAGCGGGTCTGGCATAAAGGGATCACCCTATGAGCTTTGATCGCAGCAGAACACCGACCTGGCGCCAGGGTTATCGCTACCAGTACGAGCCTGCGCAAAAGGGCCATGTGCTGCTCTACCCAGAGGGCATGATCAAGCTCAATGACAGCGCCGCGTTGATCGGTGGTTTGATCGACGGCGAGCGCGACGTGGCCGCAATCATCGCCGAGTTGGATAAACAATTCCCAGGTGTGCCTGAGCTCGGTGATGACATCGAGCAATTCATGGAGGTCGCCCGTGCTGAGCACTGGATCACCCTTGCCTGAAAAGCCGGCCATTGGCCTGCCGCTGTGGCTGCTGGCCGAGCTGACTTACCGCTGCCCGCTGCAGTGCCCGTATTGCTCCAACCCGCTGGACTTTGCCGAGCAGGGCAAGGAACTGAGCACCGAGCAGTGGATCAAGGTATTTCGCGAAGCCCGGGAAATGGGCGCCGCGCAGCTGGGGTTTTCCGGCGGTGAACCGCTGGTGCGTCAGGACTTGGCCGAGTTGATCGCCGAGGCGCGCAAACTGGGGTTCTACACCAACCTGATCACTTCCGGCATCGGCCTCACCGAGCAGAAGATCAGCGACTTCAAGAAGGCCGGCCTGGACCATATCCAGATCAGCTTCCAGGCCAGCGACGAACAGGTAAATAACCTGCTGGCCGGCTCGAAAAAAGCCTTCGCGCAAAAATTGGAAATGGCTCGTGCGGTGAAAGCCCACGGCTATCCGATGGTGCTGAACTTCGTCACCCATCGGCACAATATCGACAAGATCGACCGCATCATCGAGTTGTGCATTGCGCTGGAAGCGGACTTTGTTGAGCTCGCGACCTGCCAGTTCTACGGCTGGGCGCAGCTCAATCGTGTTGGGCTGTTGCCAACCAAGGAGCAGTTGGTGCGCGCCGAGCGCATCACCAACGAATACCGCGCCAAGCTCGAAGCCGAAGGCCATCCGTGCAAGCTGATCTTCGTGACGCCGGATTACTACGAAGAACGCCCGAAAGCCTGCATGAACGGTTGGGGCAGTATCTTTCTTACAGTCACGCCAGACGGAACCGCCCTGCCCTGTCACGGCGCCCGACAGATGCCGGTGCAGTTTCCGAATGTGCGCGACCACAGCATGCAACACATCTGGTACGACTCGTTTGGCTTCAACCGCTTTCGCGGCTACGACTGGATGCCGGAGCCATGCCGCTCATGCGACGAGAAGGAAAAGGACTTCGGCGGCTGCCGTTGCCAGGCCTTCATGCTCACGGGGGATGCGAGCAATGCCGACCCAGTGTGCAGCAAGTCCGAGCAGCACGGCATCATCCTGCAAGCGCGGGAAGAGGCCGAACACGCCACCCAGACCATCGAGCAACTGGCCTTTCGCAATGAGCGCAATTCACGGCTCATCGCAAAAGGCTAACAGCCTCAGCGCTTGGCGATGATGTACACCGCGTGGATGATCCCAGGGAAGTAACCGCACAACGTCAGCAGAATATTCAGCCAGAACGCGCCGCCGAAGCCTACTTGCAGAAACACACCCAGTGGCGGCAGCAGAATGGCGATGATGATACGAATGATGTCCATGGGTCAGCTCCAAAAAATCGGCTCGTGTGAGCCGTGTAGCTAATCGACCTTTGCCATTCGTGAGGGTTCAGTGAATTCTGGCATTGAGCCATCCTGTAACGAGCAGGCAAAAAAACGCCCCCAGCCAAAAGAATCAGGCTGGAGGCGCCGCGTATACCGCGAGACGGTTCAGAAAAATGGGGTTAAACAGCGATGCCCTTGCGGCATTGCAGCTGTGCGGTACGCACGCGGGAGAAGGCGCGAGCAAGGCGCAGGAGCATTTCGTCAATGTTGCTTTTGCTCACCGTCAGCGCTGGCGTGAAGCGTAGGCAGTCAGGTTGCGGGGCGTTGAGGATCAGGCCTTCTTGCAGTGCGGCGCTTACTACAGCATCGGCAGAATCATCCGACAACGTCAGCCCCCACATCAGGCCCTGGCCGCGCAGTTGGCCGTGGTCGTAGCGATAGGCCAGACGAGTGAGGCCTTCGCCAAGATAAAGGCCGGACTCGCGCACATGCTCAAGAAAGCCATGCTCCAGCACGGTATCGAGTACCGCCGCGCCGGCTGACGCCATCAACGCATTGCCGTGATGCGTGCCTTCCAATTCGCCTACTTCGAAACAACACGCCTTGCCACGCGCCAGCAGCGCCGCCAGGGGCACGCCGCCGCCCAGACCTTTGCCAAGGGTGATGATGTCGGCGCGTACACCGTACTGTTGTTCGGCCAGCAACGTGCCGTAACGACCGAGGCCTGTCTGCACTTCGTCCAGGATCAGCAGGATCCCCAGTTCACGGCACAAGCGCTCAACGCCCTTGAGGTAGCGCTCCGTCGCAGGGGTTACGCCGGCACCCTGGATCGGTTCGAGCATGATGGCTACGGTTTGAGCATCGACAGCAGCGTGCAGCGCCGGCAGGTCGTTGAAAGGCACATGGCTGAAACCAGGCAATTGCGGTTCGAAACGGTTTTCCAAAGTACCGGCTGATGCAGCCAGCGCCGCGAAACTGCGGCCATGGCAACCGTTGCTGGCACTGATGATGCGGTACGCGCCACCACGATGCAGCTGACCCCATTTGCGCGCCAGCTTGATCGCCGCTTCACAGGCTTCCGCGCCACTGTTGAGCAGATAAGCCTGGTCGCTGCCGGTACGGTGACACAAACGGTCGACGAGGTTGAGTTGGGCACGGTTATGCAGACCCACGCCGGGGTTGATCAACGCTTGGGTCTGGTCACTCAGCGCTTTGATCAACACCTGGGGGCTATGGCCGAGGCTATTGGCGCCATTGCCTTGGCTGAAGTCCAGGTAAGCGCGGTCGTCGCTGTCCCACAACCAGGAACCTTGGCCACGCACGAAGACTTGCGGCGGCCTCGCCACCGTGGGCATCAAGGATTCGCTGGAAGGATCATCGTGCTGCGTATCCAAGACCAAATCGTCCAGACTAGGCGCGGGGCGGCGAATAGAGAACAAGTTCACAGATCCCCCCCGATAGCAACCGAGCAAGCCGCGAAGACTGCCTGTGAATTTTTTGAGTTGCCTATGTAAACGCTATCAACACAAACACTGTTCATTGCCTGATCTGGCCCTGTAAGCCCTGCGAATAGGCGCTAGACTAGGCGCCTAAAGGGCTAACAGCCATTTCGATTTTTCAGCTTTTTCGATAAGAAAGACTTATGGATTTCAAGCAACTGCGTTATTTCGTCGCGGTGTATGAAGAGGGCCATGTAGGCCGTGCCGCCGAACGTCTGTCGATTTCCCAACCAGCTTTGTCGCAACAGATTCGCCAACTGGAGCAGAACCTGGATGTGAGCCTGTTCGAGCGCAGCAGCAAACGTCTACTGCCAACCCTGGCCGCTCACACGCTGTACAACCACGCGTTGCCGTTGATAGATGGCATGCAGCAAGCCGTCGAAGCGCTGCGCAACTTCAAGGGCCAGGCCCTGCGCACCTTGGCTATCGGCGTGCTGCAAACCGTGCACACCAGCCTGGTGCCGCAGATGCTTGAGCGCGTACGCAAGGCCCAGCCGCATCTGGTGGTGCAGATTTACGAATTGACCGGGCTTGAGATTGAACGGCGCCTGCTCAATGGTTCGCTGGACATCGGCATCAGTTACCTGCCACCCCGTCAGCCGGGATTACATGGCGTGCTGCTGTATGAAGATGAGTTGAAAGTGGTCATTCCGGACGATCATCCCCTGCGCGAATTCAAGAAAGTCTCGCTGAAACAGGCGGCCGAGCTGCCGATGTTGTTGCTGGGGGAAGAGTTTCAAATCAGGCAGATCTGGCAGGGCCAACTCGCCAACCTTGGGCGACGGCCACAAGTCCAGGCTGAGCTCAACACCATGGTGGGGATTCTCGACAGCCTGCCCCATACCAAACTGGCAACGGTGCTGCCGGGGCGCTCCCAGGACGAACACAACAGCCAGATGCTGCTGTGGAAACCCTTGAGCGAACCGAGGGTGCCGCTGAAAGTAGGCTTGGTGTGCCGTGACGTGCAGCGCCAGCAAGCAACAGTGGCACTGCTGCGCACCTTGCTTGAAGACGTGATGAATGCCCCGCAGGCGCCGGCCTGACTTTTTCGCGGGCAAAAGAAAACCCCGCCGAAGCGGGGCTTTGCAGACTGTTTCCCTGACATCCATTTCACTCCGCCGTCCTGGCAGAATCCTACGTGTCCGTGTTGTTTCTTTGCGCTTCCTGCGCGACGTCCATGTGAAGTAGATTATCCGTGGATCCAATTTGGCGATAGAGGACGAATAGCAGCACGTCATGTAAGAGAATGCTTACACGCCCTCGCCCCCCTTAAAACAGTGCCTCATCCATCAAAAACAGTGATTCGCTACCGGCCTTTACCGACGCACTCAGCGAGTGAATACGCGGCAGCAGACGCGCAAAGTAGAAGCGCGCGGTCCCCAGCTTGCTGGCGTAGAAGTCTTCTTCAGCCTCTTTGCCCAACGCGGCCTTGGCCATACGCGCCCACATGTAGGCGTAGGCCATGTATCCAAACGCATGCAAATACTCCACTGAGGCCGCACCGATTTCGTTCGGGTTGGTCTTGGCGCGATCCAGCACCCAGGCCGTCAACTCATCGAGGTTGTCCACCGCCGCACTCAGCGGTTTGGTGAACTCAGCCAGGTCGGCGTTCGAGTGAGCAATGAACTGGCGGATCTCGTCGGCAAACAAGGTGTAGAACGCCCCGCCGCTGCCCACGATCTTGCGCCCCATCAAGTCCAGGGCCTGAATGCCGTTGGTGCCTTCGTAGATCTGGGTGATGCGCACATCACGCACTAGTTGCTCTTGGCCCCACTCGCGGATGTACCCGTGGCCACCAAACACCTGCTGGCCGAGCACCGTGGTTTCCAGGCCCAGGTCGCTGAGGAACGCTTTGGCCACCGGCGTCAGCAATGCCACCAGGTTATCCGCACGCTCACGGGCTGCGGCGTCTTCGCTGAACTTTGCGATATCCAGCTGCGTTGCCACGTAGGTGGAGAACGCGCGGCCGCCTTCGTTCGCAGCTTTCATGGTCAGCAGCATGCGGCGCACGTCCGGATGGACGATGATCGGGTCAGCGGCTTTGTCTTTCGCTTGAGCGCCTGTCGGTGAGCGGCTTTGCAGACGATCACGCGCATACTCAATCGCGTTCTGATAGGAACGCTCGCCGGACGCCAGGCCCTGGATACCCACACCCAGACGCTCGTAGTTCATCATGGTGAACATCGCCGCCAGCCCACGGTTAGGCTCGCCCACCAGGTAACCCACGGCTTCGTCGAAGTTCATCACGCAAGTAGCGGACGCCTGGATACCCATCTTGTGTTCAATGGAACCACAGCTCACCAGGTTGCGCGCGCCGAGGCTGCCGTCGGCATTGACCATGAACTTTGGCACCAGGAACAGCGAGATCCCCTTAGGCCCGGCCGGCGCATCCGGCAGCTTGGCCAAGACCAGATGGATAATGTTTTCGGTGAGGTCGTGCTCGCCACCGGTGATAAAGATCTTGGTCCCGCTGATTTTGTACGAGCCGTCCGTCTGAGGCTCGGCCTTGGTCCGGATAATCCCCAAGTCTGTGCCGGCATGGGCCTCGGTCAGGCACATGGAACCGGCCCATTCACCGGAATACATCTTCGGCAGGTAGGCAGCCTTGAGCTCTTCGCTGGCGTGGGTGTTGATCGATACGCACGCACCAGACGTCAACATCGGATACAGGCCAAACGCCAGGCTCGACGAGTTGATCATCTCTTCAACCTGGGCCGACACCGCCTTGGGCATGCCCATACCGCCAAACACCGGATCGCCGCCGACACCGACCCAGCCGCCTTCAGCGTAGGTTTTGTAGGCCTGTGGATAACCGTCCGGGGTAAACACCGCGGTGTTATCCCAGCGGCAGCCTTGCTCATCGCCACCGCGACTCAGCGGGGCGATGGATTTGGCGGTGACTTTGCCGGCTTCCTCGAGGATCGCCTCGACAGTTTCGGCGTCAACGCTGTCTGCCAATGCCGGCAATTGGGCCCATGTGTTGGCGACCTCAAAAACTTCGTTGAGGACGAAGCGCATATCACGCAGCGGCGCTTTGTAATCAGCCATGGCAAACCTCGTGAGAACGGGAAAAGTGATTCGATAGGATCGGTTTTACAGGCTCCGAGTGTACCCGAACAACTTTTCAGACACATAGGGTCCACTTGTGACTGACTGGTATTTTTAAGTCACTACAGTGCAAATGCCTCCGCTGGCAGACTCATCAGGCATTCGCTGCCCGCTTGCACGGCGGCGCGGTGGGTTGTGGTACGCGGCAGCAGACGCTTGAAGTAGAACTCGCACGTGGCCAGCTTGGCCTTGGCAAACTCGACATCGTCATGGGCCTGCGCCGCAATCGCCATGCGCAGCCACAGGTAGGCAAGGACGATGTAACCGCTGTACATCAAGTAATCCACGGCAGCGGCGCCCACTTCGTCGGGATTTTTCATCGCGGCCATGCCGACCTGGGTGGTCAACTCGCCCCACTCCTGGTTCAACTGATTGAGCTGCGCCACATAGGCCTTGAACTGCGGATGTTCGGCATTCGCGACGCAGAACTTATGCACAATCTTGGTAAACCCGCGCAGCAACTTGCCCTGGCTGCCCAGCACCTTGCGCCCCAGCAGGTCGAGTGCCTGAATGCCGTTGGTGCCTTCATAGATCGGCGCAATTCGCGCATCACGAGCCAACTGCTCCATGCCCCATTCGCGGATATAGCCATGGCCGCCAAATACCTGCATGCCGTGGTTGGTCACTTCCAGCCCGGTGTCGGTCATAAAGGCTTTGCAGATCGGCGTGAGGAACGCCAGCAGGTCTTCGGCTTCCTGGCGTTGAGCTGCGTCGCTGCTCAGGTGTGCAGTGTCGAGTAATTGCGCGGTGAAGTAGGTCAGCGCGCGATTGCCTTCGTTGAAGGCTTTCATGGTCAGCAGCATACGACGCACATCGGGGTGCACGATGATCGGGTCGGCGGCTTTGTTCGGCGCCTTGGCGCCAGTCAGGGAGCGCATTTGCAGGCGGTCGTTGGCGTATTTGATCGCGCCCTGGAAGCTCGCCTCGCCGTTGCACAGGCCCTGCATGCCGGTACCCAGCCGCGCGTGGTTCATCATGGTGAACATGCAGTTGAGGCCTTTATTGGCCTCTCCAATCAAAAAGCCCTTGGCGCCGTCGAAGTTCAGCACGCAGGTGGCCGAGGCCTTGATGCCCATCTTGTGCTCGATGGAGCCGCAGTGCACCGCGTTGCGTTCGCCGGAGTCAGCGTGGAACTTGGGCACGATAAACAGCGAGATACCTTTGGTGCCCGCGGGTGCATCCGGCAGTTTGGCCAACACCAGGTGGATGATGTTGGCGCTCATGTCGTGCTCACCGGCCGAGATGAAGATCTTGCTGCCGGTGATCGCATAGCTGCCATCGGCCTGGGGCACGGCGCGGGTCTTGATCAGGCCCAGGTCGGTGCCGCAATGGGCTTCGGTGAGGCACATGGTGCCGGTCCATTCGCCTGCGGTGAGTTTGCCCAGGAACGTGGCCTTCTGCTCTTCCGTCCCGTGGGCGTGGATCGCCGACATCGCGCCGTGAGTCAGGCCCGGATACATGCCCCATGAGGTGTTGCTGGAGCCGATCATCTCGCTGAGCACCAGGCCCAACGATTGCGGCAAGCCCTGGCCGCCGTAAGCCGGATCCGCCGCCACACCGTGCCAACCGCCTTCGACGTATTGGGCGAAGGCTTCCTTGAAGCCCTTGGGCGTGGTCACGACGCCATTGTCGAAATGGCAGCCCTCTTCATCACCGCTGCGGTTGAGTGGCGAGAGCACGTTCTCGCAGAATTTGGCGCCCTCTTCGAGGATAGCGCTGACCATGTCCGGGCTGGCGTCGGTTGCGCCCAGCGCGGCGTAGTGACCGTGGAAATCAAATACGTTGTCGATCAGAAAGCGCATGTCGCGCAGGGGAGCTTTGTACTCAGGCATGGTCATGTCTCCGGCAGCAGATGGTCTCAACCTACTGCTGGCCAGCGTCGCAAACAATCACTGTAGAACCGCTGAATACACCGCCATTACTTAACCGGCAGCGCTGTCCATACGCACCGCGCCACGGCGCGTCTGCCCGGCGGCAATCACGCAGTTACGCCCGGCGCCCTTGGCCGCATACAGCGCCTGGTCGGCGGACTTGAGGACTTCTTCGGAGCTGCGCTGCTCGGCCTGGCGTTCGGCCACGCCGATACTGACCGTCACCGACACACTCGTCGCGCCGCTGCCCGCCCGGCGCTGACGGCCTTGTTGATCATCCTGGGGACGGTCCGCGTTGCGCAGCTTAATGTCATAGTTGGCGATAATTTCGCGGATTTCCTCTAGGTGCGGCATGCACTCATCCAGGGTTTTGCCGGCAAACACCACGGCGAACTCTTCACCGCCGTAGCGGTAGGCGCGTCCACCGCCACTGACCTTGGACAACTTGCTCGCCACCAAGCGCAGCACTTGGTCACCCACATCGTGACCATGGGTGTCATTGAAACGTTTGAAGTGGTCGACGTCGGTCATCGCCAACACATAGTTGCGCCCCAGCCGCTGCATGCGCTCGTTGAGGGCGCGGCGTCCCGGCAGGCCGGTCAGCTCATCGCGGAACGCCATTTGATAGGCCTCATGGGCCACGCCGGCCGCGATCATCAACATCACCTGGCTGCACATGATGTTCAGGGTGAACGGCAGGATGAAGGTTTTCGGCAGCATCCAGAACAGCCCCAGCAACCCCACCAATTGCGCCGCGTGCAGCGGGCGCGGCTGGTACCAGTATTGGGCGGCGAGGGTGAGAAAACCGATCAGGAACATCGGGTACGACAACTGGATCAGGCTCATCCAGGTCCCGTGCAGCGCCGGCCAGCGGATCTCCGCCAGCCAGTTCAGCACCGCTTGGGGATAACTTTGCTCCAGGGCCAGCGCCACGCTGCCTATCGCCAGTACCACAGCGCAACGGGCCACGAAGTCGCGGAACAGGTGGGTTTTCTCCTGCCACAGCGCGTAGATGCTGAACAGCAGCGGCAACAACAGGCAACACAGATGAAACACCACGGCAGCGTCTTCGCGCACGCGGCCGTTGTCGCGATAGAAATCGGTCTGGGTATCGAGCAGGAAGTAGGCGATGTACACCGTGATCATCAAAAACAGCTCACGCTGGCGCCGATACACAGCGCAGTACGAACCGCCGAGCAACAGCACCAAGGTTGGCAACACATTGAACAGTGACGTGAAGAAGACGTTGAGGTCCTTGACGTACGCAGCCGAGAGCCCGGCCAGCAAGAGCAGCAACGAAGGGAGGAAATGACTGAAACGAACAGCGGACACGCGTGACAAGGGTAGAACTCCGACCCGCAAAAATGATGGCTATGTGCCTTAGCGCGGACAGTTAAGCACACCCTGCCTGTCACGTATCACATTGCCATCACTGTAACGGCAGGCGGCGACAATCCCTGAGCGCTGCGCTGTGTTTTTTATCGCCCATAAAAAACCGCCGCTTCCAAGGGAAGCGGCGGTTCAGGCAAACCCGGTGAGGCTTAGTAAGCCAGGCCGAAGTCTTCCTCTTTCATGTCCATCAGGTTGTTGGCGCCCGACAGCATGGTGGCTTTGTGCGCCAAAGTACGCGGCAGAATGCGTTGGAAGTAGAAGCGCGCAGTCTGCAACTTGGCGGTATAGAACGCCTCTTCGGTCGTGCCGGCAGCCAGTTTTTCGGCCGCCAGGCGTGCCATGTCGGCCCAGAAGTAAGCCAGGCAGGCGTAACCGGAATACATCAGGTAATCCACCGAAGCGGCACCGACTTCCTCACGGTCTTTCATCGCGGCCATGCCGACCTTCATGGTCAACTCGCCCCACTCTTTGTTCAGTGCAGCCAGCGGTGTAACGAACTCCTGAACGGCCGCGTTACCTTCATTGGCCTGGCAGAACTTGTGCACGATCTTGGTGAAGCCCTTGAGCGCCTCGCCTTGAGTCATAAGCACTTTACGGCCGAGCAGGTCCAGCGCCTGGATACCGGTGGTGCCTTCGTACAGCATCGAAATGCGGCTGTCGCGCACGTTCTGCTCCATGCCCCACTCGGCGATGAAGCCGTGACCGCCGTAGATCTGCACGCCATGGTTGGCCGATTCAAAACCAACTTCGGTCATGAATGCCTTGGCGATTGGCGTCATGAAAGCCAGCAGGCCATCGGCCTGTTTCTTGGCTTCGTCATCGGTGCCGTACTTGACGATATCCACTTGCTTGGCCGTGAAGTACACCATTGCGCGATTGCCTTCGGCGAAGGCTTTCATGGTCAGCAACATGCGACGCACGTCTGGGTGCACGATGATCGGGTCAGCGGCCTTGTCCGGTGCTTTGGGGCCGGTGAGGGAGCGCATTTGCAGGCGATCGCGGGCGTATTTCAGGCCGCCCTGGAAGCCGATCTCGGCATGGGCCAGGCCTTGCAGCGCAGTGCCCAGGCGAGCGGTGTTCATAAAGGTGAACATGCAGTTCAGGCCTTTGTTCGCCGGGCCGATCAGGAAACCGGTGGCCGCGTCGAAGTTCATCACGCAGGTGGCGTTGCCGTGGATACCCATCTTGTGTTCCAGGGAACCACAGGTCACCGCGTTGCGCTCACCCACCGAACCGTCGGCGTTAGGCATGAACTTGGGCACGATAAACAGCGAGATGCCTTTAGTGCCGGCCGGTGCGTCCGGCAGGCGGGCCAATACGATGTGGACGATGTTGTCGGCCATGTCGTGTTCACCGGCCGAGATGAAGATCTTGGTACCGGAGACTTTGTAGGAGCCGTCGGCCTGAGGCTCGGCCTTGGTGCGCAGCATGCCCAGGTCGGTGCCGCAGTGTGGCTCGGTCAGGCACATGGTGCCGGTCCACTCGCCCGATACCAGCTTGGTCAGGTAGGCCTCTTGCTGCTCGGGGGTGCCGTGCTCGGAGATGGTGTTCATCGCACCATGGGACAGGCCTGGGTACATGCCCCACGACCAGTTGGCTTCGCCGACCATTTCGCTCACGGCCAGACCCAGGGATTCCGGCAGGCCTTGGCCGCCGTGCTCCACGTCGTGGGCCAGGCTAGGCCAGCCGCCTTCGACGAATTGTTTGTAGGCTTCTTTGAAACCCGTCGGCGTCTTAACGCCTGACTCACTCCAGGTGCACCCTTCGATGTCGCCCACGCGGTTCAACGGTGCCAGCACTTGTTCACAGAACTTGGCGCCTTCTTCAAGGATGGCGTCAACCATGTCCGGAGTAGCGTCCTGGCAAGCCGGCAGACTCTGATAGTGCGCTTCATAACCGAGCAGTTCGTCACGAACGAAGCGAATATCACGCAAGGGGGCCTTGTAGTCAGGCATAGCGATAAACCTCTGCTGATGTAGCTGGAATGAACAACCGCGTGGATGTGTTGTGGCGGTCAAACAGGTGTTTGAAACATACGTTTACGACCTGGGGATGTCAAGCGTCGGGCAGATGCCGTCTGTCATGACGCACGTCAACTCAGGCGCAACAAGGCCTGAGGCGAGATGCCACATCGGGGAGAGTGTAGAGAGGGATCAGAATAAAACAGGACAAATGTGGGAGGGGGACGAGCCCCTCTCACATTTCGAGCGCCAGCAGATCAGGCGTAGGTGTCGATCAAGGTGCCGAGCATTTCGTCGGAAGCCTTGGCGACTTTGACGCCTAGCTCCACCTGAAACTTGCCTTCTGCCAGTTCCACCATATTGCTGGCGGAATCGGTCGGCTGGCCACGGTTGATCGCCTGCAAGCGATCATTCTGGGCATCGGAAGGTTGGCTGGTGGCTGCGCTGGCGATCTTGCCAGCGGCCTGGTCGACACGGCTCTGCCCGGACTGAATGGTGTTCAGGCCCGAATAAAACGCGCTGCTTCCAGAGATTTCCATGGCTTGAGCCTGCCTTTAGAGAATCGTGAATGTTGATTGAAGCAGAGAACCTGGCAAAACGCCCGTCAAAAACACTAATGGCATAATGCCTTAGCGATAGCCAAAATCAGTCAAGCAAGTCCAACTGTAAGTATTGCGCCACGGCTTCGGCGCTGGCGTGCTTGAGTTTCGGCACTCGACCCAGGCACGGAGCAGGCAGCCGTTCGGCCAGGGTGGCGAGGTTTTCTTCCAGACGGGAGGTCTTGGGGTCGATGATGTTCGCCACCCAGCCCGCCAGCGACAGACCATCCCTTGCGATGGCTTCGGCGGTGAGCAAAGCATGGCTGATACAGCCCAGGCGCACGCCTACCACCAAGATCACCGGCAGTTTGAGCCCGATGGCCAGGTCCGACAGATTGGCCTGGTCAGCCAACGGCACGCGCCAGCCACCTGCGCCCTCGATCAAGGTGAAATCCGCTTGCCGCGCCAGAATCTGCTGCATGGGCTTGAGCAGCGATTGCACCGTCAGCGAAACCCCTGCCTCCCTTGCTGCCAAGTGCGGGGCGATGGCGGGCTCGAAAGCCACCGGATTGACCTCGGCATAACTCAACGGCAATGAACATTCGGCCAGCAGCGCCAATGCATCGGCATTGCGCAGGCCCTCGGGGGTTACTGCGCAACCGGAGGCGACAGGTTTACCAGCGGCGGTGCTTTTGCCGGCTTGGCCGGCTGCATGCAGGAGGCCGGCGGCGATGGTGGTCTTACCGACGTCGGTGTCGGTGCCCGTAATGAAATAAGCGGCGTTCATAGAGGTTTCTCCAGTACGGCGTACACCACTTGATAAGTCGCCGGCAGGCCTTGGGACTGGCGGAATCGCTCATAAGCCTCGACCAGTGCAACAATCCGCGCACGGCCCGTCAGCCCTCCGGGGCGTCCGGGGTTGAGATTGTGTGCACCAAGAGCCTTCAATTCATGGGTCAGACTGCGCACATCCGGGTAATGCAGCACATGGGGCTGGCGCTCCAGGCTGACCACACGCAGGCCGCTGGCCGCACACAGTTGCTGGTAAGCCTCAAAGGTGCGGAAGCGATTGACGTGCACCAGGCCATCGGCGGCGCGCCAGCTTTCGCGCAGCTCATCCAATGTACCCACACACAAACTGGCAAAGGCCAATACCCCGCCCGGTTGCAGCACGCGATGTGCCTCGCTGAGCACTGCATCGAAGTTGGCACACCATTGCACCGCAAGGCTGGAGAAGATCAGCCCGCAGCTTGCATCGTGCACGGGCAAACGCTCGGCATCTCCCGCGATGAAATGCGCCGCGCCGCCTAAAGGCCGCGCATGGTTGAGCATGCCCTCAGCGATATCCAGCGCCACGCCCTCGCTGGCCGGCAATAACTCACCCAGCACGCGACTGAAATACCCAGTGCCGCATCCCATATCCAGCCAACGTCGTGGCGCGCACGCTGACGGCAGGCGCGACAGCAGTTCATGCCCCACCGCTCGCTGCAGCTCGGCGACGCTGTCGTAACTGGCCGCCGCACGGGAAAACGACGCCGCTACTTGGCGCTTGTCCGGCAAGGCACCCGGCAGAGGGGGGTGGGATAAATCAGTCATCAACGCACTCATGCAAAAAAGCCTGGATGGCCCCCGCTACTCCGTGGGGATCCTCCAGAAGAAAAGCGTGACCGGCCTGTTCAATCAGACCGATTTCAACATCGGGGAGCAGCGTCAGCAGGTCGCTGGCGGCTTCGGCAGGCACCAACCCGTCCATACCGGCAAACAGATGCAACTGCGGGCCGCGATAGGCCAGCAAGGCTTCGCGGGTGTCCAATTTCGCAAGCAGTTCAAGACCGGTCATCAACGCGCCGGACGGCGTCTGCGGCGCGCCGCTGACCAACAAACGCGCCAGCCCGCGAGGGTCTTCAGCACCTTTGGCGCACAACAGTCCGAAGCGCTTGAGGGTGACCTGGGAATCGGCGTGGCAGCCGGCGAGGAAGGAATCGAACGTCTGCGCAGGCATCGCACTCGGCCAACCCTGGTGGGCGACAAAACATGGATTGCTCGCCAGGGTCAGCAACCCGCAGCAGCGTTCGCCACGTCGCGCCGCCAATTCCGAAGCCAGCATGCCGCCCAGGGACCAGCCGCCGAGCCAGGCGTTATCCGGCAATGTGGCGTCGAGTTCATCCAGCCATTCGCCGAGATCGCTGGAGTCCAGCACCGGCAACGGCTCGATCTGTACGTGCAGGTGTTCGTCCAGCCCTTGCAATGCGGCGGCCAAAGGTTCCAGCGGCGATACGCCGAGGCCCCAGCCGGGCAGCAATATCAGTCGATCACGCATGGTCGGGCTCCAGGGCGCCTAGCAAGCGGAAACACTCTTCCAATGCGTTTAACAATAGCTGCACCTGCGCCTCGCTGTGGGCCGCCGTCAATGTCACGCGCAAACGGGCGCTGCCGACGGGCACCGTCGGTGGTCGGATCGCAGTGACCATCAAGCCGCGCTCGCGCAGCATCTGGGACAAACGCACGGCTCTGGCGCTGTCGCCAATCAGGATCGGTTGGATCGGCGTAAAGCTGTCCATCAAGTCCAGGCCGAGCTGCTCGGCGCCCTGCCGGAACTGGCGGATCAGGCCATTAAGGTGTTCACGCCGCCAATGTTCGGTGCGCAGCAGCTCCAGGCTTTTCAACGTGGCGCAGGCCAACGCGGGTGGTTGGCTGGTGGTGTAGATATACGGCCGGGCGAACTGGATCAGGCTTTCGATCAATTCTTCACTGCCCGCCACAAACGCGCCGGCGGTGCCGAAGGCTTTGCCCAGGGTGCCGACCAGTACCGGCACGTCTTCCTGACTCAAGCCGAAATGCTCGACGATCCCTGCGCCGTTGGCCCCCAACGGGCCGAAACCATGGGCGTCGTCCACCATCAGCCAGGCGCCTTTGGCCTTGGCTTCACGGGCCAGCGCGGGCAAGTCGGCCAAATCGCCGTCCATGCTGAACACGCCATCGGTGACCACCAACGTATTACCGGTGGCTTTCTCCAGGCGCTTGGCCAAGCTGGCGGCGTCGTTATGCAGGTAGCGATTGAACCGCGCACCGGACAGCAAGCCCGCATCCAGCAAGGACGCGTGATTGAGACGGTCTTGCAGCACCGTATCGCCCTGCCCCACCAGCGCCGTGACTGCGCCCATATTGGCCATGTAGCCCGTGGTAAACAGCAGCGCACGGGGGCGACCGGTCAGGTCAGCCAGGGCCTCTTCCAGTTCATGGTGCGGCGTGGCGTGCCCGACCACCAAATGCGATGCGCCACCGCCCACGCCCCAACGGGACGCACCGGCACGCCAGGCTTCGATCACTTGAGGATGATTGGCCAGGCCCAGGTAGTCGTTATTGCAGAAGGCGAGCAACGGTTGGCCGTCGACCACCACGTCAGGACCTTGGGGGCTCTGCAGCAGTGGCCGCTGACGGTAAAGGTGTTCGGCACGGCGGGCAGCGAGGCGCGCGGATAGATCAAAAGACATGCAGGCCTCGGACTAGCAGGATTAACTCGATCAAATTGTGGGAGGTGGCTTGCCCCCGATAGCAGTGGGCCAGTCACTCTATTTATCGACTGACACTCCCTCATCGGGGGCAAGCCCCCTCCCACATGGGCCTTTCATTTCAATCAGACGACAGCGTTGTAGAACTGCTCGCTGCTCTTCTGCTCGACCAACGCCTGCTCAATCGCCGCTTGATGCACTTCATCGGCGTGCTCTTCACGGGCTTCCGGCAGGATGCCCAGGCGCGAGAACAGTTGCATGTCCTTGTCGGCCTGCGGGTTGGCGGTGGTCAGCAGTTTGTCGCCGTAGAAAATCGAGTTGGCGCCGGCGAAAAACGCCAGGGCCTGCATCTGCTCGTTCATGGCTTCACGGCCGGCGGACAGCCGCACATGGGACTGAGGCATCAGGATGCGCGCCACGGCGAGCATCCGGATGAAGTCGAACGGGTCGATGTCTTCGGCGTTTTCCAGCGGCGTACCGGCCACTTTCACCAGCATGTTGATCGGCACCGACTCCGGATGCTCCGGGAGGTTGGCCAACTGGATCAGCAGGTTGGCACGGTCGTCGAGGGACTCGCCCATGCCGAGGATGCCGCCGGAACAGATCTTCATCCCCGAATCACGTACATAGGCCAGGGTTTGCAGGCGCTCGCTGTAGGTGCGGGTGGTGATGATGCTGCCGTAGAACTCCGGCGAGGTGTCCAGGTTGTGGTTGTAGTAGTCGAGGCCGGCCTGGGCCAGGGCTTCGGTCTGGTCCTGGTCAAGACGGCCGAGGGTCATGCAGGTTTCCAGGCCCATGGCCTTCACGCCTTTGACCATCTGCAGCACGTACGGCATGTCTTTGGCCGACGGGTGTTTCCAGGCGGCGCCCATGCAGAAGCGCGTCGAACCGATGGCCTTGGCGCGGGCAGCCTCTTCGAGGACCTTCTGCACTTCCATCAGTTTTTCTTTTTCCAGGCCAGTGTTGTAGTGGCCCGACTGCGGACAATATTTGCAATCTTCCGGACAGGCGCCGGTTTTGATCGACAGCAGCGTCGACACCTGCACACGGTTCGCGTCGAAATGCGCACGGTGTACTGTCTGCGCCTGGAACAACAGGTCATTGAACGGCTGCACAAACAGTGCTTTGACTTCAGCCAGGGACCAATCGTGACGCAAGGTGGCGGTGATGCTGGCGCTCATGGGCGATTCCTTGATTATGCTTTGGCAAACGCTGCGGGAAGGGCAATACCCACAGGCGCGACACGGATGCTCGGCATATTTAAGGAAGATTCATGCACTGTCAACCAAGATACAAACACGAAGTTTACATCTGGTTAAAAAACATACGCACCTGTTTAATCTGCGATGAGGCCACAGAAACAGACGATTGTGTGTGCAACGTCTGCGAAACCGAGCTGCCCTGGCTGATGGAGCACTGCCAGACCTGCGCGTTACCCTTGGCGATGGACGGTTTGATCTGCGGCCAATGCGTGAAACACCCCCCCGCCTTTAAACAAGTAATCGCCCCCTGGACCTACAGCTTTCCCGTGGACACCTTGATCAGTCGCTTCAAGCACCAGGCGCGCTGGCCCCTCGGGCATCTACTGGGGCACTTGCTGGGGCAACACCTGCGGGATCGCTTCGACAACAACGAACTCACTCGCCCAGACGTTCTGCTGCCGGTACCCATGGCCCGCCAGCGCCTGCGCGAGCGTGGTTATAACCAGGCACTGATGCTGGCGCGCTGGCTCAGTGCCGACCTGAATATCCCCTACGATGAACACTTGTTATTACGCCCCCATGAAACCATGGCGCAACAGACCCTCGACGCCAAGGCGCGCAAACGCAACCTGCTCAACGCCTTCGCCCTGACCCCTGATGCCCTTGTACAAGGCCGCCACCTGGCGCTGGTGGACGACGTGCTCACCACCGGCGCCACCGCCCACAGCCTGGCGCGGCTGTTGATCAACGCCGGCGCGCGACAGGTGGACGTGTACTGCCTGGCCCGCACACCCAAGCCCGGCACTTGACTCTCATGCCTTACAGCCGCAACGTCCGCTCATCCCAACACAGCATATGCCCATGTCTCTTCCGACTTTACTGAGCCAACACATCGTCCGCCGCCCCCAACGCATCGCCCTGCTTGGGCATATCGCCGAACAGGGCTCCATCACCCGCGCCGCCAAGAGTGCTGGCTTGAGTTACAAGGCCGCTTGGGATGCCATTGATGAACTGAACAACCTCGCGCAAAAACCGCTGGTAGAACGCAGCGTCGGCGGCAAAGGCGGCGGCGGCGCCAGGCTCACGGCTGAAGGGGAACGGGTATTGCGCCTCTATCAACGCCTGCAAGCCTTGCAGGCTGAGGTGCTGGGCTCGGACGAAGCCGCCAGTGACTTCAATCTGCTGGGCCGTCTGATGCTACGAACCAGCGCGCGCAATCAGTTGCATGGCCTGGTCATCAGAATTGAAAGCCATGGCCGCAACGACCTGATTCATTTGCAACTCGCGGGTGGATTGACCCTCGCGGCGCAAATCACCCACGACAGCACACAACGGCTGGAGCTGGAGATCGGCGTGGAAGTCGTCGCGCTGATCAAGGCTGGCTGGCTGGAATTGCTGGCACCGGATGGCGCCGTAACACTCGGACACAATTGTATGAGCGGGACGCTAGACGCCATTCTCCACGCCGAGGACGGTCCCAGCGAAGTGCGTATCGCCCTGCCCAATGGCCAGGTTTTATGCGCCCTGGCGCAGCCCGACGTACTCATCGCCCTGGACGCCGCCGAAGGCCAGGCGATCCAAGTGCAATTTGCCCCCAGTCATGTGCTGCTCGGCACACCGGTCTGAGCCGCAGAGTTCTTCAAACTGCAACAACTTCGTCACACCCGCTCCTTATGGTGTCTGCAAAAACCGCAGGGAGCCTGAGATGAGCCTATTAGAAGAAAACCAAGCCACCGACCTTGAACAGATGGTTGGCCTCACCCGCCGCCGCTTCATCGGCGCCGGCGCCCTGTGCGGTGCCGCGATGTTCCTGGGCGGCAACCTGCTGAGCCGCAGCGCACTGGCCGTGAACGCCGCGTCCGCCAGCCCGCTGCTGGGGTTTGCCAGCATCGCTGCCGCCACCAGCGACACCATCACTTTGCCGCCGGGCTACAGCGCCTCGGTGCTGATCAGTTGGGGCCAACCGCTGCACAAGAGCGCGCCGGCTTTCGACCCTTCCGGCAACGGCACGGCCAAGGCCCAGGAACAACAATTCGGCGACAACAACGATGGCATGAGCCTGTTCGCCTTCCCCGGCGACGACAACCGCGCGCTGATGGCGATCAACAACGAATACACCAATTACCGCTATCTCTACGCCCACGGCGGCGCGCCGCAATCGGCGGAAGATGTGCACAAGGCCCAGGCCAGCGAAGGCGTGTCGGTAATTGAAGTGCGGCGCAAGGGTGACACCTGGCAGTTCGTCCAGGACTCGCGTTACAACCGCCGTATCCACGGCAACTCGCCAATCCGCCTGAGCGGCCCTGCTGCTGGCCACGACTGGCTGAAAACCAGCGCCGACAAATCCGGCAAGAAAGCCCTCGGTACCTTCCAGAACTGCGCTAACGGCAAGACACCGTGGGGCACTTATCTGACGTGTGAAGAGAACTTCACCGACTGCTTCGGCAGCAGCAACCCACAACAAACCTTCGACGCCGCACAGAAACGCTACGGCGTGGTGGCCGCCAGTAAAGACATCAACTGGCACCAGCACGACCCCCGCTTCGACTTGGCCAAGAACCCCAACGAGCTCAATCGTCATGGTTGGGTGGTGGAAATCGACCCATTCGATCCGCAATCCACCCCGGCCAAACGCACGGCGCTGGGCCGCTTCAAACACGAAAACGCCGCCCTCGCTGAAACCCGCGACGGCCGCGCGGTGGTGTACATGGGCGACGACGAGCGCGGTGAGTTCATCTACAAGTTCGTCAGCCGCGACAAGATCAACCACAAGAACCCCAAGGCCAACAAAGACTTGCTCGACCACGGCACCTTGTACGTGGCGATCTTCGACGCGGGCAACGGCGATGCCGATCATCCCAAGGGCAAAGGCCAGTGGGTCGAGTTGACCCATGGAAAAAACGGTATCGACGCCAGCAGCGGTTTCGCCAACCAGGCAGAAGTGCTGATCCACGCGCGCCTGGCCGCCAGTGTGGTCAAAGCCACGCGCATGGACCGCCCGGAATGGATCGTGGTCAGCCCCACCGATGGCCAGGTTTACTGCACCCTGACCAACAACGCCAAGCGCGGCGAAGACGGCCAACCGGTAGGCGGCCCCAACCCACGGGAAAAGAACGTCTACGGCCAGATCCTGCGCTGGAAAGCCAATGCCGATGACCACGGTGCGGCCGATTTCAGCTGGGATTTGTTTGTGGTCGCCGGCAACCCCGGCGTACACGCGGGCAAGCCCAAGGGCGGATCGTCCAACATCAACCCGCAGAACATGTTCAACAGCCCCGACGGTCTGGGCTTCGACAAGGCCGGACGCCTGTGGATCCTCACCGATGGCGATTACAGCAACGCGGGCGACTTTGCCGGGATGGGCAACAACCAGATGCTCTGCGCCGACCCAGTCACCGGAGAAATCCGCCGCTTCATGGTCGGGCCGGTGGCGTGTGAGGTGACGGGTATCAGCTTCTCACCAGATCAGAAAACGTTGTTTGTGGGGATTCAGCATCCGGGGGAAACCGGCGGCTCGACTTGGCCGGAGCATCTGCCGAATGGCAAGCCGCGTTCGTCGGTGATAGCGATTCGGCGAGATGATGGCGGGATTGTCGGCGCCTGATAGGCCGCTATCGAGGGCAAGCGTCCTCCCACATCAGACCGCATTCCTACAGGATAAACGCGGTCACCTGTGGGAGGGCACTTGCCCCCGATGACAATGGCACAGGCGCCCCCTATCTCAGGCTTGGTGCGTTACCATACCCGGCCGGAAGCGGCGCCCTGCTGCCCGCAGGAGTTCCCATGGCCCATCCGTTTGAAACCCTCACCCCTGACCTCGTGCTCGACGCCGTCGAAAGCATCGGTTTCCTCAGCGATGCTCGTGTTCTGGCGCTCAACAGCTACGAAAACCGCGTGTATCAGGTGGGTATCGAAGACGGTGAACCGCTGATCGCCAAGTTCTATCGCCCTCAACGCTGGACCAACGACGCGATCCTTGAAGAACACCGCTTCACCTTCGAGCTGGCCGACTGCGAAGTGCCAGTAGTCGCGCCATTGATCCACAACGGCGAGAGCCTGTTCGAACACGCCGGCTTCCGCTTCACCTTGTTCCCTCGCCGTGGCGGCCGTGCGCCAGAGCCCGGCAACCTTGATCAACTGTATCGACTCGGGCAACTGCTCGGCCGTTTGCACGCGGTGGGTTCGACCCGCCCGTTCGAACACCGTGAAGCCCTGGGCGTGAAGAACTTCGGTCACGATTCACTCAACACGCTGCTCGAAGGCAATTTCATTCCCAAAAGCCTGCTGCCGGCCTACGAGTCCGTTGCCCGCGACCTGCTCAAGCGTGTGGAAGAGGTCTACAAGGCCACACCGCACAAGAACATCCGCATGCACGGCGATTGCCACCCCGGCAACATGATGTGCCGCGACGAGATGTTCCATATCGTCGACCTGGATGACTGCCGTATGGGACCGGCGGTGCAGGACCTGTGGATGATGCTCGCTGGCGACCGTCAGGAATGCCTGGGCCAACTGTCCGAGTTGATGGACGGCTATCAGGAATTCCACGATTTCGACCCGCGGGAATTGGCGCTCATCGAACCGCTGCGCGCCCTGCGCCTGATGCACTACAGCGCTTGGCTGGCGCGGCGTTGGGACGATCCCGCCTTCCCCCACAGCTTCCCGTGGTTCGGCAGCGAGCGGTATTGGGGTGATCAGGTGCTGGCACTGCGCGAGCAGCTTTCGGCGCTCAATGAAGAGCCGCTCAAACTCTTCTGATTGCTTGTGAACGTGGGAGGGGGCTTGCACCCTCCTACACAAAGCAGACCGCATTACCAAGCCAGTCCCATTGCCTGTCAAATATCCTTACAATCGCGCTTTGTTAGCTGCCTAAGCAAGGATTCTGCAATGCACGCCGCCAACCCCCGCAAGGGGTACATCCTGGGCCTGAGCGCCTATGTCATCTGGGGCTTGTTCCCGCTCTACTTCAAAGCCATCGCCAGCGTACCCGCCGCCGAGATCATCGTTCACCGTGTGCTGTGGTCGGCGTTGTTCGGCGGCTTGCTGTTGATGGTGTGGAAGCATCCCGGTTGGTTCCGCGAGCTGCGCGACAACCCCCAGCGCCTGGCGATCCTTGCCCTCAGCGGTTCGTTGATTGCCGGTAACTGGCTGACGTATGTGTGGTCGGTGAACAGTGGCCGCATGCTGGAAGCCAGCCTGGGTTACTACATCAACCCGTTGGTGAATGTACTGCTGGGCATGTTGCTTCTCGGCGAACGCTTGCGTCGCCTGCAATGGGCTGCCGTGGGCCTGGCCGCAGTGGGCGTGGCGCAACAGGTGTGGCAAGTGGGCAGTTTGCCGTGGGTGTCGTTGGTGCTGGCGCTGACCTTTGGCTTCTACGGCCTGATCCGCAAACAGGCACCGGTCAAGGCGCTACCAGGGCTGGTGGTGGAAACCTGGATGCTGGTGCCAATTGCCGTCGCGTGGCTGCTGTTCAACCCCTCCGCCCACAGTGCGCAACTGGCGTTCTGGAGTACGTCCGAAGCCTGGTGGCTGGTGGCCGCGGGTCCGGTAACGCTCATCCCGCTGGTGTGCTTCAACGCCGCCGCACGGCATTTGCCGTACACCGCGCTGGGTTTCTTGCAGTACGTCGCGCCGACCCTGGTGTTGCTCGAAGCCGTACTGCTGTTCGGCGAACACCTGGCGCCAAGCACGCTGATTGCCTTCGCCTTTATCTGGGCTGGGTTGGTGGTCTACAGCGTGGACGCCTGGCTGACCGTGCGCAAACGCTGATCAAATAACGTACAGCATCCTGCAAGCCACAGCCGGCATGGCTTGCAGGCATTCACCCCAAGGTTATCCACAGGCCCATGCAAGATTTCCATGCATAACCTTGTGGACAAATTACTCCTCGTTACGCAGCTCCACCATCAAGTCATCGGCCAAGGTTTCCAGGGATTGCTGCAAGCTCTCCAGGGACAACGATGGTGGCACCTGCAACAACGCTTCAGCTGTGAACAGCGTGTCGCCACTCATAGGGGCCGGGCGCACATCCGTGCTCAAGCGCTCCAGGTTCACGCCCTGCTGACTCAATAACGCCGTGATCTCACGCACGATGCCCGAACGGTCATTGCCCACCATCGTCATCACAATTGGTTTGGACGCCGAGGCCTGCCCAGTGCTGCCCTCACCCACCAACACGCGAATGCCGTGTGTGGATAAGTCCTCCAGCGCCCCCAATAACGCCTGACGGCTTTCCGTAGGTACGCTGACCCGCAAGATCCCGGCAAACTGCCCGGCCATATGGGCCATGCGGCTTTCCAGCCAGTTGCCACCGTGGGCGGCAATGTTCTGCGCGATGCGCTCGACCAGGCCGGGTTTGTCGGCGGCGATAATTGTGAGTACAAGATGGTCCATGGCGAAGCCCTCTGAATTCAATCTACAAGGTGGACCCGGGGGCCCACGAAAACAAATCGTGTACCATTTTTATATTTATCTGGAACAATCTAATAGTTTTTTGAGAACATCCTGTTCTCCGCTGTGACCGTACGACCAAAGTGGGTCGCTAAACGACGTATTTAGTCTAATTTTCACAACCGCAACTCATCATGTAGTATGCCCAACCGTGCACTACATAATGAAAATCTGAAAAAGCGCATAAGCTCCGCAGAGTGAGGCAAGCAATGACTGAACACGTTCAAGTCGGTGGCCTGCAGGTCGCCAAAGTCCTGTTCGACTTCGTGAACAACGAAGCCATTCCCGGTACCGGCATCACTGCCGACCAGTTCTGGGCCGGCGCCGATAAGGTCATCCATGACCTGGCACCGAAGAACAAAGCCCTACTCGCCAAACGCGACGATTTCCAGGCGCGCATCGATACCTGGCACCAGACCCATGCCGGCCAGGCTCACGACCCGGTGGCCTACAAAGCCTTCCTGCAAGACATCGGATACCTGCTGCCAGAAGCCGCAGATTTCCAGGCTTCGACCCAAAACGTCGATGACGAAATCGCCCGTATGGCCGGCCCACAGCTGGTGGTGCCGGTGATGAATGCCCGTTTCGCCCTCAACGCCTCTAATGCGCGTTGGGGTTCGCTGTACGACGCGCTGTATGGCACCGACGCCATCAGCGAAGCCGACGGCGCCGAGAAGGGCAAGGGCTACAACAAAGTGCGTGGCGACAAAGTGATTGCCTTCGCCCGTGCCTTCCTCGACGAAGCCGCGCCGCTCAGCGCCGGCAGCCACGTCGATTCCACCGGTTACAAGATCGTCGACGGCACGTTGATCGTCAGCCTCAAAGGCGGCAGCAACAGCGGCCTGCGTGACGATGCGCAACTGATCGGCTTCCAGGGCCCGGCGGCCGAGCCGATTGCGATCCTGCTCAAACACAACGGCCTGCACTTCGAAATCCAGATCGACGCCAGCACCCCGGTCGGCCAGACCGACGCTGCCGGCGTGAAAGACGTACTGATGGAAGCTGCGCTTACCACCATCATGGACTGCGAAGACTCCGTCGCCGCCGTGGATGCCGACGACAAAGTGGTGATCTACCGCAACTGGCTCGGCCTGATGAAAGGCGACCTGGCCGAAGAAGTGGCCAAGGGCGGCAAGACCTTCACCCGTACCATGAACCCTGACCGTGTCTACACCGGCATCGACGGTCAGGACGTGACGTTGCATGGCCGTTCGCTGTTGTTCGTGCGCAACGTTGGTCACTTGATGACCATCGACGCGATCCTCGATAAGAACGGCGATGAAGTGCCGGAAGGCATCCTCGACGGCCTGGTCACCAGCCTGGCGGCGGTCCACAGCCTCAACGGCAACAACACCCGCAAGAACAGCCGCACCGGCTCGGTGTACATCGTGAAGCCGAAAATGCACGGTCCGGAAGAAGCCGCGTTTACCAACGAGCTATTCGGTCGCATCGAAGACGTGCTGAACCTGCCGCGCAACACCCTCAAGGTCGGGATCATGGACGAGGAGCGCCGCACCACGGTCAACCTCAAGGCCTGCATCAAGGCGGCCAGCGAGCGCGTGGTGTTTATTAACACCGGCTTCCTGGACCGCACCGGCGACGAAATCCACACCTCCATGGAAGCGGGCGCGATGGTGCGCAAGGCCGCCATGAAGGCCGAAAAATGGATCGGCGCCTACGAGAACTGGAACGTCGATATCGGCTTGAGCACGGGCCTGCAAGGCCGCGCACAGATCGGTAAAGGCATGTGGGCGATGCCCGACCTGATGGCCGCGATGCTCGAACAGAAAATCGCTCACCCATTGGCCGGTGCCAACACCGCCTGGGTACCGTCGCCTACGGCGGCTGCGCTGCACGCCCTGCACTATCACAAGGTTGACGTATTCGCCCGCCAGGCCGAACTGGCCACGCGCGAGCGCGCCTCGGTGGACGACATCCTGACCATCCCCCTGGCCAGCAACACCGATTGGTCCGAGGAAGAAATCCGCAACGAGCTGGACAACAACGCCCAGGGCATCCTCGGCTACGTGGTCCGCTGGATCGACCAAGGCGTCGGCTGCTCCAAAGTGCCGGACATCAACGATGTGGGCCTGATGGAAGACCGCGCCACCCTGCGTATTTCCAGCCAGCACATCGCCAACTGGTTGCGCCACGGCATCGTCAACGAAGCCCAGGTGATGGAAAGCCTCAAGCGCATGGCGCCAGTGGTGGACCGTCAGAACGCAGGGGACGCGCTGTATCGCCCACTGGCCCCGGACTTCGACAGCAACATCGCGTTCCAGGCAGCGGTGGAGTTGGTGATTGAAGGGACCAAGCAACCCAACGGTTACACCGAGCCGGTGTTGCACCGTCGGCGTCGGGAGTTCAAGGCTAAAAACGGCCTGTAAATGAAAAAGCCCTGATCGAGAGATCAGGGCTTTTTCTTTGGGGCTGTGTTGTGGATGTACGCGGTCAACTGTGGGACGGGGCTTGCTCCCGATGAAGCCCGTGCAGATACCGCAAAAATCAGGAAGCCATCCCCAACTCGCGCTTGACCAGTTTCGCTAACTTCACGCTGTCGATCGGCTTGAGCAAAAAGTCCACCACACTCAAATGCATCGCATCGATCACATCCGGCGCTTCGGCGTCCCCCGACATGATGATGATCGGCAGCGCCGCGCGGGTGGATTCGCGCACTTGGCGGATCAACTCCAGGCCATTGCTCGGTGCCATGCGCAAGTCGGTGATCAGCAAACCGATGGAGCTGCTGGATTTCAACAAATTCCACGCTGCCTCACCACTCTCGGCAGTCATGCAGCGAATACCGTCCAGAGCAAGGATCTCCGCCAGCAGTTCTCGCGCATCCTTGTCGTCATCGACAATCAGCACGCGTTGCGGCGGTAAATCAGGCTCCAGCATCACGGCGCTCAGGGCCTCGCGCTCGGCATCACTCAAAATATCGTGGTCGGACATACGGTTCTCAACAATTTTCATCAATCTCCCAGCACACTCGTCAGACATCTGCGGAAGGGCGATCAATGTGCACTTCGTCGGAAAGTTTGACTAGTGGGTGTTCCACGGGGTTTGGACGATATTCATGTAAGGTTTTTCCCTAGCTCTACGCTGTTTTCATCGACCTAGACTTACGTCCAATGGGCACCTATCGCGTAGGAGTCGACCATGCAGGACGATAACGACAAAAAAACTGCGGTCACTGTTATGAGTAAAGCTGATGCTTTCACGCAGGCGGGTAAAACCGCCGTGTTGCAGAACATCCACGGCACTTTGCAATTCCTGCAACGTTTCCCGCCATTCAATCAAATGGAAAATGCGCACCTGGCATTTCTGGTTGAACAGTGTCAATTACGTTTCTTCGGCCCTGGCGAGAGCATTCTCAAGCCGTCGGGCGGGCCGGTGGAGCACTTCTACATCGTCAAACAAGGCCGCGTCGTGGGCGAACGACCGGACTCGGCAGAAACCACCTTCGAAATCACCACTGGCGAGTGCTTCCCCCTTGCTGCGCTTTTAGGTGAAAGAGCCACGCGCACCGAGCATAAAGCCGCCGAAGACACCTTCTGCCTGCAACTGAACAAGCCCGCCTTTATCAAACTGTTTGCCCTCTCCAGCCCGTTTCGCGACTTTGCCCTGCGCGGCGTCAGCAGCCTGCTGGATCAGGTCAACCAGCAAGTGCAGCAAAAAGCCGTGGAAACCCTAGGCACGCAGTATTCGCTCAATACCCGTCTGGGCGAATTGGCCATGCGCCACCCGGTAATGTGCAGCCCGGACACGCCACTGCGCGAAGCGGTGACGCTGATGCACGAGCAACAGGTGGGCAGCATTGTGATCGTCGACGTCCATCAGTCGCCCCTGGGGATTTTTACCCTGCGCGACCTGCGCCAAGTGGTCGCCGACGGCACCAGCGATTTCAGCCAGGCGATCGACAGTCACATGACCCAGGCGCCGTTTTTCCTGACCCCGGACCACAGCGCATTCGACGCCGCCATCGCCATGACCGAACGGCATATCGCCCATGTGTGCCTGGTCAAGGACCAGCGCCTGTGTGGCGTGGTATCCGAACGCGATCTGTTTTCCCTGCAACGGGTCGATCTGGTGCACCTGGCCCGCACCATCCGCAATGCGCCCCGGGTGGAGAACCTGGTGGCGATTCGCGGCGAGATTGGCCAGTTGGTCGAGCGAATGCTCGCCCATGGCGCGTCATCCACCCAGATCACTCACATCATTACCCTGCTCAACGATCACACGGTGTGTCGAGTAATCGAGTTGACCCTCGCCGAAAAAGGCGACCCCGGCGTGCCGTTCAGTTGGTTGTGTTTCGGCAGCGAAGGCCGCCGCGAGCAGACGCTGTACACCGACCAGGACAACGGCATTCTGTTCGAGGCCAAGGACGCGGTGGAGGTCGCCGAGATTCGCGGTCGGTTGCTGCCCCTGGCGCAGCAGATCAACCAGAGCCTGGCGCTGTGCGGGTTCAGCCTGTGCAAGGGCAATATCATGGCTGGCAACCCCGAGCTGTGCCTATCGCGGGCGGAATGGGCGCGGCGGTTTGCGGCGTTTATTCGTGAAGCAACGCCGGAGAACCTATTGGGTTCGAGCATCTATTTTGATCTGCGGGTGGTGTGGGGCGATGAACAGGGGGGCGATTTTTTGCGCCAAAACGTCCTGGATCAGGTCGCAGATAACCGGCTGTTTCAACGCATGCTTGCCGAGAACGCCTTGCGCCAACGGCCACCTGTAGGACGTTTCCGCGAATTCGTGCTGACACGTAAAAGCGGTGAAAAAGCCACGCTCGACCTCAAGGTGCAGGGCCTCACACCGTTTGTCGACGGCGCGCGCCTGCTGGCGCTGGCCAATGGCATCCACGCCAACAACACCCTGGAGCGTCTGCGCCAGTTGGTGGCCAAGGAAGTCATCGAGCCGCTGGACGGCGCCGCGTATGAAGAGGCGTACCACTTTATCCAGCAAACCCGCATGCAGCAGCACCAGTTACAGACCCGCGAGAACCAGCCGTATTCCAACCGCGTCGACCCCGATAGCCTCAACCACCTGGACCGGCGCATTCTGCGCGAATCCCTGCGCCAGGCCCAACGCCTGCAAAGCAGCCTGACGTTGCGGTATCAACTGTGAGTTTATTCGACTGGTTACGTGCGAAAAAACCTGGCCTTGATGCCGCGCAACAACGGCGCCTGGTGCAACTGTCCAAGCCCGCGGCATTGGGCGATAACCCACTGCGTACCCAACGCTGGGTGGTGGTAGATCTGGAAACCAGCGGCCTGAATCTCAACCGTGACCAAGTGCTGTCCATCGGCGCGGTGGTGATCGAAGACGGCGCGGTGGACTTTTCACAGCTGTTCGAACGCACCCTGCAGCGCGCCGAAACAAAGCTCAGCCCCAGCGTGTTGATCCATGGTCTGGGGCCCAGCGCCATCGCCGCTGGCAGTGATCCGGTGGAAGCGCTGCTGGACTTCATGGCATTTGTCGGCGACAGCCCATTGCTGGCCTTCCATGCACCGTTCGACCAGCACATGCTCGGCCGCGCACTCAAGGACAGCCTGGGTTATCGCCTGGCGCATCCGTTTCTGGATGTGGCCGACATCGCCCCACTGCTGTGCCCCGAGGCGCCTATCCGCGAAGCCGGACTGGACGACTGGATAAACCATTTCAAACTGCACGTGGGCGAACGCCATCACGCCAGCGCCGACGCCCTGGCCACGGCGGAGCTGATGCTTATCTTGTTCAGTCGTGCGCGACAACAGCAGATCGACTCCCCGAAGGCGCTTCAGGAGCGCTTGAGCCAATGGAAACGGCGCAAGCAAGCGCCCTCTTTCTAACCAATTAAATAAATGACCTTTAGGTGAAAGGGTTTTCATTGTGGTGAGCGGGCTTGCCCCGCGCTGGGCTGCGGAGCAGCCCCAATCCAGGCACCGTGTTTCTTCAGTCATAACCCATTGGCAGGTGTTAGGGCCGCTTCGCAGCCCAGCGCGGGGCAAGCCCGCTCACCACAGAAAATCTAGTCACCACAGAAAGCCCCCTCACAACAGAAAACCTGCTCACCACAGAAATCCTGCTCACCACAAAGAGCCCGTCTCACCAGGCAACGCTCATCTACCAATGAGATGTCATTAAGCCTTCAACCCGACGGACGCCAATTGCGCCCATCCCACGCCTCTGACACAATCGCGAATAATTCTCGTTAGTTTAAACCCCTTGTTTATTCGGTGATGCCTTGTCGTCGGTCCAGAACCCACACAGTGAGCTTGTTGGCGCGTTGTATCGCGACCATCGTGGCTGGCTGTTGGCCTGGCTGAGGCGCAATGTGGCCTGCCCGAGTCGCGCCGAAGACCTGAGTCAGGACACCTTCATGCGCCTGCTGGGCCGTGACGAGCTGCGCGCCCCCCGCGAGCCACGGGCATTTCTGGTGGCGATCGCCAAAGGCTTGCTGTTCGACTACTTCCGGCGCGCCGCCTTGGAACAGGCCTATCTCGCCGAATTAATGCTAGTCCCGGAAAGCGAACACCCTTCTGCGGAAGAACAGCAACTTATCCTGGAAGACCTCAAGGCCATCGACCGCCTGCTCGGCAAGCTGTCGAGCAAGGCCCGCGCCGCGTTCCTCTATAACCGCCTCGACGGCCTGGGCCACGCGGAAATCGCCCAGCGCCTCGGCGTGTCAGTACCCCGTGTGCGCCAGTACCTGGCCCAGGGCATTCGCCAGTGCTACATCGCGTTGTATGGCGAACCGTTGTGAGTGCCATCAGCTCAAAACCGGTCTCGGCCCGTGTGCTGGATGCGGCGATTGCCTGGCAGCTGTCCCTGGATTCCGGCGACGGCAGCGCGGTGGAACGTGAAGAGTTCAGCAAATGGTTGGCCAGTAATGAAGAACACGCTCGCGCCTGGCGCCAGTTGGGGATGCTCGACCAGCGCTTTGGCGTAGCCTCGGGCCCGGCGCGGGCGGCGTTGTTGCAATCGCGTGAAGGTATTCGCCAACGGGTGCGCAAGCTCGGTACTGGCCTGGCGAGTATCGCGCTGGTGTGCGGTTTGGCGTTGTTTGCCGGCGAGCGTTATGTGCCGATCCACTATTGGCTGGCCGACCAACGCACCGCCACCGGCGAACAGCGCACGCTGAAACTCGCGGACGGCACGCAAATCAACCTCAATACCCACAGCGCCATCGACGTACGCTTTGATGAAAAACGCCGGCTGATCGTGTTGCAGGAAGGCGAAATCCTCGTCGAGACCGGCCACAACGACGCGCGCCCGTTCTACGTGCAAACCCGCGACGGCAGCCTGCGGGCACTGGGCACGCGGTTTATCGTCAGGCGCGAAGACGACGCCACGCGGTTGAGCGTCTTGCAATCGGCAGTCGCGGCGCAGCCGCAAGCATTGCATCAAGAACAGATTTTCAAGGAAGGCCAGCAAGTGCTGATGCGTGGCGACGGCCTCGGCCCAGCACTGGCCGTCACCCCTGCCACCGACGCCTGGACCCGCGGCATGCTGGTGGTCGACAACGCCCGCCTGGGCGATGTGGTGGAAGAGCTCAGCCGCTACCGCACCGGCTACTTGGGTGTGGATAAAAGCGTGGCTGACCTGCGCATCACTGGCAGCTTCCCGCTGCACGACACCACCCTTGCGCTCAACGCTCTGCTGCCGACCCTGCCGGTGCGGATCGAGCAGCACACGCCGTGGTGGGTAACGGTCACGGGTAAGCCTTAGGGTCTGGGGTGGCTGGGCTATCGCTATCGACGATTCGACTTGCCCCCGATGAGGCCCTCACACCCACCGCAAAAATATTTCGATCCTGCCCTATCACTTCTCGATTCTCGTTCGGCACATAGGCAATTGCGAATTACTTCCATTCAGGAGCCGCCCCATGTCCCGCACGCTAGACACCTTGTTGCGCCCCAGCCTGTTAGCCGTGGCCATAGCCCTCAGCGCCCCGCTGGCCAGCCCTTCACTGTTTGCAGCCGAACAAGCGTCCAGCGTGCGCGCCTACAACCTGCCGGCTGCACCGCTGGCCACCACCCTGAACCAAATCGCCAGCCAGGCCGGCCTCGCGCTGACCCTCAACCCGTCGCTGGCCGCCGGCAAGACCTCGGCGCCGGTCCAGGGCCAGTTCGATGCACAAGGTGCACTGCGCGAGGCGTTGCGTGGGACTGGGTTGCAATTGGAACAGGGTGGTGCGGGGACGTTTACCTTGGTGGCGATTCCTGAGGGGGTTGTGGCGTTGCCAGAGACCAGCATCACCGGACAGGGCAGTTATGAAAGCGCATGGGGGCCGGTGGATGGTTATGTCGCCACCCGCACAGCGGCTGGCACCAAGACCGATACTCCTATCGCCGAGTTGCCTCGCTCGGTCACGGTGATCACTCGCCAGCAAATGGAAGACCGCTCCGTTCTCAACCTTAACGATGCACTGCGTTACACCGCTGGCGTGCAGAGCAGTGGCTACGGATCAGACTCGCGCAGTGACTGGCTGCTGGTACGCGGGTTTGTCCCAACCCAATTCCTTGACGGTCTGCCATTGCCCAAAGGCAACTACGCCACGCCGAAGATTGACACCTGGAACCTGGAACGCATCGCAGTCCTCCGAGGTCCGGCCTCGTCGGTCTACGGGCAAACCCCACCCGGCGGTTTGCTGGATATGGTCAGTCGCCGCCCCCAGGCCGAAAGCTCGAACGAAATTGAAGTTCAGGCAGGCAGCAATAACCACAAACAGATCAACTTCGATAGCACCGGCAAGATCGACGATGAAGGACAGTTCCTCTACCGCGTAAGCGGCGTGGTGCGCGACAGCAACACCGCCGTCGACCACATCCCGGACAAGCGCTACAACGTCGCACCCAGCCTGACGTGGAATATCAACGACGACACCAGGTTCACGCTGCTGACCCAGTTCACCCGCGACGATACGGGTATCACCGGGCAGTTCCTGCCACTGCAAGGCACCAAGTTGAGTTCACCGGCCGGCAAGATTTCCCACCACAAAAACCTTGGCGATCCGGACTGGGAATTCTATGACCGCACTTACTACGCGCTGGGTTACGCGTTCGAGACGCGCCTGAACGACACCTGGCAGTTCCACCAAAACCTGCGTTACACCAAGAATGACCTGTCCTTCCAGGGCATTACCGCCGGTGGCGCGTTCTTTCCAAATGGGCCTGAAGTTGCGGTTGATGCCGATGGCAACGTGAGTCGTTCCGCTGGCAAGGTCGATGAAAACATCGGCCAATTCGCCGTCGACAACAACTTCCAGGCAGACTTCAAGACCGGCGCAATCAATCACACCCTGCTGCTGGGTCTCGACCACCAGCGCTCCGACAGCGATGCGCGCTGGTTGTGGGGATCGGCGGGCGTGCCGACCATCAACTTCAACCGTCCGGTGTATGGGCAGGACTTCTCGAAAGTCACCTACTTCACCATGTATGACTACAACCAGAAGACCCAGCAGACCGGCCTCTACCTTCAAGACCAAATGGCCCTCGACAACTGGCGCCTGACCCTCGGCGGGCGTGAAGACTGGGTCCATACCGGCACCACGTTTCATAACCTCAACGACGCAACCAATACTCAGCGTGACAAACATTTCAGCGGTAACGCGGCGCTGAGCTATGTCTTCGACAACGGCATCACTCCGTACCTGTCCTACGCTGAATCATTCCAGGCCGGCTCGGGTACACAAGTAGCCAGCACCGGAGCATTTAAGCCCACCGAAGGCAAGCAATATGAAGCCGGTATCAAATACCAGCCTCCCGGCACCAAAGCATTATTCACCGCTGCAGTGTTCGACCTGACACAACAAAACACCTCGGTCACCGAAGGCAGCATCACTCGCCAAGTCGGTGAGGTACGGGTTCGAGGCCTTGAACTGGAAGCCAGTGCCGACGTCACCGAAAGCCTCAAGCTCGTAGGTTCCTACACCTATAACGACAGTGAAATCACCGAAGGGGTTGCGGCAGAAAAAGGCAATCGCCTGAACCAGTTGCCTCGCAACCAAGCCACAGGCTGGGCCGACTACACCTGGCACAGCGGCATGCTGGACGGGTTCGGCGTGGGTGCAGGTGTGCGCTACGTCGGCGACACCTACGGCAATGCTGCCAACACCGACCTCGGTCATGTGGGGTCCTACACCGTATATGACGCCTCCGTGCACTACGATCTGGGCCGCGTAAACAGTTCTATGAAAGGTGTGACGGTGGCGGTCGACGCCAAGAACATCTTCAACAAGGATTACCTGTCGACCTGCGACGGCTTCTACTGCTACTACGGCGACCAGCGTAACGTGGTCGCCAGCGTGAACTACAAATTTTAAGATGGTGAAAAACCGCTGATGAAGGGCCGCCTGAACTGCGGCCCTTTTGCCTTTTGGAGCCGTGATGAAAAGCAAAACCATCCGCCGCTGGTCCTTCATCCACACTTGGACCAGCCTGATCTGCACCGTATTCCTCCTGCTGCTCGCCCTCACCGGCCTGCCACTGGTGTTTCACCATGAGATCGACCATCTGCTGGGCAACGAGCCCACACTGGCGCAGATGCCTGCCGATACGCCGCAGCTCAACCTTGAGCAACTGGTCGCCAAGGCGCAGGCCCATCGCCCCGGTGAAGCCATGCAATACCTGGCGTGGGACGAGGACGACAAGAACGGTGTGATCGCGATCATGGCCGCCACTGCGGGCACTGAGCCCAATTCGTCCCACACCTTTATGCTCGACGCGCGCACCGGCGAGTCGGTGGAGATGCCTTCGGCCAATGGCGGTTTCACGCTGTTCCTGCTGCGTCTGCATGTGGACATGTTCGCCGGGCTGCCGGGCAAGTTGCTGCTGGCGTTCATGGGCGTGTTGTTTGTGCTGGCGATCATCTCCGGCACAGTGTTGTACCTGCCGTTTATGCGCCGATTGAAGTTCGCCACTGTGCGCCAGGACAAATCCACCCGCCTGCGCTGGCTGGATCTGCACAACCTGATCGGCGTGGTCACCCTGACCTGGGCGCTGGTGGTGGGCGTGACCGGCGTGATCAGCGCCTGCGCCGACCTGATCATCGCCGCGTGGCGTCAGGACAGCCTCAACGCGATGATCGAACCGTACAAGAATGCCCCGCCGCTGACCCAGCGTGCCCCAGCAACGGAACTGCTGACCATCGCCGCCAAGGCCGCCCCTGGTATGCAGCCGGATTTTATCGCCTTTCCTGGTACACGCTTTTCCAGCGAGCATCATTACGCGGTGTTCATGAAAGGCAGCACCCACCTGACCTCGCACCTGCTCACGCCGGTGCTGATCGACGCGAGCACCCTGGCCGTCACCGCCGTTGCCGAACGGCCGTGGTACATGGACGCCATGGGCATGTCCCAGCCGCTGCACTTCGGTGACTACGGCGGCATGCCGATGAAAATCCTGTGGGCGGTGCTGGATGTGTTGACCATCGTTGTGCTGCTCAGCGGGATTTATCTGTGGATCGTCCGGCGCAAGGCGGGCAAGGCATGAAGCCAAGACAGTCGAGTTTCTGGAAGGTATTTGGCATCCCGCTGGGGATTGGCCTGCTCAGCGCCGCCGGGTTGTTTGCGGCGTTGCTGGGTGATGGTCCGTGGGATTCGTTGAGTTGGGTGGGGTTGGGGATACCGGCCGCCATTGGCATGTGGGCGTTGTTCAAGCGGCGTGGCTGAGGGCGCTATCGGGGCCAAGCCCCTCCCACAGGTGTTCCGTGGTCGTCATGACAACTCGGTCAACCGTGGGAGGGGCGGTGCGACGATTCGACTTGCCCCGATGAGGCCCTCAAAAACACCCGCACTCCCCCTCGCCAGCCACCGCGCAACCCTCTAGGCTAGCCACAGTCAATTTTGAGGTTTGCCCATGGCCACTCCCAGCATGACCTTGTTCCATAACCCCGCGTCACCGTTCGTTCGTAAGGTCCGCGTGCTGCTGATCGAAACCGGCCAGCAGGATCGCGTGGCCCTGCAAGGGTGCATGCCGACCCCGGTCAGCCCGGACGCGCAGGTGGTGCAAGGCAACCCCGTGGGTAAGATCCCGGCCCTGCGCCTGGCGGACGGCAGCGCGTTGCACGACAGTCGGGTGATCCTTGATTACCTCGACCACCAGCATGTGGGCAACCCACTTATCCCCCGCGACGGCTCGGCCCGCTGGCGCCGCCTGACCCTGGCCTCGATGGCCGACGGCATCATGGATGCCGCCGTGCTGGTGCGTTATGAATCGACCCTGCGTCCGGTGGAGAAACATTGGGCGCCTTGGCTCGACGAGCAGCGCAACAAGATCCGCCGCGCCCTCGCCGAGCTGGAACAGGATGCCATCGCCGAGCTGACCAGCCACTTTGACATTGCTTCGATCAGCGTGGCCTGCGCCCTGGGCTACCTCGACTTCCGTCATCCGGACATGCAGTGGCGCGTCGACAACCCTAAGCTTGCCGGCTGGTACGCCGAAGTCAGCCAGCGACCTTCGATGCTGGAGACCCAGCCGCCGGTCTAGCAAACCGCTCAGCTTTCCTGTGGTGAGTGGACGGTCTGTGGTAGTGGGCTATCCGTGGTGAGCGGGCTGTCTGTGGTAGTGGGCTTGCCCCGCGCTGGGCTGCGAAGCGGCCCCAAAACCTGCCAATCGGGTATTGCTGAAAAAACGCGGTGTCTGGATTAGGGCTGCTTCGCAGCCCAGCGCGGGGCAAGCCCGCTCACCACAGACAACCCGTTCACCCCAAAAAATCCACTCACCACAGACCGCTCACTCTCCACAGCCCGCCCGCTCACCACGCAAACCTCACTCACCACAACAGCGGAAAACAGCGCGTTAATTTTCTCCACCAACTGCGACCGCTCTTGCCGATCCTCTCGTAACCCACTCATTGCACCGCCTCCAGATCAAACGCCAACGGCTCGACCACCTTGCGCTTGCCCACGCCGTACCAATCCAGTTTGCGCGTCAGCACCATCACCGTTCCCAGCAGGCCGAACAACAGCAGCGAGCCCATCAGCAGCGCGTAATCCTCGGCGCTCAACAGCCCGTATAACAAGCCGTACAACGCCGCCAACCCCGCCGAAAACCCCAGGCCGTGGGCGACGCTGCGCAGCACATGGCACACATAAAAGCCGATCAACATCACACAGGCACTCGCCGAGATCAGGTACGCCAGGGCAAAACCCAAGTGCTCGGACAACGACAACAGCAGCAGGTAGAAGAACGCCAGCGCCACACCCACCAAGGCGTATTGAATCGGGTGCACTGCCAGGCTCTTGAGCACTTCGAAGAGGAAGAAGCCGGCAAAGGTCAGGGCGATGAACAGCAGCGCGTATTTGATCGCACGGTCGCTCTTGAGGTACTGGTCCACCGGATCGATGAAGTTCACGCCGAAGCTGCGGCTGTTGAAGTCCTCACAGCTGTTTTCGGACAAGCAGCCACGCAGGGCTTCTTCGAGGTTGGTGGAGAAGAACGAAGTCTGCCAGTTGGCGGTGAAGCCCTGGTCGGTGACCTCACGCTGAGCCGGCAGGAAGTTGCCGATAAAGCTCGGGTGTGGCCAGTTGGACGCGAGTGAGACCTGGCTGGTCTTGCCCACCGGCACCACTTGCAGTTGCTCGGTGCCCTGCAGGCGCAGGTCAAAGGCGAAGTCCATGGCGGCCGGTTTCTTGTTGTCCTGCGCCGGCAGTTCGACGTGTACACCTTCACCCAACCAACCGACCTGACTGCCCGGCGAGAACTCCAGGCGCTGGCTGCCCAGCTCCAGTTTCAGCGCGTTTTCGATACCGCGAATATCGCTGATGCCCACCGCCAGAAACGCCGGCTCAAAGCGGTAATCGGCATAGTTCTCGGTGATGCCCCATTGCTCCGGCAGCACAAAACGCCCGCTGATGCGATTGTCGGCGTGGAACAGCCGAGCTTGGTAAATGCCCCGTGCGCGCAGTTCTGTCTGCACCTTGCCGTCGAGTTCAAAACGCTCCGGAAGGAAATACAAACGACCACGCACTTCACGGGTTTCTTCGTAGCGCTTGTTGAGCTTTTCATTGAGCTTCCACTCACGCACGGTCTTGCGATACGGCACCACCATCACCGGGCCGGTGAGGCGTTGGGCGTAGCTGGAGCTGCGTGCGATGTCCATCAGTACGCCGTCGCGCAGTTGCTGGCGGTCGCTGATGATGCCGTTGATCATCAGCAACGGAATCAGCAACAGCAGGATCAGCAGCGCAATCGCGCCAAGTTTGAAAAGCAGGCTGCGGTTCATGGGTCTCTCCCTGTTTTGATGGAGAGAGAGTGGGCCGCGCATGTGGGGGATTTATGTGGGCAATGTGGAGACTGTGTGGAGATGCAGTTCTACGCGCACGCCGCCGGGGACGTTACCGATCTGCAATGCGCCGCCGTGAAGCTTCATCACTTCCTCGACAAAGTTGAGGCCCAGCCCCGTGCTTTTGCGTCCGCTGGCCGGGCGTGGCAGGGAATAAAAACGTTCGCTCAGGCGCGGCAACGCGTAGTCGGGAATCGGTGCGGCCTGGTTGAACAGGCTCACCTGCACATCGTTATGGTGCGTCTGTGCAGCGAATGCCAACAGGCCGCCAGGGGGGGTGAAATCCAAGGCGTTCTCCAGCAGATTTCCCAGTGCCTGGCGAAGGAGGAAGGGCTCGCCGAACACCTTCACATCCGCCGCAATCGTCTGCTCCACTTGCAAGCCGGCGCCTTCGATCCGCGCACATTGGGCCTTGAGCACGTCGTCGACCAAGGCTGCCAGCGGGATACTCACCTGCTCTTCCAGGCCTTGGCGTTGTTCCACTTGCGCCAGGTTCAGCAAACGCTCGATCAACTGCTGCAGGCGTGCGCTTTCACTGTCGATATTGCCGACAAAACGCTGCTGCTGCTCGCGGGTCATATCACCCTGCAACAGCTCTGCCGCGCCACGAATCGCCGCCAATGGGCTTTTCAATTCATGGGTCAGGGTGTGCACGTAATGCTCGACGTAGGCCTTGCCCTCCAGTTGCGTGCGCATGTGCTCCACGGCAGTGGATAACTGCTTCAACTCGCCGCCACGGTAGTGAGGCAACTCGGCGCGCCGGCCTTCGCTGACCGCCTCGGCATAGGCCGTCAGCCGTCGCAGCGCGACGCTCAACCACCACGACAACAGTGCGCCCAACAGCAGGCCCAGGATGACTAATCCGGCGCCGTACCACAGCAGGCGCCGCTCAGTGCGATCCACATAAGGCTGCAATGAACTGTTGGGCTTGGCCACGGTGACCACGCCGATGATCTGGCCGTTGTCGCGGATCGGTGCACCTACGTGCATCACTGATGAAGTGGCGTCATCCGGTTGGCTGCGGGTGGAGCGGGCGCCGTATTCGCCGCGCAGCGTCAGGTAAACATCGTTCCATTTGGAGTAGTCCTGGCCCACCGCTTCGCCTGTGGAGTCGAGCAACACGATGCCTTTGGCGTCGGTGACATAGATGCGGTGGTTGACCTGGTTTTTCGGCAGGCCCCAGATGGTCGCGCCCGGCTGACGGTTCCCGTAGGCCTTGAGCAATTCCTGCCAGTGGCTTTGGCCGAGGGTGCGGTTTTTGACGTCATCGCGCAGGATCTCGGCCAACAGGTTGGCGGTGTCCACCAGGGTTTCCTCGGTGGACTGGCGCACGCCGGGACGGATTTCCTTCATCACCGTGCTGAGCACGAAGTAACCGGTGAGGCCGATAAACAGCGCGTACACCAGGAAAATCCGCAGTCCCAGGCGCATCAGCTGTTGCTCGGGCTGTAGCTGTAGCCCAGGCCGCGATGGGTCTGGATCGGTTCGGCGTCCGCCGCGACGCTACGCAGTTTGCTGCGCAGGCTTTTGATATGGCTGTCGATATTGCGCTCGTAGCCGGCATCCGCCGGTACGCCTACGGCATCCAGCAATTGCTCGCGGCTGAACACCCGCTCGGGTTGTTCAAGCAGGCTCTGCAGCAGGCGGAATTCATGGCGCGTGAGGCTCAGGGGCTGGCCCCGATAGGTGATCTGCATGCGTTCCAGGTCCACCTGGAACACCGCCGGTGCAACGCCGGGGCCGACCCGCTTGAGAATCGCCCTGACCCGCGCCGCCACTTCCCGTGGGCTGAACGGCTTGACCACATAATCGTCGGCGCCGATTTCCAGCCCCACTACCCGGTCGATCTCAGCATCGCGCGCGCTGAGGAACATCACCGGCACTTCGGTGAAACGGCGCAATTGCTTGCAGGTTTCAAAACCGCTGATGTCGGGCAGGCCGATGTCGAGGATGATCAAGTCGGCGGGCGTCTGCCGCTGATGGGCCAATGCCTCCTGGCCGAGACTCAGCCAGGTGGTGGTAAAGCCCTCGCCTTGCAGGGCGAATATCAGCGTGTCGGCTATCGCCGCTTCGTCTTCGACAATCAGGATGTGGGGCATGGGTTCAAATCAGCAGTCCGGTTTGTCGGCAGTGTACCGACGAGCCGGGTTTACCGCTGCGCCAAATTCACGCAAGGCCTTGGCGCCGATCAGCAACGGATAATTGAAGCTGCTGCGGTCGGTCAGGTTGACCTCGACGGTCCGCTTGACGTTGCCCAGACACATTTCCAGGTCGATCACCGGGCGCTTGGCGACGCTGGCTTCGTCCTTGTCGTCGTCTTCGTCGGCGCGGCTCTTGATCTTGCTGATGCGCGAGACTTTGTGTTCGTAGACCTTATCGGAGGCGTCCTTGCCGCCGAGACGGAAGCGCACCCAGTCATCGCCATCACGGGTGAAGGTGTCGATGTCGCGGGCCGACAGCGAGGCGGTCAGCGCGCCGGTGTCCATCTTGGCCTTGAAGGTTTCGCCGATCTCCGGCAGTTGAATGTATTCGTAGCGACCGTAAAGGGTCGGTTCGGCTGCCATGGCAGGCAGCGCAACGAGGGCAAGCAAGGCAAGGATAGATTTCACGTAGGTGGTTTCCTTGAATTAAGTAGGCGGATTCTAGACCGCAAAAGCGACCGTTAGTTAGTCAGCCCAACATACCCGGAACATTGTGAAACATTCGTCCGACGCTTTGCGATTTGGCCTCTAGACTCAGCTTGCTTATCATGATCCGCCCACAAGATCCCAAGAGTTGCTTATGCGCCGCCTGCTCACCGGCTGTTTGGTCACCCTGCTGCTATTACTCAATACGCTGATCCTGATCGGCCCCTTGCTGGTGTTCGCCCTGCTCAAGCTGGTGGCACCGGGGCGCTACCGTGACTATGCGTCATGGGCGGTGATGTGGATCGCCGAGACCTGGGCCGAGATCGACAAACTGATCTTCGCCCGCTGCATCCCGACGCAATGGGACATTCGCGGCGGCGACGACTTGCGCAGGGACACCTCCTATCTGGTCATCAGCAACCACCAGTCCTGGGTGGATATTCCGGCGCTGATCCAGGCGCTCAACCGGCGTACGCCGTTCTTTAAATTCTTCCTGAAAAAAGAACTGATCTGGGTGCCCTTCCTGGGCCTGGCCTGGTGGGCGCTGGATTACCCGTTCATGAAACGCTACACCAAGGCGTTCCTGGCCAAGCACCCCGAGCTGGCGGGCCAGGACTTGAAGATCACCAAACAAGCCTGTGAGCTGTTCAAGCGCCAGCCGGTGACGGTGGTCAATTACCTGGAAGGCACGCGGTTCAGCGAGGCCAAACGCAGGCAGCAGGACTCACCCTTCACCCAGTTGCTCAAACCCAAGGCAGGCGGTGTGGCGTTTGTGCTGGCAGCGATGGGGGAACAGCTGGACGCAATCCTCGACGTCACGGTGGTCTATCCGCAGCAGAAGATTCCGGGGTTCTGGGACTTGATCAGCGGCGCGGTGCCGAAGGTGATCATCGACATCCAGACCCGTGAGCTGGACCCGGCGTTGTGGCAGGGAGATTACGAGAACGATCCGGCATTTCGCCAGACCGTCCAGAACTGGGTCAACCAGCTCTGGAAGGAGAAAGACGCGCGCATCGAACAACTGCGCGTGCAGAGCATTTAGCTGCCGGTGCCCCAGGCCTGGGCCAGTTTGCCCAGCACCGAACTGCTGGCGCCCTGGCCGCCCAGGTATTGCAGGATCACCGGAGCGAATTGGCCGATCATGCCGCTGTCCATGCCCAACGCGCTGAACGCGGTGTTGAGGTCATTGGTGTTCTTCACGTTACCCAGCAAGCCGTCCAGGCCGCTGGTTTTGCTGCCACCGGTCTGGCCGAGCATCCCGCTCAAGGCCCCGAGGCTGCCCAATGCATTGTTGCCCGACAGCTGATCCAGGCCCGGCACACTGTTGCCCAGTTGCGAATAATCGTTGCCGCTCAGTTTGTTCTTGGCCAGGCCCAACATCGCGCCGGTGCCACCAACGGCTTGCTCGGGGGTGATATTGAGTTGCGAGGTCAGCGCGCTCAGCAAACCGGCCGTCTCGGACGACGGTGCGGCGGCAGCGGCTTTGTTGCTACCGCCCTGCATGCCGGAAATGGCATTGGCCGCATCACCAAGGCTGAAGCCCGCGGCGAGTACGGGGCCGGCCGCCAGAGTCATCAGGCAGGAAAGGGCGAAACCGCGTGAAATCTTCATTGAAACAACCTCTGGATATAGGTGCGAAAGCAGGCGTTTGACTGGGCATTCCGGGGGATTGTTCCCACACACGCATCCGAATCGCCCTGCCCTACGTATAGGCTTTATACGCTGCCCGGAGCTGGATGGAATGAATGCCCAAGCTGAACTAACCTCTGCCTACCGTGCGCAGTCCCGTCGCCCTCAAACGAGAGCCTGGAGAAGCCCTATTACGCTCACTGATGCTGACACGTTGCGGCCCCTGCTGGCCCAATGCGCCTTGGGCAATCGCCAAGCGTTTGAAACGCTCTATCGCAGTGTTTCGCCGCGTCTGCACGGGGTCGCCATGGTGTTTATGGGACGCCAGGACCTGGCTGAAGAGGTGCTGCAGGAAGCCTTCGTACGCATCTGGTACAACGCCTCGCGCTACGAAGCCCACCTGGCGGCGCCGATGACCTGGATGATCAACATCACCCGCAACCTGGCCATCGACCAACTGCGTAAACGCCGCGAACAGCCTTTGGCCGACGGTCAACAGGACGCCTTGCTCGACGAAGGCCCCAGCGCCTACGAACGGCTCGACAGCGAACGCGAAGCCCGCGCGCTCAACCGCTGCCTCGACACCCTCGACGGCATGCAGCGTCAATCGATCACTGTGGCTTACTTCCAGGGCCTGTCGTGTTCGGAGTTGGCCGAACACTTGGCCGCGCCGCTGGGCTCGGTCAAATCCTGGATTCGCCGCGGCATGGAGCGCCTGCGCAGGTGCCTTGAATCATGAACTACAAAACCACAGCCCTGCGCCGCGCCCTGGCCGCCGACTACGCCATCGGACTGATGCCCGCCACCGCCCGTCGGCGTTTTGATGCGCTGTTATTGGAAGACGCCGCGCTGCGCGTTGAACTGGGCCATTGGCAGGAAGCGCTTGCCAGCCTGACCGGCGCATTGCCCGAACGGCCGGTGCCCGAGCATGTGTGGGCGGGCATCAAGTCACGGATCGAGCCGCAGGTGCTGCACATGCCGGCCAAGAAACCGTTGTGGACCAACCTGCGACTGTGGGCGGCGGCGTTCGGGATTGTTATCGCAGTGCTGGTGGGCGTGTTGTACCAGCGCGACCTGGGTGTGGCGTACAAAGCCACACTGGTCGCCGCCAACCAACAACCCGCGTTGCAGATCAAGGCCTTTGCCGACCACCTGCAAGTGGAACCCTTGTCACTGGCCGCCGTGACGTCGGCACAGGACCTGGAATTGTGGGCCATCAAGCCCGGAGGCAAACCAATCTCCCTGGGCTTGGTGCCCGCAGTGGGCAAAGGCCGAATCCAACTGAGCGAAGCGCAGCGAGCCTTGCTTACCGCACCGCTGACCTTGGCCGTGAGCCTGGAACCACACGGCGGCTCGCCCACCGGGCAACCCACCGGACCGGTGCTGTATCAGGGCCAATTGGCATCACTTTGACCTGCAGGGGGCCAGGAACCCATCGCGCAAACCAGAGTCCATGACAGCACTGAAAGCACTGTCAGGAACAACGTTATGAGCGCGACACGCCCCACAATCATTGAGCCCAAGCCGCCTTTCTGGAGCCGTCCACGCCTGTTTATCGGCGTCTGCGTGGCCGTGATCGCCGGCCTCGGCGGCGCGTTCTACACTCAGGACAACGTCAAGTCCGCCGCCACCCTGATCACCACCACCCAACAGCCGGCGGCGCAGGTCATGGCGCACAAGGATTACCTGGAAGTGCAACCCATCGCCATCACCGCACCCGCGCCGGACCAGAGCCTGGAACTGTGGGCGATACCCGACGGCGGCAAGCCCGTGTCACTTGGACTGATACCGGAGGATGGCGAAGGCATCATCGGCTTGAACCCGAGGCAGCAGGCCTCGATCAGCAAACCGGTGGAATTGATGGTGAGCGCGGAGAGCAAAGGCGGCTCAGTGAGCAAGCAACCGACGGGGCCGACGGTCTATCAGGGGGCTTTGGCAACGCGCTGAGCCCATTGCCGCAAGGGTGCTCTGAGCACCCCGTTTTTTATCAAAATTGAATCTAAGCCACTGTCATTTCTCACAGTAGATGCTTGATAAAAACTCCCTCAGCATTCAAGTCCAATGCACAAGGGAGTCTCTCTCATGAACCTCAACCGTGTTGTTTGCCTATTGGCAATGCTCACTGTGACCGGTCACGTCTTTGCACAAACTTCTTCCTGCCCCAAGCCTGCCGACATCAAGCAATACCGGATGGACAAAGGCGGCTACCACTATGTGGCTGATGGTCCTTTGGATCAGAAATGGGCCGGCGAGAACGAGACCGCTAAAGAACTGCGCATGGCAAGCCTGGAATTTACGGCGGCAAACTACAAGCCCATAAACGACGAGAGAAACAGCATGCCTGCGGTCATCTGTGATTACTCCGGGGCCGGCGATGACGCCGTGAGACTGGTACTAAAACCTGTGCATCAGTTCTCACATGCGCCCAATACGTTCTGGGAAGCCAACTACTGCAAGGCTAATGACAACTTGAAATGCATGTTCAACCATCAATGAACGTTGCGCTGTGTAGGGCTGATTTGTAGTCATCAGCCCTAATTTAGGTAGTCCGTTCCCGAAACGCTACCAACTTCCTTGTACACGCCTTACATCCCTTATGGCGCCTTCTTATAGTCCTGCACCTCAGTCTTGGAGGTGTACGCGATGCAGGGATCTTACGCATTTATCAATGAGCGGCCACAGCCTTATCCGTTGCTCAAACTGAGCCTTTCTCTCACCCCAAATACCCAAATCAAGTTCGACATCCTCAACCAACACATTCGCAACACCGTAGTACTGCCTGGACATTTGGTCATTATCGGGGACAGCCGAACAGCTTCCTGTACCGCTGAAGAAGCCCGACTGATGCGATCGGCAGCCAACATCAAGCATGCGCTGTTGGCACACTCCGCCGCGGATCAATTTATGATCAAAAACTACGATCAATTGCAGACCATCATGTCCCATGCGTCTTTGGGCATCGGCAGTGTGAGCGGTGCTTGGATTAATCACCTGACGCAGATCGAGCAGACGCTCAAGGAAATCGATGAATTGCATAAGCAGTACCTGAGGAACGGTACCGTGAGTGCGAGAAATGAATTTCTGGCTAAGCGTAGGGCGTTGTTTGCGAAGCTGGATACCCAACTCTCCGGGATGGCGCGCTTTGGTACGGGGCTGAAGAATGAAGGTTCAATCAAGAGAATGCTGGGGATCTCCAGCAAGAGCTATTGGCATCACGGGGAGATTCGCGGGTATGAGGACACAGTCGAGCGTATAGCCAAGGCGTCGCAGATATTGAAGAAGGGCACTTACATTGGTCTTGCGCTGGATGTTGGGTCGACAGCATTGGAGATAGCAGAGGCGTGTTCCATAGGGCGTGAGCAAGAATGTACGCGAGCGAAATATGTTGAAGGAGGCAAGTTGGTAGCTGGCGTTGGTGGCTCATACTTGGGAGCAAGACTTGGAGCCTCGATTGGCATCGGCGCCTGCATGTTAGTTTTTGGAATACCCACGGCTGGCGCCGGAGCCTTGGCATGTGCCATCGTCGGCGGTGCCGCAGGCGGCCTAGGGGGAGCCGCGCTGGGAACCGGACTTGCGCAAAGCACAGGCGATTTTATCTATAAGACTGCGAGGGATTAAATGGTCTGGTTCTACCTCGGTATTGGTTCAGTCATCCTGATGCTATTGAGCTTTCCGCTGATCTTTTGTGCCATGTATAAAAAGCTGGATGCTGCAGAAGGCTATGTGCAATACAGCACCTATCTAGTCGTGCAAAAACATATCTTCCGTAATTCACACTTTGAAGGACGCCCCCAGCGCGTATTCGCCATGGCGACGATTATTCTTATTCCAAAAATACTTCAATGGAAACATCTGGTGCTTGTTGAGGACGTTGAAAGAATACCAAGACATCTTAGGTATTGGATGGTGATACCGACACTCACTGCCTGCCTATCCTTTGCCGGCATGTTTATCAGTTGGTTTTTTATATAAGACTTATCTGCGATAAAAAAGGGCGACTCTAAGTCGCCCTTATCTATCAATTACGCCGCACTAAACAACTTATGCGGATCAATCACGAACTTCTTCGGCACGCCCGCATCGAACTCGCCATACCCACGTGGTGCGTCATCCAGGCTGATCACCTGCACACCGACGATTTCGGCAATGTTGATACGGTCCCACATGATCGCCTGCATCAGTTGGCGGTTGTACTTCATTACTGGCGTTTGCCCAGTGTGGAAGCTGTGGGATTTGGCCCAGCCCAGGCCGAAGCGGATGCTCAGGCTGCCCATTTTCGCGGCGGCATCCACAGCACCTGGATCTTCGGTGACGTACAGGCCGGGGATACCGATCTTGCCCGCCACACGCACCACGCCCATCAGTGAGTTGAGCACCGTGGCCGGAGCTTCGGCCTTGACGCCGTCGTGACCGTGACCGCGTGCTTCAAAGCCTACGCAGTCAACCGCGCAGTCCACTTCGGGCTCGCCGAGGAGCGCGGCGATTTGTTCGTGCAATGGAGTGTCGGTGGAGAGGTCGACGATTTCAAAACCCTGAGCCTTGGCGTGGGCCAGGCGGATGGAGTTGACGTCGCCGATGATCACCACCGCCGCGCCCAGCAGGCGTGCAGACGCAGCAGCTGCCAGGCCGACGGGACCGGCGCCGGCGATGTAGACGGTGCTGCCAGGGCCAACGCCAGCAGTCACCGCGCCGTGGTAGCCGGTGGGGAGAATGTCGGAGAGGCAGGTCAGGTCACGGATTTTCTCCATGGCCTTGTCACGGTCGGGCAGTTTGAGCAGGTTGAAGTCGGCGTACGGCACCAGCACGTACTCGGCCTGGCCACCGGTCCAGTCGCCCATATCGACGTAGCCATAAGCACCACCGGCACGGGCCGGGTTGACGGTCAGGCACACGCCGGTGTGTTGTTCTTTGCAGGAGCGGCAGCGGCCGCAGGCGACGTTGAAGGGGACGGAAACCAGGTCGCCGATCTTCAGGTTTTCGACGTCGCTGCCCTTCTCGATCACTTCACCGGTGATCTCGTGACCGAGCACCAGGCCGGTCTGGGCGGTGGTGCGGCCGCGCACCATGTGTTGGTCGGAGCCGCAGATGTTGGTGGAGACCACGCGCAGGATGACGCCGTGTTCAATCTTCCTGCCACGGGGGTCCTGCATTTTGGGATAGTCGATTTTCTGTACTTCGACCTTGCCGTTGCCGAGATACACGACACCACGATTACCAGACATGCTTTCACCTCGCTGTTGTTTTTATGGAACTGCGTTGCCCGTTGGGTGGGCAGCGCGTTTAAGTGCTCGGGTACAGATGCTGTTATTGCGTTGTTTGTGAGGGCCTCATCGGGGGCAAGCCCCCTCCCACAGTTGACCGAGTTCTACCTTTGGAATGCGGTCGAATGTGGGAGGGGGCTTGCTCCCGATGGCGGCAGTCAGAGCACCACCGTCCGATTGGCATTCAAGAACACCCGCCGCTCAATGTGATACCCCACCGCCCGAGCCAATGTCAGCCCTTCGATGTCCCGCCCCTTGGCAATCAAATCCTCGGGATAGTGGCTGTGATCCACCACCTCCACGCCTTGGGCGATGATCGGACCTTCGTCCAGATCGTTGTTGATGTAATGCGCCGTAGCGCCGACGAGTTTCACGCCCTTGTTGTACGCCTGGTGATAAGGCTTGGCGCCCTTGAACCCCGGCAGCAACGAGTGGTGGATATTGATGGCCTTGCCGTCCAGCTTGCGGCACAGCTCCGGCGACAGCACTTGCATGTAGCGCGCAAGGATCACCAATTCGGCGCCCGTCTCTTCAATCACCTGCCACACCTGACGCTCCTGGGACGGTTTGTCGTTGGGGTCGAGGGGGAAATGGTAGTAGGGAATTTGATGCCAGTCGGCCAAAGGTTTGAGATCGGGATGGTTGGACACCACTGCGACCACATCCATAGACAGCTGACCGATACGCTGGCGGTACAGCAGGTCGTTTAGGCAGTGATCGGCCTTGGAGACCATGATCACCACTTTTGGCCGGTAGTTCGGCGCCGTCAGTTCGAAGATCATGCCAAAGGCTTCACCGCGCGTGGCCAGGCCATCGCGGAAAGCCTGCTCGTCGAAGCCATCCGGCTGGCGGAATTCGACGCGAATAAAAAACCGACCCGAGAGACGGTCATCGAACGAATGGTGCTCGGTGACGTAGCAGCCCTGTTCGAACAGATAGCGGGTGACCGCGTCCACCGTGCCGAGCACGCTGGGGCAGTCGGCGGTCAAAATCCATGTATCGGGTGCGCGGCTCATACTGGAATCCTCAGGCCCTTGTGGCGAGGGGGCTTGTCCCCCGTTGAGCTGCGAAGCAGCTCCAAAACCCGCCACTCGGTTATTGCAGAAAAAATGAGCTGACCTTAGTGGGACCGCTGCGCGCTCCAACGGGGGGGCAAGCCCCCTCGCCACAAAAGCGCCCACTCGATCAGGCTTGAACGCTCAGGCCGAATTCGGCCGAGGCGTCCTGCAACCACAACCACCAGTAATCCGAGAAGCTGCGACGAATCACCAGTTCCCAGGTGTCTTCAGCCGTGTGGCGGATCACCAATTGCGACTTGGCGAACACCGTGCCCACTGCCTTGCCCACCGGGAAGTTGTTGGGGTGCACGTCGTAGCTGGTGGATTTCATCAGCACATCACGCACGTTCGGGCCGCTCAGTTCGAGGATCTGCTGACCGCCGCTGACGTTGACGACCTGGATATGCAAATCACCCAGAGCGGCGCGCAGGTTTTGTTCGGCGGCGAATTCCTCACCGCTTGGCACGATCAGCAACCACTCATCCGGGCCGAGCCATTGCAGGCTGGTTTCGCCTTTGACGATGACCTGCAGGGCGCCGGGCAGTTCGATGCCCAGGGCCTTGTGCACGCCGGCGGCGAAGGCTGCGTCATGGCCGTCACCACGAAGGGTCAGGTGGCCGAGGAGTTTCTTTTCACGCACGGTCACGCCGGCGTTCTTGCGGCCCTTACCGACCAGGCTGGCGAGGTCGGCATGGTGCAGCGACGACTCGGCCTTGGCGCCGGAGGTGGGGCGTTGTTGGTAAACATTGGCTGCTGTCATAAAGTACCTATCTGAATTCTGGGGTGACTGTTCTGGCCTCATCGGGGGCAAGCCCCCTCCCACATTTGAAAGTATTCACCCATCAAAATGTGGGAGGAGGCTTGCTCCCGATGGCCGCGCCGCGGTCTATCAGATGTTCTGCCGATCACCCTTAGGATCAAAGAACACCGAAGACACAATCTCCGCCTCGATCACGCTGCCATCCGCCTGGGGTGAGAACACCCGCTCGCCGATGCGCTTCAAGCCGCCCTTCACCACGCCCATGGCAAACGAATAGCCCAGGGAGTTATGCGCATAACTTGAGGTGACGTGGCCGACCATCTTCATCGGGATCGACTGCTTCGGATCGAACACCAGTTGCGCGCCTTCCGGCAGCCACACAGTCGGGTCGATCGGCTTTAAGCCCACCAGTTGCTTACGCTCTTCGCGCACGCAGTCTTCACGGTTCATCCCACGCCAGCCGATCCACGAGAACGGTTTGGTGCGGCCAACGCACCAGCCCATGTTCAGGTCGTCCGGGGTCATCGAGCCGTCGGTGTCCTGGCCGACGATGATGAAGCCCTTCTCGGCCCGCAGTACGTGCATGGTTTCGGTGCCGTACGGGGTCAGGTTGTACTTCTTGCCGGCCGCGACGATCTGTTCCAGCACGCCCATGGCGTAGTCGGCCTGCACGTTGACTTCGTACGACAGCTCACCGGTAAACGAGATACGGAACACCCGCGCCGGCACACCGCCCACCAGGCCTTCTTTCCAAGTCATGAACGGGAAACCGTCCTTGTCCAGGTCGATGTCGGTGACTTCGGCCAGCAGCTTGCGGCTGTTAGGACCGGACAGGGTCATGGTCGCCCAATGGTCGGTGACCGAGGTGAAGTACACCTTGAGGTCCGGCCATTCGGTCTGTTGGTAGATTTCCAGCCACTGCAGCACACGGGCGGCGCCGCCGGTGGTGGTGGTCATCAGGAAGTGGTTGTCGGCGAGACAGGCGGTGACGCCGTCATCGAAGACCATGCCGTCTTCCTTGCACATCAGGCCGTAACGCGCCTTGCCCACATCAAGCTTGGTCCAGGCGTTGCTGTAGATGCGGTTGAGGAACTCGCGCGCATCCGGGCCCTGGATGTCGATCTTGCCGAGGGTCGACGCATCCAGCAGGCCGACGCTGTCGCGCACGGCCAGGCATTCGCGTTTCACGGCGGCGTGCAGGTCTTCACCGTTGCGCGGGAAGTACCACGGGCGTTTCCACTGACCGACGTCTTCAAACTCGGCGCCGTTTTTCACGTGCCAGGCTTGCAGCGCGGTGTAGCGCACGGGTTCGAAGATGTGCCCACAGTGCCGGCCCGCTACCGCGCCGAAGGTCACCGGCGTGTAGTTGGGGCGGAACATGGTGGTGCCCATCTGCGGAATGGTCACGTTCAGCGAGCGTGCGGCAATCGCCAGGCCGTTGACGTTGCCGAGCTTGCCCTGGTCGGTGCCGAAGCCCAACGCGGTGTAGCGTTTGACGTGTTCCACCGACTCGAAACCTTCGCGGGTGGCGAGTTCGATGGCGGCGGCGGTGACGTCGTTCTGCAGGTCGACAAATTGCTTCGGCGCCCGTGCGGTAGCTTTCTCGTGAGGCACTTGGAACAGCGCCAGGGTTGGCTCTTCCAGACGGCTCAAGGCTTTTGGCAGCGTACCTTCCACCGGGGCAAAACCGGCTTCGCTGGCCGCGCGTACGCCGCCTTCAAAACCATCCGCCAGGGAATCGCCAAGGCCGTAGACGCCGTTGATGCCACCGACGCACACACGTTTCTGCGGTGCTTCGCCCGGTACAAAACCGAGGATGTCTTCGCGCCAGGTCGGCTTGCCACCCAGGTGCGAGGCCAAGTGGACCACTGGGCTGTAGCCGCCGGAGCTGGCCACCAGGTCGCAGTCCAGCCACTCGCCGGGGCTGGTGACTTTATGCGCCTTGACGTCGATCGCGGCGATACGCGCAGCGGTCACGCGCTTGGTGCCACGAGCCTCGATCACGGCGCTGCCGGTGAGGATACGAATACCTTTGGCGCGAGCTTCTTCAACCAGCGCGCCGCGTGGGTTGTGGCGCACATCCGCCACCGCGACTACTTGCAGACCGGCATCGAGCCAGTCCAGCGCAACGCGGTAAGCGTGGTCGTTGTTGGTCGACAGCACCAGCTTTTTACCCGGTGCTACGCCATAGCGACGCACGTAGGTGGAAACCGCACCCGCGAGCATATTGCCCGGCACGTCGTTGTTGCCGTACACCAGCGGACGCTCGCAAGCACCGGTCGCCAGGACCACACGCTTGGCACGCACGCGGTGGATGCGCTGGCGCACCACACCAATCGGCGCACGGTCACCCAAGTGATCGGTGAGGCGCTCGTGAATGGTCAGGAAGTTATGGTCGTGGTAACCGTTGACGGTGGCGCGGGGCAGCAGCACCACGTCCGGCAGGGATTTCAGTTCGGCGATGACACTCGCGACCCATTCAGTGGCCGGCTTGCCGTCGAGGCTTTCGCGGGAATCGATCAGCGAACCGCCGAACTCTTCCTGCTCATCGGCGATGATCACGCGGGCACCGCTGCGCGCAGCAGCCAGTGCAGCAGCGAGGCCGGCGGGGCCTGCGCCGACCACCAGCACGTCGCAGTGACGGTTGAAGTTGTCGTAGGTGTCCGGGTCGTTCTCGGTCGGCGAGCGACCCAGCCCTGCGGCCTTACGGATGTACTTCTCGTAGGTCATCCAGAACGATTGCGGGTACATGAAGGTTTTGTAGTAAAAACCCGGCGGCATCAGCTTGCCGCCGACCTTGCCGAGAATGCCCATCATGTCGTTGTTGACGCTCGGCCAGCCGTTGGTGCTGGTGGCGACCAGGCCTTGGTACAGCGCCTGTTGCGTGGCGCGCACGTTAGGGATTTGCGTGGCTTCGGTGGCGCCGATCTGCAGCACCGCGTTTGGCTCTTCAGCGCCCGCAGCAAAGATGCCCCGTGGGCGCGAGTACTTGAAGCTGCGGCCAATGATGTCGACGCCGTTGGCCAGCAATGCAGCGGCCAGGGTATCGCCTTCAAAGCCTTTGTAGCTCTGGCCGTTGAAGCTGAAGGTCAGGACTTTATTCCGGTCGATCCGGCCACCGTTGGACAGGCGATTGATCTGGCTCATACCTTCTCTCCAGAGGCCTTGGCGGTGAATTGCGGCTTCTCACCGATCTTGTAGGTTTCAAGAATTTCGTAGGTCACGGTGTCGCGGGTCGCGTTGAAATATTGGCGGCAACCGGCGGCATGGATCCACAGTTCGTGATGCAGGCCGCGCGGGTTGTCGCGGAAGAACATGTAGTCGCCCCACTGCTCGTCGGTGCAGGCATTAGGGTCCAGCGGGCGCGGGATGTGCGCTTGGCCGGACGCGTGGAATTCCTCTTCGGAGCGCAGTTCGCCACAGTGAGGACAGAAGATATGCAACATAGGAAATTTCTCCTGTTAGTGGGCGACGGCCGCAGCGCCGTGTTCGTCGATCAACGCACCGTTGTGGAAACGGTCGATGGAGAAAGGTGCAGCCAATGGGTGCATTTCACCCTTGGCGAGACTCGCGGCAAACACGTTGCCTGAGCCCGGCGTAGCCTTGAAGCCACCGGTGCCCCAACCGCAGTTGAAGAACATGTTCGGCACTGGGGTCTTGGAGATGATCGGGCAGGCGTCCGGCGTGGTGTCGACGATGCCGCCCCACTGACGGTTCATACGCACGCGCGACAGCACCGGGAACATCTCGACGATGGCCTGGATGGTGTGTTCGATCACCGGGTACGAGCCGCGCTGGCCGTAGCCGTTGTAGCCGTCGATACCGGCGCCGATCACCAGGTCGCCCTTGTCGGATTGACTGATGTAACCGTGCACGGCGTTGGACATGATCACGCTGTCGATAATCGGCTTGATCGGCTCCGACACCAACGCTTGCAGCGGGTGGGATTCGATCGGCAGGCGGAAACCCGCGAGCGAAGCCATGTGGCCGGAGTTACCCGCCGTCACCACACCGACGCGCTTGGCGCCGATAAAACCCTTGTTGGTTTCCACACCGATGCACACGCCGTTTTCCTTGCGGAAACCGATCACTTCGGTCTGCTGGATCAGGTCCACGCCGAGTGCGTCAGCGGCGCGGGCAAAGCCCCAGGCCACGGCATCGTGACGGGCCACGCCGCCGCGACGTTGCACGGTGGCGCCAAGCACCGGGTAGCGGGTGTTCTTGGAGCAATCCAGGTACGGAATCTCGTCGGCCACTTGCTTGGCATTGAGCAGTTCGCCGTCCACGCCGTTGAGGCGGTTGGCGCTCACTCGGCGCTCGGAATCACGGATGTCCTGCAGGGTGTGGCACAGGTTGTAGACGCCACGCTGAGAGAACATCACGTTGTAGTTCAGGTCCTGGGACAGGCCTTCCCACAGTTTCATCGCGTGCTCGTACAGGTGCGCCGACTCATCCCACAGGTAGTTGGAACGCACGATGGTGGTGTTGCGCGCGGTGTTACCGCCGCCCAACCAACCTTTCTCGACCACGGCTACGTTGGTGATGCCGTGCTCTTTCGCCAAGTAGTAGGCGGTCGCCAGACCATGCCCGCCGCCGCCGACGATAACCACGTCGTAGACCTTTTTCGGGGTCGGCGTGCGCCACATCTTCTGCCAGTTTTCGTGGTGGCTGAGGGAGTGCTTGAAGAGGCCGAAGCCCGAGTAGCGTTGCATAGTCATTACTCCAAAACCGCGCTCAGCGATAAACCGGGAAATCAGCGCACAGGGCAGACACGTGCTTGGCCACGTTGGCCTCGACGTCGGCATCGCCGAGGTTGTCGAGGATGTCGCAGATCCAGCCAGCCAACTCAACACACTGCGCCACTTTGAAACCGCGCGTGGTCACCGCCGGGGTGCCAATGCGCAGGCCCGAGGTCACGAACGGTGACTGCGGGTCATTCGGCACGGCGTTTTTGTTGACGGTGATGTGGGCGCGACCGAGGGCGGCATCCGCCTCTTTGCCGGTGAGGCCCTGACGGATCAGGCTGACCAGGAACAAGTGGTTATCGGTGCCGCCGGACACTACATCGTAGCCGCGTTTGATAAACACGCCGGCCATGGCCTGAGCGTTGTCGATCACCTGCTGCTGGTAGACCTTGAAGCCTGGCTCCTGGGCTTCCTTGAAGCACACGGCCTTGCCGGCGATCACATGCATCAGCGGGCCGCCCTGGGCGCCAGGGAACACGGCGGCGTTGAGTTTCTTTTCAATTTCTTCGTTGGCCTTGGCCAGGATCAAACCGCCACGTGGACCGCGCAGGGTTTTGTGGGTGGTGGTGGTGACCACATCGGCGTAAGGCAGCGGATTCGGGTACAGGCCTGCGGCGACCAGGCCGGCGACGTGGGCCATGTCGACGAACAGCAGCGCGCCGACTTTGTCAGCGATGGCGCGAAAACGTGGGAAATCCAGGGTCTTGGAGTAGGCAGAGAAACCGGCCACCACCATTTTCGGCTTGTGCTCGACGGCCAGGCGCTCGACTTCGTCGTAGTCGATCAAGCCGGTGTCGGTGTTGATGCCGTATTGCACCGCGTTGTAGAGCTTGCCCGAGGACGACACTTTGGCGCCGTGGGTCAGGTGGCCGCCGTGGGCCAGGCTCATGCCCAGGATGGTGTCGCCGGCATTGATCAACGCCAGGTACACAGCGCTGTTGGCAGACGAACCGGAGTGTGGCTGCACGTTGGCGTAATCGGCGCCAAACAGTTGCTTGGCGCGCTCGATGGCCAGGGCTTCAACCTTGTCCACGTGCTCGCAGCCGCCGTAGTAGCGCTTGCCTGGGTATCCTTCGGCGTATTTGTTGGTGAGGCCGCTGCCTTGAGCTTCCATCACACGCTTGCTGGTGTAGTTCTCCGACGCGATCAGCTCGATATGATCTTCCTGACGCTGCTCTTCGGCATTCATGGCCGCCAGCAGTGCGTCGTCATATCCCTGGATCTGGTCTTGTTTGCTGAACATCGCGTCTCTCCCAGCCTTTCGTATTGTTGAGGCCCGTCGCAGGGCCCTTTGATGCGATGGTAGGGCTGGCGCAGACAGGCCAAATGCCTACGGACGCCACGCAAAGGTGCGTTTACGACATTGCCGGAACAACACAGAACAAATGTGGGAGGGGGCTTGCTCCCGATAGCGGTGTATCAGCCACAGCATGTGCAAGCTGATCCACCGCTATCGGGAGCAAGCCCCCTCCCACAATGGGTCAGGTGATGAACTTGCGAAGGAGTAGCAGCAGCAGGAAATGCGCGGGATAGAGCACATACGCCCAACGACGCATGGCCGGGGGCCCGGCGCTTTTGGCATGTCGCAATAAGACCAATCCGGCCAATGGCGCAATCAGGCATGCAGCCAACCCCAACAGCGCCACCGGCGTGCCGCTATTGAGCAGGATCTGCCACTGGTTGGCCGCGACGCAGACCAGGCCCGGCAACACACTGAAATACCAAGGCCGACTAAACACCAGCAGCATCGCCAATGACAGCAATACACCAAAGAAACCGAACATTAAGTGGGATGAAAATACGGCCGCTATCGTGGCGGCGATCAACGCCAATCCTCGATCAATAAGCGCCTTCTGCTGCCATCCTCGGGCAACCAGCAAGCCCAAGGCCAAGGTCGGCAGCACATTCAACGTATCGGCATCGTCGATAAACATCCGGTACGGCACTTCGCTGATCACACTGAACAGCAGCAGCCAGCCCAGGTAACGCCAATGCCCAGTCACCGGTTCGTTTGCGACGCGGTGCAGGTTCACCGCAATCGCCAGGCAAAACCACGGGAACGCCAAGCGCCCCGGTACGTAGAGGCCATCGAGGCTCAAGCCGACATAACGCAGGTGGTCGAGCACCATGCTCAGCAGCGCCAGCCACTTGAGCAAATCCAAAGCGCCATCACGGACACGTCCGACAGGTATCGTTTCAGTACCGTGCATAATTCCCCAGTGACTTTGCATTTACAGAGCGTGCGTACGCCCGACAATCTTGGTTAAAGTGCGCACCAACATCGACCACAGGAATGGGCCATGACCGACAAGAGCCAACAATTCGCCAGTGACAACTATTCGGGCATTTGCCCGGAAGCCTGGGCCGCCATGGAACAAGCCAACCAAGGCCATCAACGCGCCTATGGCGATGATGAATGGACCCACCGCGCCGCCGACGGTTTCCGCAACCTGTTCGAAACCGACTGCGAAGTGTTCTTCGCCTTCAACGGCACCGCCGCCAACTCACTGGCGCTGTCCTCCTTGTGCCAGAGCTACCATAGCGTGATTTGCTCGGAAACGGCCCACGTCGAAACCGACGAATGCGGCGCGCCAGAGTTTTTCTCCAACGGCTCCAAGCTGCTCGTAGCCCGCACCGAAAACGGCAAGCTGACCCCGGAATCGATCCGCGAGATCGCGCTCAAACGCCAAGACATCCATTACCCCAAACCGCGCGTAGTCACCCTGACCCAAGCCACTGAAGTCGGCAGCGTGTACAGCCCGGAAGAAATCCGCGCCATCAGCGTCACTTGCAAAGAACTGGGCCTGAACCTGCACATGGACGGCGCGCGCTTTTCCAACGCCTGCGCCTTCCTCGGCTGCTCGCCAGCAGACCTGACTTGGAAAGCCGGTGTGGACGTACTGTGCTTTGGCGGCACAAAGAACGGCATGGCCGTGGGGGAAGCAATCCTGTTCTTCAACCACAAGCTGGCCGAAGACTTCGACTACCGCTGCAAACAGGCCGGCCAGCTCGCGTCGAAAATGCGCTTCCTGTCGGCGCCATGGGTGGGGCTGCTGGAAAACGACGCCTGGCTCAAACATGCACGCCACGCCAACCACTGCGCACAACTGCTGAGCAGCCTGGTGGCGGATATTCCGGGCGTGGAATTGATGTTCCCGGTACAGGCCAACGGCGTATTCCTGCAACTCTCGGAACCAGCCATTGCCGCGTTGACCGCCAAGGGCTGGCGCTTCTACACCTTCATCGGTAAAGGCGGCGCGCGATTCATGTGCGCGTGGGATACCGAGGAAGAGCGCGTGCGCGAACTGGCCGCAGACATCCGCGAAGTCATGGGCGCCTGACAATGACTCACTGATGTACATAAAAAATGTGGGAGGGGGCTTGCTCCCGATGGCGGTGGGTCAGCTTGCACATGCAGTGGCTGACACTCTGCTATCGGGAGCAAGCCCCCTCCCATATTTGGACTGTGTTGTGCCTGTTTGAGCAATCAGAACTCGATACGCACATCCCCTTTCGGCACGCTGCAGCACGACAGGATGTAACCGTCGGCTTCGTCTTCCTCGGTGATCCCGCCGTTGTGGTCCATCTCGACCTCCCCGCCCAGCTTCATCACCTTGCACGTTCCGCAAATGCCCATGCCGCAAGCTTTCGGGATCAACAGCCCAAGCTTGGCCGCCGCTGCGTGCACGGTTTCGCCCGGCGCCACGCGGATGCTCTTGCCTGACGAAATGAATTCCACCTGATGCAGGTCTGCCAAATCGATTTCCGGCGCGTCGGCCGCCTGTTCGGCTTGTTCCACCGCATCGGCACGAGCTTCCGGCGGCGTCGCACCGAAGGATTCCTCGTGATAGCGCGCCATGTCGAACCCGGCCACTTCCAGCAGGCGCTTGACCGCGTTCATGTACGGCGTCGGGCCGCAGCAGAACACTTCGCGCTCCAGGAAGTCGGGCACCATCAGTTCGAGCATCTTGTGGTTCAGGTAGCCCCGATAACCGGCCCAAGGTTCGCCCAGACCGTGCTTCTCACAGATCAGGTGCAGGCTGAAGTTATCGATCCGCGACGCCATGTGCTCCAGCTCGCGGTGGTAAATGATGTCTTTAGGCGAGCGGGCGCTGTGGATAAAGGTCATGTCGACATTGGCGTTGGTGTCGTAGAACCAACGCGCCATGGACATCACGGGAGTAATCCCCACACCGCCGCTGAGGTACAAGACTTTGGGGCTTGGGAAGTCGATGGCGTTGAACAACCCCACCGGTCCGTGTACCGCCAGTTCCTGGCCTTCGTGCAGCGTGTCGTGCAGCCAGTTGGACACCTTGCCGCCCGGCACACGCTTGATGGTCACCGAGAAGCTGTAAGGCACCGAGGGCGAGCTCGAAATCGTGTACGAGCGCATGATCGGCTGGCCTTCGATTTCCAGCTCCAGGGTGACAAATTGCCCCGGCTTGAAAAAGAACAGGATCGGCTGGTCGGCCATGAAGCAAAAGGTGCGCACGTCCCAGGTTTCCTGGATGACTTTGACGCAACGGACGATGTGCCGACCATTGGCCCAGGTCTGGGTAGTTACTGGATTCAGGAAACTGTTGGACATGCTGATTCTCCACTGCCGATATTCGGCTTTATGGTGGCGATTCTGCGTAACGCGAGAACCACCCATTTACCTATCTGCGACATTCACATACTTATCGCGACCAGCCCCCAACGACAGGGGGTTGCGCGTCGGGATCAGATTGGGCCATGTCGCCCATGGATAAGGATCGTCGCAACGCCGGCCCCACACTCGCACCCAACAACTACGCTTTCTTTACGCCTTGCATAGCATCAACCGTAGCCACTATTCGCCGGCCACACAGAATGGCCATGAGGACACACACGATGGACGTCACCGCAACCTTAAGCTTGGGCGATCCGCTGGAACCCGCACGCAAGGCCACCGCGCAAATGCTGCAAGAGCGCGAGCGCACGTTTTCGCTGCCGCAGCCGTTCTACTCTGATGACCGGCTGTTTGATATCGACATGCAGGAGATTTTCCAGAAAGAGTGGTTGATCGCTGGCATGACCTGCGAAATTCCCGCCAAGGGCAACTACCTGACCCTGCAAATCGGCAAGAACCCGATCATCGTGATTCGTGGCGCCGAAGGCGTGGTGCATGCGTTCCACAACGTCTGCCGCCATCGCGGCTCGCGCCTGTGCACCAGTGACAAGGGCAAGGTCGCCAAACTCGTGTGTCACTACCACCAGTGGACTTACGAGCTGGACGGCCGCCTGCTGTTTGCCGGTACCGAAATGGGCGCCGACTTCGACATGAAGCAGTACGGTTTGAAGCCGGTGAACGTGAAGACCGCCGGTGGCTACATCTTCATCAGCCTGGCCGAGAACCCGCCGGCCATTGATGACTTCCTGTCGACCCTGAACCACTACATGGAACCGTACGACATGGAGAACACCAAGGTGGCGGTGCAAACCACCTTGATGGAAAAAGCCAACTGGAAGCTGGTGCTGGAAAACAACCGCGAGTGCTACCACTGCAACGCCTCGCACCCGGAACTGCTCAAGACCCTGCTGGAATGGGACGATGTCACCGACCCGCGCGCCGACCAGGCGTTCAAGGACCACGTGGCCGCCTCCGCAGCCGCTTGGGACGCGGAAAAAATTCCTTACGCCCACGCCAGCTTCGGCCTGCGCAACCGCATCGTGCGCATGCCGCTGCTCAAGGGCACTGTGTCGATGACGCTGGACGGCAAGCAAGGCTGCGCCAAGCTGATGGGCCGCATCAAAAACCCCGATCTGGGCTCGATGCGCATCCTGCACCTGCCGCATTCCTGGAACCACTGCATGGGCGATCACATCATCGTGTTCACCGTGTGGCCAATCAGCGCCCAGGAAACCATGGTCACCACCAAGTGGATCGTGCACAAGGACGCCGTCGAAGGCGTGGACTACGACGTGGAGCGCATGCGCCAAGTGTGGGACGCCACCAACGACCAGGACCGTCGCTTGGCCGAAGAGAACCAGCGCGGGATCAACTCCACCGCTTACCAGCCAGGGCCGTACTCCAAGACCTATGAGTTCGGCGTGGTGAACTTTGTGGACTGGTACAGCGAGCGCCTGCTGAGCAATCTGGGCGCTGCACCGGCGCCTTACCTCAAAGGCGTTGCTGCACACGAATAATCGATACCCGCAGCTCAACAAGGTGGGAGGGGACAAGCCCCCTCCCCCACTTGAACCTCACACTGCTCAATATTTGATCAAATCTCTCGCAGGCCTCTGCCAGCGCGCCCTCCAGCCTTTACCCAACAACTTATCCACAAAGCCACCCACAGTAATTGTGGGCAACTGGCTTACTTGTCCAAAATTAACTGAAGAAAATCCGTGACTTATTCAACTCCACGGGTTTAGCCCTGCCTTGATCAATTTATGATCAATAGCCTGCAAGCCACGTAATACAAAGCCCACAGCGGTACGCAAACACCTTATCCACAGATCCGCCAACAGACTTTGGGGGCAACTCTGGCGACGCTGTGGAAAACCGCCTCAAACCTTCATAAACCGGGGCATCTACCGGTTTATCGGAACAAAAAGGGCGAATTGATCAAAATACAACCAACTCACTGAGAGCCACTGTTTATATGGCCTGTAGCTGATAGCGAACATCTTATCCACAGAACCGCCAACAGAGTTTGGGGGCAAGTCGAGAATGGGCAGCGTCCTTATCCACATCAAAATGCCTGTAAAAACCGCCACTTAGCCTGGTTGTTTTTCGTACAGCGCGCTGCAGGCCTTGATTTACATGCTCTGTGGACAACCACAAACACCTTATCCACAGGCACGTGCACAGTGATTGTGGGTAACCACCGCTTATCGGCCAACTGTACAAAAAATACTCAGATTCAAAGTTCATCTACACTCACTTTTGCAGTTATATCCATTGGCCTGGGTTAATGCAGAAGTCCTTGGCGCGATAGAAGGGAGATAGATCAGTGATAGGGCGGGGTCATTCCAGTCATCACTGCGCCAAAGGTTTTACGCTGATTGAATTACTACTGACGCTGGCCCTACTGGCCACGCTTTCGACAGTGGCTTATCCGCTGACGGCGTTGATGGGTAAACGCGACAGGGAACTTGACCTGCAACGCTCGTTGCGGGAAATACGCCGTGGGATCGACGCCTACAAAGAAGCCAGCGACGACGGACGTATTGAAAAAAGTATCAGCGACAGCGGTTATCCACCCTCCCTCCAAGCATTAGTCGAGGGGGTCACGGACAAGACCGATCTCAAAGGCAAAAAACTCTTCTTCCTGCGCCGCATCCCCCGCGACCCCGTCTGCGAGTGTCCGGAACTGTTGCCCGCGCAAACCTGGCAACTGCGCAGTTACAAGAGCACCGCTGATAACCCACAAGAGGGGGAAGATGTATTCGACGTTTCGTCCCGCAGCACACGGGAGAGTTTGAATGGAACGTCATACAGCCAGTGGTAATCGGGGTTTTACCCTGATCGAGTTGCTGGTGGTGATGGCTATCATCGCCACCCTCATGACCCTCGTGACGCCCCAGTATTTTCGCCAGCACGCCAAGGCCCAGGAAACCGTGCTGCGCCATAACCTGTCTTCCATCCGCCAGGCCCTGGACCAATACCGTGAAGACCACGGCAACAATCCCGAGTCCCTGCAAGCCCTGGTCGACCGGCGCTATTTGCGCGAAATCCCCATGGACCCGCTCACCGGCAAGCGCGACACCTGGCAACTGCAACCCTCCGACGAACAAGGCCTGGGCGACGTGCGCAGCGGTGCGCCCGGCAGCGCCCACGACGGGAGCGCCTATGCAGACTGGTAAACACAGCCAGGACGGCTCGGTGTTCATGGGCATGTTGGTGACAGTGGCCGTGGTGGCCGTGATGTTGATGGAAACAGGCACGCTGTGGTCCAGCGTGTTGCAGCGCGAGCGTGAGTTGGAACTGCTGGCGCGAGGCAATGAGATTCGGCGGGCGATCGGCCTGTACTACGCGGCTGGCAATACGTTCCCTAAGTCCCTCGAAGACCTGGTGCTGGACCGTCGCCAACCGACCATCAAGCGCTACCTGCGCCGGGTCTATGACGACCCGCTGACCGGCACCGCCGATTGGGGCGTGGTCCCGGGGCCGGGTGAAACGATCATGGGCGTGTTCAGCAACGCCAGCGGCGCGCCGTTCAAGCAAAGCAACTTTGCGGTGATCAATCAGAGTTTTACAGGGCAAGGCAGTTATCAAGGGTGGGTGTTTCTGTACGGCCCTGGACAGAGTAACCCTCCAATCCCCAGCGCTCCCCGTGGAGACCAGCCCAACCAATGATGCCCTTGCACACACACTGATCGTTCCAGCCGTTCGGAACTTTTCTATCTGAATTGAGGCGGACTACAACATGAATAACCTAAAGCGCTACACAAGGAACTTGATTAACTGGGTGCTCGCACTGGCAATTCTGATGCCGGCGCTGGCGATAGCCCATGGCGGCGTGGATACCCCCATCGCACGACAGATCCACTGCAGAATGCTTCCGGACTTTTGGTCAGGTAGCAAAAGTGACGCTGGGTGCGCAGCACTGGACAAAAAAAGTGAAAAGTATCCAGGTCAACAATGGAATGAAGTCGCGCACTTGATCCGGGCGCCCGGCTATGAGGACCTGGAGACCGTCAAGCGAGAAGTGCCGGACGGCAAACTGTGCTCGGCAGCCGACAGCAAAAAAGACGGCCTGAACCTGGTAGGGAACGAATCGCCGTTGGAGGCGAAATGGGATTGGCACCGCACCGACGTGACGCCCGAAAACGGCAAAATGGACGTGCGCATCATCGGCACGGCGCCCCACGTGCCCAGCTTTGCGCGGGTGTTCCTGACCAAACCAGGCGTTGACCCAACCCGCGCCCCCTTGACCTGGAATGACTTGACCCTTATCCACACCGAGCAATTCACGGTCGCGCAAACCAACTGGGGCAACAAGCCACCGGCTATTTCGGCCTCGGGATACTTCAAGATGTCAGTTCCGGTTCCGGCACAGCAGTCCGGCAAGGCGACGCTCTTCGTGCAATGGCAGCGCATAGATCCGGCCGGGGAAGGGTTCTACAACTGCAGCGACATTAACATCGTCGGGGGCGGTATTCCGGAGCGCTGGCGCGAGCTTGGCCAGTTCATCGACGCCGTCATGGGCGCCCTCAAACCCGGTGACGCCGTGCGCTTCCGCATCCTCGACAACACCCCGCGAGCCCAGGAGGTCGTCGATATAACCCTGCCCATCACGGCAGCCAATCTGGACGCGAAAATCTGGGGCCAACAACTGGCCAGTCAGATCAATGCGAGCATCGCCAAAGTCGGGGAAAAGCACGGTAACGACATTGCGTTCAACTCAGCCGACCCAAGCGCCAACTCAGTGTTCGTCCAGAACGAGGGTTACTCCAAGGCGATGTCCATCATTCCGGGTGGGGAAACGCCTGTTAACCCAGCGCCACCGGTTGCCCGTATTACCGGCCCCACTTCGTTGAAGTCCGGACAGGCATTTACCTTCAGTGGCACGGGCTCGACCGGTAGCAACGGGCAACTGCTCTACCAATGGGCGGTGCCTGGGATGACCGGGGCGCAGAACGCCGCCAACGTCAGCGGTACTGCCTACACCGTCACAGAGGCGACCCCGTTCAAGGCACGCCTGAATGTGCGCGACCAGCAAAACGGCAAGACCAGCCAGGCGGAGTTCGACTTCACGGTGACTCCGGACAGCGGCGGCGGAGAGTATCCGGCCTACGTAGAGGGCACACCGTACAAAGCCGGGGACATCGTGAGCAACGCTGGCGGTAACTACCGCTGCAGACCGTTTCCGAACAGCGGCTGGTGCGCTGGTGCCGCATGGGCTTATGCACCGGAAACCGGCGAAGCATGGCGCGACGCTTGGGAAAAGGTGGAATAAGCCGACGCGCATATTCATTAACTCGATAACCCCAAGAGCCAAACGTTATAGGGCGCCTCACGGCGCCTTATATCGACGAACGCTACAGTTGTAGAGGTGTAATTCGAATAGCGATGCAGTACTACCGGCGGTGCCCGCTCAAACGCGGGCCGGGAGATGGCTACACAACCGCCGTGCCTTGGCACTCCCACAGGGTATCTCCATGTACAGTCGCGCCTTTTTCCGCACCCGCTCCTGCGGTTTCACCTTGCTTGAGCTGCTGGTAGTCCTGCTGATCATTGCCCTGCTCGCCAGCTACGTCGGGCCGAAGATGTTTGATCGATTGGAACTGGCCAAGGTGCAAACAGCCCAGGGGCAGATGAAGTCCCTTGCCGATGCCTTGCATCAGTACCGCTTGGACACTGGCACCTACCCCGACGAAACACTCGGCCTGAATGCGCTCACGACGCGCCCCGCCAACGCGAACAATTGGCAAGGGCCGTACCTCAAGTCACTGCCGCCAGACCCATGGGGCAACCCTTACCTCTTCAAGAACCCCGGTACTGCGCCCAACGACGCAGAGATCATCTGCCTGGGCCGAGACGGCAAAGCTGGCGGTGAGAACACCTACGCCGACATCGTCTACGGGCTGTGACCCACCATGCGCCGCCTGCCGCTTGCCTTAACCCTGTTGTGCTGCATGGGCGTTGCCCAGGCCAACTGCTGGCAATTGGCGGCCAGCCGTTACCACGTTGACCCGCTTCTGCTGTACGCCATCGCCAAGGTCGAGTCCGGCCTCAACCCACACGCGCGTAACGTCAACAGTGACGGCAGCCAGGACATCGGCCTGATGCAAATCAACAGCCGTCACTTGCCTGCGCTCGCGCAATGGGGCATCACCGAACAACACCTGATTACCCAGCCCTGCACCAGCGTGATGGTCGGCGCGTGGATCCTCGCCGGGTTTATCCGCGAACAGGGCTATGGCTGGCAGGCAGTCGGCGCCTACAACGCCGGGGCCAAATCGGATCGCCAGGCGCAGCGCTCGCGCTACGCCCGGGCGGTGTGGCGCTACTACGGTGAGTTACTGCAACAACGCCAACAACTGGCGAGGCAGGCACCATGATCGACGTCGACGCACGCATCATCCGCGACGGCCATTTGCAGTCCCTGCAACTGCACGCCGTGGACCTCTCCCAGGCGCGCCGGCAACTGCAGGCCGAGGGTGTGCAAGTCATCTCGCTCAAAGCCCGCCGCCAACTCAAACTGCCGAGTCGCCGCAGCACGTTCGCCCTTGGCCTGTTTATCCAGGAACTGGTGGTGCTGCTGGACGCCGGACTGGTGCTGGTGGAAGCGGTGGAAACCCTGCGCGACAAGGCGCCGCCGGGCGTCAACCGACAGGTCATGAGCGATCTGCTCGCCTCCATGTATGAAGGCAACTCACTGTCCAAGGCGATGCAGCTCAAGCCACAGACGTTTCCTTCGCTGTTGATCGCCACCGTGGCGTCCTCCGAGCACAGCGGCCAATTGGCCGTGGCCCTGCGCCGCTACCATCATTTCGAAGCGCATTTGGAAACCGTCAAAAAGCGCGTCAGCGGCGCCCTGATGTACCCCTTGGTGGTGCTCAGCGTGGGCGCGTTGATCCTGCTGTTTCTGCTGTTTTTCGTGATCCCGCGCTTCGCCTCGGTATTCGATGCGGTCACCGACCTGCCAGCCACCGCGCGCTTCATGGTGTGGTGGGGCGCGCTGGTGGACGCCCATAGCCTGGAGATGCTGGTCGGCTTGGTGCTGGTCATCGCCGCACTGGTGCTGATGTTTCGCAGCGCCGGGTTCAAGCGTCGCGCAGCGGGCCTGTTCTGGAAAATCCCCAGCCTGGGAGCCCAGCGCACGCTGTTTGTGCTCGCGCGGTTTTATCGCACCGCAGGCATGTTGCTGATGGGCGGAATGCCGGTGGTCACGGCGGTGGAGTTGTCCGGCGCGCTACTGCCCGTGGAACGTCAAGGCGCCTTGCGCCAAGCCATGACCGATATCCAGGCCGGCCAACCCCTCTCTACCGCCCTCGCCCGCCATCAACTGACCACCGCCGTCGCCGAACGCCTATTGCGGGTGGGCGAGCAAAGCGGCGAATTGGCGGCCATGTGTGAGCGCATCGCGCAGTTTCACGATGAGGCACTGGAGCGCGCCATTGAGCTGTTCAGCAAGGTGTTCGAGCCACTGTTGATGCTGGTGGTGGGCGGGCTGATCGGCTTGATCGTGTTCATGCTGTACATGCCGATTTTCGAACTGGCGGGTTCCATTCAGGGGTAACGCGATGAGTGAGCAGACACTGCAATGGCAAGCGCTTGCGGCACAACGAGGCATCCCCTTGTCCGATTACCTGCGGGAGGTCCTGGAAAAAGCACCCGACCAATTAAGCACTATCGCCCAGCCCCTCGGCCTGCTTGCCATCGCTCCGCAAACCCTCAGTGAAAACTGGCGTTTTGATCTGCTGGCATTGCCCCAGGCACTGATCCATAACGCGCTGCCTGTGGATAACCACGGTGAGCCCTGCCTGGTACTGGGCGACCCGTTCACCCTGGCCAGCCGACACTGGTTGCAGTCCTCCAAAACCTTGCGCCAATTACCCCTCGCCATGAGCCTGCCCGGCGCGGTGAAAGCTCAATTGACCCTGGCCGAAGCCAGCCAACGGGTCATGCAACCCTTCGGCAGCGACGATGAAAGCGCCCGTGTCAGCCAGGCCGCCCAGGAAATTTCATTGAGCAGCATCGCCCGCGACGACAACCCAGTGGTGCGCCTGGTCAACTCCATGTTGTTCGATGCGCTGCAAAGCCGCGCCAGTGACATCCATGTGGAAACCACGCCCCAGGGCCTGGTGATCAAATACCGTATCGACGGCGTGTTGCAGCAGATGGGCCAGGCCAGCGGCCTGGACATGGCCGAGCAGGCACTGTCGCGGATCAAGGTGCTGTCGGAGCTGGATATCGGCGAGCGGCGGGTGCCCCAGGACGGACGCTTCAAGATGAAGATCCAGGGCCGCGAGGTGGATTTTCGTGTGTCGATCATGCCCAGCATCCACGGCGAAGATGCGGTGCTGCGGATTCTCGACAAGTCCCAGCGCGGCGAATCCCTGAGCTTGGAAACCCTTGGCCTGAGCGCCGACACCATCGCGCGCATCCGCGTATTGGCCAGCGAACCCTATGGCATGTTGCTGGTGACCGGACCCACCGGCAGCGGCAAATCCACCACGCTGTACGCCGCCCTGTCGGAGACCAATACCGGCGAGAAAAAGATCATCACCATCGAAGACCCGGTTGAATACGAACTGCCCGGCGTGCTGCAAATTCCGGTCAACGACAAGAAGGGCCTGACCTTCGCCCGTGGCCTGCGCTCGATCCTGCGCCACGACCCGGACACGATTCTGGTGGGGGAAATCCGCGACGGCGAAACCGCCGGTATCGCGGTGCAGGCGGCGCTGACCGGGCACCTGGTGCTGTCGTCGGTGCACGCCAACAGCGCGTTCAGTGTGCTGGAGCGCTTTACCTATATGGACGTGGACCCGGCCAGTTTTGTCGAAGCCCTCAACGGCGTGGTCGCCCAGCGCCTGGTGCGGCGCATCTGCCCGGACTGCGGCGTCGACGCCGAGCCCGACCCCGATATTGTCCGCCTCGCCCAACTGCCTGACGCCCAACTCAGACAGGGCCACTACCGTGTGGGCACAGGCTGCGAGACCTGCCGCCACACCGGCTATCGAGGCCGGCTCGCCCTGGCCGAAGTGCTGACGCTGACCGACAGCATCAAGGAGGGCCTGCTCAACCGCAATTCGGCCTCCAGCCTGCGTGAACTGGCGCGTGAAGCCGGCCACGTATTTATCCGCGATATCGCCCTGGCCCATGCCGCCCAGGGCGATACCACGCTCAAGGAGATCCACCGTGTCATTTCCCTTTATTGAGCATGTGGTGTGGCTGCACAGCACCGGTGCCGAGTGGGCCGCGCGCCCGCGCTGGCGCGGTGCGCCGGTGTGGCGCGCGCAACATGAAGGCGTGCCCTTGGCCGCCTGCGCCGAGCTGTTGGAACAGGCGCCGCGCGGCCGCGTAGGGTTCCTGGACCGCGCCACGGTGCTGCTGGGATTTCCCCATGTGCATTACCTGATGCTGGGGTGGCAAACCGGGTTGTACAGCGCAGACGATTGGCAAGGATTCGCCGAGGCCACGTTCAGCCAACAAGCCGGCATCGACCCTGAGCAGTGGCAAATACACGTGGCGGACAGCGCCTTCGGCCATGAACGCCTGGCGGTCGCGATGCATCGGGAGCTGCTGCACGACCTGCGTGAGCTATTCAAGCTGCGTCGCCTGCCGCTGGTGACGTGTATGCCATTGCTGACAGCGGTGGCGCAGCGGTATTGGCGGCACTTACCGGCCGACTGTGTGCTGGTGGTGCCCGAAACCGAAAGCCTCAGTTGCCTCTATCGACAACAGGGTGTGATCGATCAGGTCTGCGTCATACCCACCCCACGCGGCAGCACCTTGAGCGACAACCTGTTCACCGCCGACCTGCTGGTGGAGCGGCATGCCGCTGCCACCTTGGTGGTCACCAACACCCCGGCGGAAAACCGGTTGGGTCCGGTGCACCCCTGGCTGGAGGAGTCGTCTGCATGAAATCCAGGCTCGCGACTGTCTGGCAGCACCTGCGTACGCCTCAAGGGCCACACGTGGATTTCCTACGCGCCAGCGCCACCCGCAGGCCGTGGGTGACTGTCCTATGGCTGGGCGCGGCCGCCCTGCTGTTCAACACCTGGCAGCACTGGCAACGCATGGAGCAACAGCAACAACAGACCGACGCATTGGAGCAGCACTTCATCCAGCTGACTCGCCGTCAGGAGCAGTTGATACAGGCCGCCATTCGCCTGTCGCCCACGCAAAAACAGCAGCTGTCCACCTTCGCCCAACAAAAGGCCACGCCCTTCGCACTGATGGATGCCGTGGCCCAAGCCTGGTCCCGAGACATCGCCTTGACCCGCGTCGAGATCAACACACAGGCCCAACTGATTCATCTGGACCTGGAAGCCAAAGTGCTGGGCGACGCCTTTCGATTTGCCGAGCGACTCAAGGCGCAACCCGGTGTACAGGTGAACCTGCAACAAAGCGCCCGCAAGGCCAACGACCCGCAACACCCGGTGCAGGTCAAACTCACCGTTGGCGCGGGGTAGTGCCCATGCATGCCCTTACTCGCCACCTGCCGCGCCTGCGCTGGCAACTGACCCAGTGGCAACAGCGCCTGGGATTTTGGGGCCTGCTGGCGGTGGGGGCCATGATGGCGGCGCTGGTGATCGAAGTGACGGTGATCTACCCGGCAGGCATCAGCGACAACCTGCGCCGCCAGGAACTGCAGGCCGGCATCGATGAACAGCCTCAGGATGTGCAAGTCACCGAACCGGCAGTGGTCGAGCGCCTACCCAGCGCGCAGGACTTTGCCCCCCGCCTGGAAACGCTGCTGGGTGTGCTCAGCCGCTACGGCTTTGCCATCGAACAGACCACGCTGGCCTACTCCGCGCCCGGCGACACAGGGCTGCAACGGCTGGACGTGGAGATCCCGCTCTCCGGCCCCTACGCCTTATTGCGCAATGCCCTGGTCGACCTCTCGAACGAGCCCGCCGTGCGCATCGAGCGCGTGACCCTGGAACGCAAAGACATCAGCAGCGGCATGCTGGACATCAACCTCAAGGTCAGTGTGCTGGGGGTGGTGGAATGAAGCTGCCACTGTATTTGCGCGTGCTCCTGTTATTGACCCTGATCAGCTGTGGCTGGCTGTTCTGGCAGGACACGGTGGACAGCCCTGCCCCTGCATCGTCACCCGTGACGACGACGCCGCAGATCAAACCCACAGCGCCAGCGTCACCCTCAGCGCCAACCTTGGCTGAGACGGTCGACCTGTTCCCCACCCAAACCTGGACACCTGCGCCGCCCCCCATTCCAGTCGACACCGCACCGCCCAAACCACCTGCGCTGCCCTTCAGCGTGAGCGCGCAGTGGCGTTATGAGAACCAATCGAAAATCGTCGTGCTGCGCGGTAACGATCGCCAATACACGCTGTGCAACCGCTGCTCGGTGCCGGGGCGCATCGTGCCCGGCAAGATGCTCGACTCGCACTACCGACTGGACAAGCTGACCGACACGACCGTGGTGCTGACCTACATGCCGCTCAAGCATGTCAGCACCTTGCGGCTTGACACTCACTGACCAGGGCGGGACACGATCATGGCGATACGTACATGGATTTATTTGAGCCTGACCCTGGCTCTGCTCAGCGCGTGCCAGACCCAACGCGCAATCAAAGAGAGCGATGAGTTGCGCCAAAAGGGCGACATCATCCGCTCGGTGGAAGTGCTCCAAGCCGAAGCCAAACAAGACCCGGACGACGTGCAACTGCGCACCGCCAATTTCAGCAAACTGGAGTTGCTGGTGGCCCAGTACAGCCGCGAGGCCAGTACCGCACTGATGCGTGGTGACGACGCGGCCGCCATCCGCGCCCTGGAAACCATCCTCAAATACGACCCCAGCAACCTCGGCGCACGCCAGGAGATCCAGAGCATCCAGGCGATGAAACAACTGCGCCCACAACTGGCGCAGGCCTACGAAATGAAACGCGCAAACCCAGTGGAGGCGCTCAACCTGGTGCGCCGGATCATCGCGCAAAAGCCCAACTACCGAGAGGCCCTGGACTTTCGCAATGCCCTGACCCGCGAGCTGGTCAGCGCCGACTACCTCAGCGCCGACCTTTCCGAGGCCATGCGCAAACCCCTGAGCCTGGAGTTCAGCGCCCAGAGCCTGACCACGATTTTCGAGACCATCGCGCGACTCTCGGGGGTCAACTTCGTCATCGACAAAGACGTCAATCCCAGCGCCTCGGCAAGCATGACCGCCAGCCGAACCACCGCCGAAGATGCGCTGAACCTGCTGCTGACCACCCAAGGGCTGGACAAGAAAATCCTTAACGCCAACACCATCCTGGTTTACCCCCGCCGCCCGGACAAAGAACGTGAATACCGTGAGTTGGCCGTCCGCACCTTCTACCTCAGCCATGGCGACCCCAAGGTCATCGCTGCCGAGATCAAGCAGGTGTTCAAGCCCAAGGAGGTGTTGGTAGACGAGCGCCTGAATGCGGTGATTGTGCGCGATGGGCTGGACACCCTCAGCGCCGTGGAAAAACTGGTGGAGGCCATCGACATTGCGCAGTCGGAAGTGACCATCGATATCCAGGTGCTGGAGGTCAGCCTGACCGACGAATTGAACCTGGGCATCCAGTACCCGGAAGGTATCGGCTTGTCGGTAGGCAACCTGGCCAACGTGCCCGCCGGGCTTGCGGGTATCCCCATCAGCGCGTTGCGCGGGATCAACGGTGACAACATCCTGCTGGATTCGGGCAGCACATCGGCGCGTATCAATATGCTGCAGCGCAGCGGCAACACCGTGACCCTGGCCAACCCCAGGGTGCGGGTGCGCAATCGTGAAGAAGCCCAGGTGAATATCGGCGACAAGATCCCGGTGGTGACCACCACCACCGCCAACCAGATCACCACCTCATCGGTGTCTTATCAGGACGTGGGGCTGCAGATCACCGTCAAGCCCAATATCAGCCTGAGCGATGAGGTGAACCTGGAGCTGAACGTGGAAATGAGCCACATCACCAAGCGCATTCCCGGCTCGGAAAACGTGCCAGCCACCTTCGAACTGGGCTCACGTTCCACCAAGACCCTGCTGACCGCGCGCAACAACGAAACCCAGATCGTCTCGGGGCTGATCCGCACCTCGGATATCGATGAAGGTTCGGGGCTGCCGTGGTTGAGCCAGATCCCGTGGATCGGCAAGAAACTGTTCGGCACTAACCAAAATACTCAGCAGAAAACCGAGATCATCCTGCTGCTGACGCCGAGGATCGAACGCAACCTCGACCTGCCGATTTCCCAGATCAGCACCTTTCACAGCGGCACCGAAGCGCGCAGCTCAACCCAGGGCATGATCCTGCGCGACACCACCGACAAAATGATCCTCAAGCCGATGGGCGGCGACCCTACACAGGCCCTGCCACCGCCGATGCAACAGCCGGATGCCACCTGGCAGCCGCTGCCGCCACCGCTGCCGGAGCTGGTGCCGAAACCCGCGCCAGCCGCCCCTTAACCTCAGACCCTGATGGAGATAAAAATGTGGGAGGGGGCTTGCCCTCGATGGCGGTGGATCAGTTCAGTACATCTGTGACTGACACAGCGCTATCGGGGGCAAGCCCCCTCCCACATTGGTTTTGCAGTGTTGGTGGGTTAGCGCACGACGCCTTCTTCTATGAGCAACTTGAGAATGGCTTGGGCGCCTTCCTCGGCGCTGACACCTTTGAGCACTTGCCCACCGCCACCACTGGCCTTGGCCGTAGCGGCTTTCATGCGGTCGGCGCCGCTTTTGGCTTTGATCACTTTGAGGCGTTTGGGACGAGGCTTGGCTGGTTGCAGCACCGCGCCTGTGAATAACTCATCGACTTCAACTTCAACCTCATGGGCTGCCAACTCACCGCGTTGTGCCGGGCCATAGGCGCTCTGCCGAGGCTTGGGCGCGGCGTTATCCACAGTCGCCAAAAACGGCAAGCGCACCTTCAAGCGCCGCCGCTGCCCACGCGGCAAGGCTTGCAGCACATGAGCAACGCCGCCTTCGATGGACTCCACCTGAGCCAACCCGACAACCAGCGGCCAGCCCAATTGCTCGGCCAGCAGAAACGGCAGCATGCCCGAGCCTTCACCGGTTTCGGCCTGGCTGCCGGTGAGTACCACCTGGGCGCCTGCCTCGCGCAGATAATCACTGAGTACCGGCAAGGCATCGGCACCCTCCGGTTGTTCGAGTACATGCAGTTGCGGCAAGCCCATGCCCAAGTAGCTGCGCAAGGTGGGTTCGGCGATATTGCCCGCGTGCAGCACCTGCAACTTATCCCCAGCCATTTGCAGGCCGAGTTCAACGGCTCGCGCATCCTGCTCTGCCCGGCGCGGGCGCCCGGAGGTGGGGTGTGCGCCGATGGACACCAGGCTGATTACATTCGTGGTCATAGTCATGTCCTCAAGCCGCATCGCGCTTGGCGCCGTTGCGGTAGGCCTCGACCGCATCGATCAAGGCTTGCAGTATCGCGGCGCTTTCGCCGATCACCGACAGGTCGGCACGCTTGATCATGTCGCAACCCGGATCGAGGTTGATCGCCACCACCTTGTCGCAGGCACCGATGCCTTGCAGGTGCTGGATTGCCCCGGAAATCCCCACGGCCACATACACCCGTGCGGTGACCCAGGTGCCGCTGGCGCCGACCTGGCGATCGCGGGCCATAAAGCCGTCGTCCACGGCCACACGCGAGGCGCCTTCGGTGGCGCCCAGGGCAGCAGCGGTTTGGTGGAACAGGTTCCAATCCTTCACGCCGTTGCCGCCAGAGAAAATAAACTCAGCCTCGGCCATGGGGATCGCCGCCGGGTCCACCGCCACCGCGCCGAGGTCTTCGATGCGCGGCAGTCTGCGGGCCAGGGTTGTGGATAACTCCACGGGCAAGACTTCATGACGTGTGTCGCTGACCGGATCGGCACATTCGACGGCGGCGAGGATCAGGCGCGGCAGTGGCCGCGCCAGGTCTTCCTGGCCAGCGCCGGCGCGGCCGATGCACGCGTCGCCCTTGATCTGCCACACCCGCGTGGCCGGGCGCTCCTTGAGGCTCGCGGCAAACCGCCGACCCAGCTCACCACCGCCGCTGCGGCTGTCGGGCAGCAACCAATGGCGTGGGTTGAACTGGTTATCCACAGCCCGCAAACCCTGCACGCGTTGTTCTGGTGAATAACCGTCGAATTCGTGGCCGTCCAGCACCAGCAGACGGTCGACACCGGCCGTGGCGAACGCGTTTTCCTTATGCTCGCCAAACACCACCGCCAACACCGCACCGTCGCTGCCGGCAAGTTGCCGAGCCAGGCCGAGCAGGTCGCGGTCGTGGCTGCTCAAGCGGCCGCCGACCATGTCCGGCACCACGTTGATATAGAACGCCGGCGCAGGCACCTGATGCAGCGGCAACTGCACTTCAATCGCCGCCGTACGCTTGGTCACGCCACCCTGCTGGGCGCCGCTGCGGTCGATGCGCTTGATGCCGTTAGGGCCGATAAAACCGACGCCATGTACGTTTTTGCGGATAACGCCGTTCGGCCCCATCCAGCTGTGTTGTACCGGCTGCATCGCCGCATGCAACGGGTGCAGGCGGTTACGGGCGATCCATTCGGCCCGTGGGTCGCGGCGGATAATGTCGCTCATCAGTGCACCTCCGCAGGTTCACGTTTGATGGGAGCTTTGGCTGGCGACGCCTCGTCAAGCAACGCATCGGCCACCAGCTCGGCGATATCCTTGATCAACGGACGCGGCTCGACCACACCTTCAAGCATCGCAGTGCATTGTGGACAGCCCACCGCCACCAGCTCGGCGCCGGTTTCGCGGATGTCGTCCATGCGCATGTCGGGGATACGTTGCTTGCCGGGGATGTCGGTGATCGGCGCGCCGCCGCCACCGCCGCAGCAACGCGAGCGGAAGCCCGAACGTTGCATCTCCTTGACCTCGATCCCCAGCGCCCGCAGCACTTCGCGCGGCGCCTCGTATTCGCCGTTATAGCGGCCCAGGTAACACGGGTCGTGGTAGGTCACGCTGTTGCCTTTGTGCTGGCCCAGGTTCAGCGCGCCCTCGCCGATCAGCTCGGCCATGAAAGTGCTGTGGTGCTGTACGCGGTAGTTGCCGTTGAAGGCGCCGTACTCGTTTTTCAGCACATGAAAACTGTGCGGATCGCAGGTGACGATGCGCTTGAAGCTGTACTTGGCCAACGTCTGGATATTGCGCGTAGCCAGCAGTTGGAACGTCGCCTCATCGCCCAGGCGACGGGCAACGTCGCCACTGTCGCGCTCTTCCAGGCCGAGCACGGCGAAATCGACTTTGGCTGCTTTGAGCACTTTGACGAAAGCGCGCAGGGTGCGTTGGTTGCGCATGTCGAAGGCGCCATCACCGACCCAGAACAGCACGTCAACGCTGCTTTTGTCGCTGAGCAACGGCAGGTTCAAATCCGCCGCCCAGTTCAGGCGACCGCCCGGTGCGAAACCGCCGGGGTTGTCGGTGGCGATCAGGTTTTCCAGGACTTCGGCGCCTTTGTTCGGCGTGGCGCCTTTTTCCAGGGTGAGGTGGCGGCGCATGTCGACGATGGCATCCACGTGCTCGATCATCATCGGGCACTCTTCCACGCAGGCGCGGCAGGTGGTGCAGGACCACAGGGTTTCGGCGTCCACCAGGCCGTTGACGATCGGTTGATGCGGATTGCCGCTGTGTTCGCCAATGGCTTTGCCTGGGTATGGGCTGCCGGCGAATTTGGCATCGGTGCCGCCGGCCAGGCCGACCACCATGTCCTGGATCAGCTTTTTCGGGTTCAACGGCTGGCCGGCGGCAAAGGCCGGGCACGCCGCTTCGCACTTGCCGCACTGCACACAGGCGTCGAAGCCGAGCAGTTGGTTCCAGGTGAAATCCTTGGGTTTCTCCACGCCCAACGGCGCGGATTTATCACTGAGGTCCAGCGGCTTCAAGCCGGTGGAACGACCACCGCCAAAGCGTTCGGCGCGACGGTGCCAGGCCAGGTGCAGTGCACCGGCGAAGGCGTGTTTCATCGGGCCGCCCCAGGTCATGCCAAAGAACATTTCGGACACGCCCCACAGCACACCCACACTCAAGAGCGCAGCCAGCAACCAACCGCCGAAGTCCGCCGGCAGAATCCCGGCCACGGGCAAGGTCACCAGGAAAAAGCTCACCGAGAACGCCATCAGGCTTTTCGGCAGGCGCATCCATGGGCCTTTGGACAGGCGCGACGGCGGATTGCGCCGGCGCAGGTAAACGAAGGTGGCGCCGACAAACATCAACACCGAGGCCAGCAGCAAGGCGTAACCGAGGATACGGTTTTGCAGGCCGAAGCCATGCACCAGAATCGCCAGCAGTGCCGACAGCACAAAGCCCAGGGCAGTGGCGACGTGGGTGTTAGCGATGTATTTGTCGCGGGCGACCACGTGGTGCAGGTCGACCATGTAGCGCTTGGGCATGGCCAGCAGGCCGCCCAGCAGGTCGACTTTGGACGCGCGGCCACGGCGCCACATGTTCACCCGGCGCAGGGCGCCGAGGACGGCAAGGCCCAAGGCGGCGAACAAGAGAATAGGCAGCAAGGTGTTCAACATGGTGAAGCTCCCACAGACCACACAAATCTAATGCGAAACTGACCCGAATGTGGGAGGGGGCTTGCCCCCGATGGCGGACTGTCAGTCGGTACAGTTGTCGCTGACCCACCGCTATCGGGGGCAAGCCCCCTCCCACATTTTTGGCCCTGTGGTGTCAGAAATCCTTGCACAGGCGCAGGGCGTCATAGATGGCAGCGTGGGTATTTCGCTGTGCCACACAGTCACCGATGCGGAACAGCAAGTACCCCTCGCCCGCCTCGCTCAGGCACGGCTGCGGCTTGATCGCGAACAAGGCTTCAACGTCAATCTGACCCTTGTTGCGCGAACCTTCCTTGAGCCCGTAGTAGATGGCTTCATCCGGACGCACGCCGTTCTCGACCACCACCTGGTCCACTACCCGCTCTTCTTTGGCGCCGGTGTATTCGTTCTCCAGCACCGCCACCAGCTTGTCGCCTTCGCGGTAGACCTTTTCCAGCATCATGTCGCCGGTCATGATCACTTCTTTCGGGTACATGCTGCGGTAGTAGGTCGGGAACGACGTACCGCCAATCGCCACGCCCGGCTTGATGTCGTCGGTGACGATTTCCACCTGGCTGCCTTTGTCGGCCAGGAAGTCAGCCACTGACATGCCGGTGAATTCGCAGATGGTGTCGTAGACCAGCACGTTCTTGCCCGGCGCGACTTTGCCGTCGAGCACGTCCCAACTGCTCACCACCAGGCCTTCGGCCGCGCCCCAGTGTTCGTTCTGCTCGATGTTCGGATGCCCGCCGACCGCCAGCACCACCACGTCTGGACGCAGGTCCAGGATGGTCTCGGCATCGGCCGCCACGCCCAGGCGCAGGTCGACTTTCAAGCGCGCCAGTTCCAGTTGGAACCAGCGCGTGATCCCCGCGATCTGGTCGCGTTGCGGAGCCTTGGAAGCAGTGGTGATTTGCCCGCCGATAAATTCTTTCTTCTCGAACAGGGTTACGTCGTGGCCACGTTCGGCTGCTACACGCGCAGCTTCCATCCCTGCTGGGCCGGCGCCGACTACGACGACCTTGCGTTTCGGTCCGGTGGATTTCTCGATGATGTGCGGCACGCCCATGTATTCACGGGACGTCGCGGCGTTCTGGATGCACAGCACATCCAGGCCCTGGTACTGGCGGTCGATGCAATAGTTGGCGCCGACGCACTGTTTGATCTGGTCGATCTGGCCCATCTTGATCTTGGCGATCAAGTGCGGGTCAGCGATATGTGCACGGGTCATGCCGACCATGTCCACATAGCCGCCTTCAAGGATGCGCGTGGCCTGGTTCGGGTCCTTGATGTTCTGCGCGTGCAGCACTGGAACCTTGACCACTTCCTTGATACCGGCCGCCAGGTGCAGGAACGGCTCCGGCGGGTAGCTCATGTTCGGGATTACGTTGGCCAGGGTGTTGTGGGTGTCGCAACCCGAGCCGACGACGCCGATGAAATCGAGCATGCCGGTGTCGTCGTAATACTTGGCGATCTGCTTCATGTCCTCGTGGGACAGGCCGTCCGGGTGGAACTCGTCACCGCACAGGCGCATGCCCACGCAGAAGTCATCACCGACTTCCGCGCGCACGGCTTTCAACACTTCCAGGCCGAACTTCATGCGGCCTTCGAAGGTGCCGCCCCATTCGTCGGTACGCTTGTTGACCCGCGGGCTCCAGAACTGGTCGATCATGTGCTGGTGCACCGCCGACAGTTCCACACCGTCAAGGCCACCGGCCTTGGCACGCTTGGCGGCACTGGCGTAGTTGCCGATAACGCGCCAGATCTCTTCCGGCTCGATGGTCTTGCAGGTCGCGCGGTGCACCGGCTCACGTACACCGGACGGCGACATCAGGGTCGGCCAGTTAAAGCCGTCCCAACGCGAGCGACGGCCCATGTGGGTAATCTGGATCATGATTTTGGCGCCATGCTTGTGCATGGCGTCCGCCAGGTTCTGGAAGTGCGGGATGATGCGGTCGGTGGACAGGTTCACCGAACTCCACCATTCCTGGGGGCTGTCGATGGCGACCACCGAGGAACCGCCGCAGATCGCCAGGCCAATGCCGCCCTTGGCTTTCTCTTCGTAGTACTTCACATAGCGATCGGTGGTCATGCCGCCGTCGGTGGCATACACCTCGGCGTGGGCGGTGCTGAGCACGCGGTTGCGGATGGTCAGTTTGCCGATCTGGATCGGCTGGAACATTGCTTCGAAAGCCATGGCACGGTCCTCGGCTTACAACGGCTTGACGGTGAACAAGCCGTCATCGTGGCCCTCTTCGGAGCCTCCGTAGACTTGTTCGGCCACAGTGCGGATCTTGCTGCCACGGGCCTCAAGAATCTGGTCCATCGCGCCGGCAAACCAGCCGGTGAACATGTAGTCCACTTTGCGCCCGACCTTGCCGTACACGTAGACAAATGCCGAATGTTCGAGCTTGACGCTGGCGGTGCCTTTATCCAGGTCGATGTCCTGGATTTTGAACAGGCCCCAGCCGCGTTGCGACAGGCGCTTCATGTAGTGTTCAAACACCGCGACGCCTTCCAGGCCGTGGCATTCAGCTTCTTTCTCACACCAGTGCCAAGCGGATTTGTAGCCGGCCTTGTAGAGGATTTCGGCGTAGGCGTCAGCGCCCAGGACTTCTTCGATGCCCATGTGGTTGTTGACGAAGAAATGGCGCGGCACGTACAGCATCGGCAGGGCGTCGGAGGTCCAGACACCGGTTTCGCTGTCGACTTCGATAGGCAATTGAGGGGCGATCTTGGCCATGGAAACTTAACTCCAGAAAATTCGTTTGGATGCCCTCGGCGCCGGATGGCCGAGGGTAAAGAAGTGTCAGCGGTGGCTTATTCGCCCCAGACGTCCTTGAGCACGTTGACCCAGTTCTCGCCCATGATCTTGCGCACCACGCGCTCGCTGTGGCCGCGCTTGAGCAGGGTTTCGGTGAGGTTGGGGAACTCGCCCACGGTGCGGATGCCCAGCGGGTTGATGATCTTGCCGAAGCTGGTCAGGCGGCGGGCGTAGCCTTTGTCATGGGTCAGCATTTCGAAGAAATCCTGGCCATGGCCCTGGGTGAAGTCAGTACCGATGCCAATGGCGTCTTCGCCGACGATGTTCATGGTGTATTCGATGGCTTCGGCATAGTCGTCGATGGTCGAATCGATGCCCTTGGCGAGGAACGGCGCGAACATGGTCACGCCGACAAAGCCGCCGTGGTCGGCGATGAACTTCAGCTCTGCATCGGACTTGTTGCGCGGGTGCTCTTTAAGGCCGGAAGGCAAGCAGTGGGAGTAGCACACCGGCTTTTTCGATTCGAGGATGACTTCTTCGGAGGTTTTGGAGCCGACGTGGGACAGGTCGCACATGATGCCGACGCGGTTCATCTCGCCGACGATCTCGCGCCCGAAGCCCGATAGGCCGCCGTCACGCTCGTAGCAACCGGTGCCGACCAGGTTCTGGGTGTTGTAGCACATCTGCACCACACCAACGCCGAGCTGCTTGAAGATCTCGACGTAGCCGAGTTGGTCTTCAAACGCGTGGGCATTCTGGAAGCCGAAAATGATGCCGGTCTTGCCCAGTTCCTTGGCGCGACGGATGTCGGCGGTGGTTTTCACCGGGATCACCAGGTCACTGTTCTCGCGGATCAGGGTCTGGCTCGCGACGATGTTATTGATGGTGGCCTGAAACCCTTCCCACACCGACACGGTGCAGTTGGCGGCGGTGAGGCCACCTTTGCGCATGTCCTCGAACAGGTCGCGGTTCCACTTGGCAATAATCAGCCCGTCGATAACGATGCTGTCGGCGTGCAATTCGGCTGGGCTCATCAGGCGTCCCCTTATTGGCGATTCATGCGCCGAATCGTCTGCCGGCGCTTTGGGGCCAGCATATGCCCAGGGGCAACCTGAGCCGGGTGCAAAAACGACAGGGGAATTGCCGAAAGCGTCAATCCGCGACAAAGGCCTACATGACAGCTCTGACTGGCGACTGTTCTTTGTCTTACGCTTGAGCCAGAATTCCCGCATCACCTGATATGAGACGGCGCAATGAAATCGATTTTCCTGGCTTTGGCACTCATCGCAACCGGCGTCCACGCGGCTGAAGACACCGACAGCACGCCGTGCGATGGCATCGAAAACGACAAGCAAACCCTGGAATGCGCCACTTACAACAAAACCACCGCCGAACAATTGTTGAAAGACAACTATCAGGGCCTGCTGGAACGCATGGGTTCTACCTATGGCAGCGACAAGACCAAGCTCGCCGACATTACCGCTCGTCTGAAGGACGCCCAGCAGAAGTGGGAAAAACTACGTGACGCCGATTGCGCGGTGGACACCTTCCCGGCAGTGACCGGCACCAAAGCCTATGCGATTGCGCAAAATGACTGCCTGGCGCGGATGAGTGATGAGCGGTCGGAGTTTTTGGAGTCGATTGGGCAGGAATGAGTAGGTCTGAATCGTTAAAAACAATTGAAAAGGACGTCACATGTACTACCCACGCGAAGCGCAACGAGACTTCCTGTTCACGCGCGCCACGTTGCTGTTTTTCGCCATGCTGGCATTGGCGCTGATGCTGTTTTTGTCCAAAGACCGGGGCGCACCCTATGCGCTGATCAAAGCGGCGCCCGTAGAGACCATCGGGCAAATCATTCAACTTGAAAGCATCGGCCCACGGGACTCAAGCACCAATGTGTACTATGCGTTCGATCATGAAGGCCAGCGCGTAGAAGGCATGGTGAACAACAGCAGCTACGTCGAAGACCGTGGCTACAAGGTTGGCGGTCCGGTCGAGGTGGTGTATTCAAAATGGTTCCCGACGGTGCATAGCATCAAGGCGAACCTGAAATCGAGCTCACCTAACTTCTACATTATGAGCGTCAGCGCCGGCTTGATGATTGTGTGCCTTATCCTGATGTTCTGGACGATCCACCAGATTTATCAGCATAAAGAGGAAGACAGGCATTACTGATACCGGCTACCCAGTCCTCCTCTTCTCAATAGGCTATTGAATGACAATTTGCGGCATCGAAATCAAAGGCAGCGAAGCCATCATCGCTGTCGCCTCCCTGGACAACCAGGCGCTGAGCCACGTCGCCCTGGCTACCAAGAAAATCGCCCTTGAAGACGATGATGAAGCGGCCAACGTCAAAGCCTTTGCCGCCCAGGTGAAGGCCTTCGTGCAGGCCAACGCCGTCACTCGCATCGCGATCAAGAAACGCAGCAAAAAAGGCGAATTCGCCGGTGGCCCGACCACGTTCAAGATTGAAGGGGTGTTTCAACTGCTGGAGGGGGTTGAGGTGACGTTGCTGTCGCCGCAGACCATCAATGCGCAGAACAAGAAGCACACCTTTGAACTGCCGGCGACGTTGAACAAGTATCAGCATGAGGCCTTCAAGACCGCGTGCTCCGCCCTGCTGAAGAAATAAGCCACGCCGAAATCCACTGTGGGAGGGGGCTTGCTCCCGATGGTGGTGGATCAGCTTGCTCATGCATTGGCTGACCTACCGCTATCGGGAGCAAGCCCCCTCCCACACTGGGTCTGTGGTGTTTTCAGTGGGGTGTATGGCGCATGTGCCGCAGCCAGTCGCAGAACGTTTTGTCCTCCAGGGCATACCCACCCCGGCTCGACTTCCACACCAACTCCTTATCGCGTAACGCATCGATACAGGCCTGAATGGTCTGGGTGCCCGGCACCACGTCGCTGCCCATGTCCTCCAATGCCTTGCTGACCGCTATGAGTGTGCTGTCGGTAAACGGCGCAAAAGGTTCGTTGTTCTGTGAGCGCTCCACCATCACCTCCAACACCGCACGCTGCGGGATCGTCAGGGCGTTCCAAGCGCTTTCGAATTCGGTCCATACACCCGCGCGCAGCAGTTCGGCGCGGCTGTGCAGCAGTTCGCCCAGATTGCTGGCCTCGCCCAACTCCAACGCCACTTCGCCGATGATCGTGCGCAGCATTTCGGGACGACGACCGACCAACTCGAAGGCTTCGTCGATATCCGCAGCACTGAATTGATTGTCTTGGGCCAAGTGCGAATTGAGGTGCACGGTGTAGGCCTGGGTGAACTCTTTGCCCAGCAACGGAAACGGCGTAATGCTGGAGCCGAAAAACGGTTGGCTTTTGCCCAGCACCAAATGGGCCAGTTTGTCGCGATTGGAGCCCGTGAACACGAGATGCAATCCGCTGCCCTCCTCGTCACGGCCCTGGTTGAGTTGGTCCCGGGCAGCTTTGAGCGCGAACATCGCGTTGATACCCGAATCGCTGGTCAATGCGTGCTGCGCTTCGTCTATCACCAGCACGACGGTTTTTTGCGCAACGCTGTGGAGCAACTCCAAGGCTTGGGTCAACGTGGCGCCGACCGGCAATTGCGGCTTGCTGAAATCCCAGGACAGGGTACGCAGAAAGCTGAGCTTCTCGATCCCGATATTCTTGGCCAGCTTACGAATGCCCTTTTCATAGGGAACCAGCGCAGCGGCTATGGCGCTGGCGATTAACTCGGCGGGGTCCTTTTCTTTGTCGGCCCACAAATCCACGTACACGGTCAGCCAGCCCCGAAGCTGACACTCCGGGATCAGGTCTTCGCGCAAAAAAGTACTCTTACCGGTGCGGCGCGGCGCTGCGAGAAACAGGCCGGAAGTGAAATCCTGAATACCGGCCCCCACAAGACCATCGGCAATGCTGCGCGCCAGAGCCGGACGGCGGAACACGAAACCGCTGTTCTTGGACATGGTTTTATACTCAATTATGGAAAGGACTATAAATTATAGCCATGAGTATAATTGACTATAATTGCCCGTCAAACCACCTCCCGTCGCCGATCCTCCCTCGGGCACTTCGCAAACCTCGCGCGATAGCTGCGCGTGAAATACGACGGCGACTCAAACCCACAGGCAATGCTGACTTCCAGCACGCTTAAATCGCTCTGGCGCAGCAGTTGCCGGGCCTTTTCAAGACGCAGGCCGAGGTAGAAGTTGCTGGGCGTGTCATTCAGATGCAGGCGAAACAGCCGCTCCAACTGGCGCCGAGTCACCTTGATCGCTTCGGCCAGGGCCAGGGTGCTCAAGGGCGGTTCGGTGTGTTGCTCCATTTCACCGATCACTTGCACCAATTTTTTGTTGTTGATGCCGTAGCGCGTAGCGATCTGCATGCGCTGGTGGTCTTTGCGTGGGCGGATGCGGCCGAGTACGAATTGTTCGGAGACTTGAATCGCCAGTTCCGGGCCGTGGGCCTGGGCGATCAGGTCGAGCATCAGGTCGATGGACGCGGTGCCGCCGGCGCAGGTGATGCGGCGGCGGTCGATCTCGAACAGCTCCTGGGTGACGGTCAGGTGCGGATAGGACTCCTTGAACGCGTCGATGGCTTCCCAGTGCAGGGTCAGGCGATGGCCGTCAAGCAGGCCGGCTTCGGCGAGGACGCAGGCGCCGGTATCAATGGCGCCAAGGGTCACTCCGTCGTGGTCGAGGCGACGCAGCCAGTGTTCCAGGGCGGGGGTGGCGAACTGCAGCGGTTCAAAGCCGGCCACCACCAGCAAGGTCGCCCCTTTTTTCAGCGGTTCCAGCCCGGCGTCCGCGTTGACCGACATGCCATTGCTCGCCAACACCGCGCCGCCATCGGCACTCAGCACATGCCAGCGGTACAGCTCGCCACGAAAGCGGTTGGCCACCCGTAGCGGTTCCAGCGCGGAGATAAAACCAATGGCCGAAAACCCCGGCATCAGCAGAAAGTAGAAATCCTGGGACATGGTGGCGCTCTCGTCGGACGGGCAGCGTGGCACTGTGATACTCCCGTTCAGGGGCGGATTCAAGGGGGCAGGTCGCTGCAGTGCAAGAGGTGGTCGCCGCCGTGCGTTTTGCTGGCCCCTGGCTTGCGTAACTTGGCTGCACGGCGCACAAAGACGCCGGACCCCACAATAACGACCTGCCGAGGGATCCACCATGAATCGACTGATCAGCCGCTGCGTGCTTGCACTCAGTGCCAGCGCTATTTTGAGCACCAATGTGATGGCAGCGGATGCCGCTTCATGCCAGAACGTGCGCATGGGCGTGGTGAACTGGACCGACGTCATCGCCACCAGCGCCATGACCCAAGTACTGCTCGACGGCCTCGGCTATAAGACCAAACAAACCAGCGCCTCCCAGCAAATCATCTTCGCCGGCATCCGCGACCAGCGCCTGGACTTGTTCCTGGGGTACTGGAACCCGCTGATGACCCAGACCATCACGCCATTCGTCGACGCCAAACAAGTCAAAGTCCTCGACAAGCCAAGCCTGGAAGACGCCCGCGCCACCCTCGCCGTGCCGACTTACCTGGCGGACAAGGGCCTGAAAACCTTCGCCGATATCGCCAAATTCGAAAAAGAACTGGGTGGCAAGATCTACGGCATCGAGCCGGGCTCAGGGGCTAACACCCAGATCAAGGCGATGATCGCCAAGAATCAGTTCGGCCTGGGCAAATTCCAACTGGTGGAATCCAGCGAAGCCGGCATGCTAGCCGCCGTCGACCGCGCCGTTCGCCGCAAGGAAGCCGTGGTGTTTTTTGGCTGGGCGCCGCACCCGATGAACGTCAACGTGGCGATGACTTACCTCACCGGCAGCGACGACGCCCTGGGCCCGAACGAAGGCATGGCGACCGTCTGGACCGTCACTTCGCCGACCTACGCCGAGCAGTGCCCCAATGTGCACAAACTGCTGACCAACCTGACCTTCACCGCGGCCGACGAGAGCCGAATGATGCAGCCGTTGCTGGATCACAAGGACGCTATCGAGTCGGCCAAGCAGTGGCTCAAGGATCACCCTCAAGACCAGGCTCGCTGGCTGGAAGGCGTGACCACCTTCGATGGCAAACCGGCCGCCGCCAACCTGCAATTGACCGGCAAGTAACACACTTTCAACCACTGCTTCGCAGCCAGACACGGCTGCGAACGGCATCACCACGCCTGTAAGGAACCGTCTCATGAATCACGACGTCATCATCACCTGCGCACTCACCGGTGCTGGCGACACGACCGCCAGAAGCCCACACGTGCCGGTCACCCCCAAACAAATCGCAGCCGCAGCGGTTGAAGCCGCCAAGGCCGGCGCCACCGTGGTGCACTGCCATGTGCGTGACCCCGAAACCGGCAAGTTCAGCCGAGACGTGGCGCTGTATCGCGAAGTGATGGAGCGCATCCGCGAGGCGGACATCGACATCATCGTCAACCTCACCGCTGGCATGGGCGGCGACCTGGAGATCGGCGGCGGCGAGAACCCGATGGAGTTCGGCCCCAATACCGACCTGGTCGGCCCGCTGACGCGCCTGGCCCATGTGGAAGAACTGCTGCCGGAAATCTGCACCCTGGACTGCGGCACCCTGAATTTTGGCGACGGCGACACGATTTACGTCTCCACCCCGGCGCAGCTGCGGGCGGGCGCCAAACGTATTCAAGAGCTGGGCGTTAAGCCTGAGCTGGAAATTTTCGACACCGGCCACCTGTGGTTCGCCAAGCAGATGATCAAGGAAGGCCTGCTCGACAACCCACTGTTCCAACTGTGCCTGGGCATCCCGTGGGGCGCGCCGGCCGACACCACCACCATGAAATCCATGGTCGACAACCTGCCAGCCGACGCGGTGTGGGCGGGCTTCGGCATCGGCCGCATGCAAATGCCGATGGCGGCGCAAGCGGTACTGCTGGGCGGCAATGTGCGGGTAGGCCTGGAAGACAATCTGTGGCTGGACAAGGGCGTGCTGGCGACCAATGGGCAGTTGGTGGAACGGGCCAGTGAGATCCTCAGCCGCTTGGGCGCGCGAGTCATGACCCCCGCAGAGGGCCGGGCAAAGATGGGCCTCACCAAACGCCGCTGATCAACATGTGGGAGGGGGCTTGCCCCCGATGGCGGAGGATCAGCACCAGCTGTATCGACTGACACACCGCTATCGGGGGCAAGCCCCCTCCCACAGGGGATTACCAACCTCTTTAGGAATGTGCCATGAGCTTTATCACCGAAATCAAAACCTTCGCCGCGCTCGGCAGCGGTGTCATCGGCAGTGGCTGGGTATCCCGCGCCCTCGCCCACGGCCTTGATGTAATCGCCTGGGATCCGGCCCCCGGCGCCGAAGCCGCCCTGCGCAAACGCGTTGCCAACGCATGGGGTGCGCTTGAGAAACAAGGCCTCGCACCCGGCGCATCCCAAGACCGCCTGCGCTTTGTCGCCACCATTGAAGAGTGCGTAAAAGACGCTGACTTCATCCAGGAAAGCGCCCCAGAACGCCTGGAGCTGAAGCTGGAATTGCACAGCAAGATCAGCGCGGCAGCCAAGCCCAATGCATTGATCGGCTCCAGCACCTCAGGCCTGTTGCCGAGCGAGTTTTACGAGGGCTCGACCCACCCTGAGCGCTGCGTGGTCGGCCACCCGTTCAACCCGGTTTACCTGCTGCCATTGGTGGAAGTGGTCGGCGGCAAAAACACCGCGCCCGACGCTATTCAAGCCGCGATCAAGGTGTACGAATCCCTCGGCATGCGCCCGTTGCATGTGCGTAAGGAAGTCCCCGGCTTCATTGCCGATCGCCTGCTCGAAGCGCTCTGGCGTGAAGCGTTGCACCTGGTGAATGACGGCGTGGCGACCACCGGCGAAATCGACGATGCCATCCGCTTTGGCGCAGGGTTGCGCTGGTCGTTCATGGGCACCTTCCTGACCTACACCCTGGCGGGCGGCGATGCGGGGATGCGGCATTTCATGGCGCAGTTTGGTCCGGCACTGCAGTTGCCGTGGACGTATCTGCCGGCGCCCGAGCTGACTGACAAACTGATTGATGATGTGGTGGATGGCACTAGCGATCAGTTGGGTATACACAGCATTTCGGCACTGGAACGCTATCGTGATGATTGCCTGTTGGCGGTGCTGGAAGCGGTAAAAACCACCAAAGCCAAGCACGGTATGACTTTCGCCGAATAACCCATGTGGGAGGGGCGGTGCGACGATTCGACTTGCCCCCGATAGCATTGGATCAGTCAAGAAATCTGGCAACTGACACACCGCTATCGGGGGCAAGCTCCTCCCACATTTTGACCGAGTACTGATCCGGGAGTTTTCCATGCCTGCACTGACGACCTACACCACAGCAATCCTCCCCGAGTGGGTCGACTACAACGGCCACCTGCGCGACGCGTTCTACCTGCTGATCTTCAGCTACGCGACCGACGCGCTGATGGACACGTTGGGCCTGGACAGCGAAAACCGCGACGCCAGCGGCCACTCGCTGTTCACCCTGGAACTGCACCTGAACTACCTGCACGAGGTGAAACTCGGCGCCGAGGTTGAGGTGCATACCCAACTGATCGCCCATGACGCCAAGCGCCTGCACCTCTATCACAGCCTGCATCTTGTGGGCGAAGAGCGGGCGCTGGCGGGTAACGAACAGATGCTCTTGCACGTCGATCTGGCCGGCCCGCATTCGGCGCCGTTTACCGAGGCGACGCTGGAAAAAATCATCGCTGTCAGCGCTGCACAGGCTGACCTGCCCAAGCCTGCCCTGCTTGGCCGTGTCATCGGTTTGCCGGTCAGACAATAAGCAAAAAAAAACCCCGATCCAATGTGGAGTGGATCGGGGCAGAGTGCCTTGTGTGAGCCGTACATCCCGAGGGTGACCAAACCGTCAAGCTGTGTGCCTGGGTTCAGTGTGCCGATAAGTGCGGTTGGCAAATGGCCCGAAAACGACACGCTCATAGCCATCTGAGGCATTCGCGCATTCTGCCCTTGCCGACCGCATGGGCGGCTACCAGAATCCCAGTCAGACCTCGCTCCCCTCACCAGGATAAACGTCATGATGCATGCGGATTTGATTGACCAGGATGACCTGCTGGGCCAACTGCGCTCACTGGGTTTCGACGTGTCCAGCGGCGCCACCGCTGAGCAGGCCTGCGAGTGCGCCGTGCGCGGTTTGAGCGAAGCACGGGCTAAAGCGCTCAAGGGCATGGTGGAACAGATGTACAGCGGCAGCGCGACGATCCTGCCGGCGGTGCGTCAGGCGATTGATAAGCAGCTGTTGCCGGCTTTGGTGCAGTTCAAGCAGAACTCTGGTGTCTGATAGAACGCTATTGAGAGCAAGTCGAATCGTCGCACCGTCCCTCCCACACTTGGAATCCATTCCCATGTGAGAGGGGGCTTGCTCCCGATGCAGTCAACTCGGTCTAAAGCCGCACGCTCGCAAAAGTCGACTCATTGCGCGCCTGACTCAACGCCGACATCGGCCCGGCCAACGGTGACAACACCAGCGCCTGCGGAATCGGCATCATCGCCACCTGCTGGGTGGTGTTGGAACCGACGCGCTCATCCCGTGGCGGAATGCCGAAGTATTCGCGGTAGCACTTGGAGAAGTGCGGCGTAGACACAAACCCGCACACCGAGGCCACTTCGATGATCGACATCGGCGTTTGCTTGAGCAACTGCCGTGCACGGATCAGGCGCAGTTTGAGGTAGTAGCGCGACGGCGAGCAGTGCAGGTATTTCTGGAACAGGCGCTCCAGCTGGCGCCGCGACACGGCGACGTACACCGCCAGTTCGTCCAGATCGATCGGCTCTTCCAGGTTGGCTTCCATCAGCGCCACAATTTCCTGCAGCTTCGGCTGGTTGGTGCCCAGCATGTGCTTGAGCGGCACACGCTGGTGATCCTGTTCGTTGCGGATGCGCTCGTACACAAACATCTCGGAGATCGCTGCCGACAGTTCGCGGCCATGATCGCGGCTGATCAGGTGCAGCATCATGTCCAGCGGCGCAGTGCCGCCGGAGCTGGTGAAGCGATTGCGGTCGAGGGTGAACAGGCGTGTGCTCATGGCCACGCGCGGGAAGGCTTCCTGCATCGACGCCAGGCATTCCCAGTGCACGCTGCAATCAAACCCATCAAGCAGGCCGGCACAAGCCAGGGCCCAACTGCCGGTGCAGACGGCGCCAAGACGGCGGGACTGGCGCGCCTGGCTTTGCAGCCACGACACGTGTTCACGGGTAACGGTGCGCTGAATACCCACGCCGCCGCACACGATGACGGTGTCCAGGGCCGGAGCTTTGTGCATGGAGGCATCGGGGGTGATTTGCAGACCGTCGCTGGCCCAGACTTGGTTGCCGTCGACACTCAGGGTTGTCCAGCGATACAACTCGCGACCGGACAATTGGTTGGCCATGCGCAGCGGTTCCACGGCTGACGCCAGGGAAATCAGCGTGAAATTGTCCAACAGCAAAAAGCCGATGGATTGAGGCGCACGGTTCTGGGGTTGGGCCCCTGAGTTGAACGACGTCATCGCGGTATCTCCTCACACTAAGCGGGTGTTGGCCTCAGGCGAGGCTCTTGTTATGGCGGTCGGCCTCAGGAAGGCGACGCTTTAAATAGATAGAGCAAATGCCATGCCTAAAATTGAATGGCTATTCAATAACTCCTGAAAACGACCTGATGACGTGTCTATATAAGCCCGCGCAGGAAGTGCGGGATACGGCCGAAAAGGGACGTAGGAGCAGCACTGCTAAGGGGTGTGAGCAGATCGGTAGCACTTGTGGGAAGGCGCTTTGCGGGCGTGGGAGAAGTCTGTCACCCCATGCACAGGTGACGGGTGGTCGGAGGGAAAATCGTTCGGGAGCTACTTATCTGTTTGCGACGCGCTAAAAGGTGGCGATTTTGGTTGGAGTGTTCACTTGTAGTGAGCGGGCTTGCTCCGCGCTGGGTGGTGAAGCCGCCCCAAAATCAGGCGACCGGGTTTTATCTGAAACTATGTGGTGCCTTTATTGATTGGGGCGGCTTCGCCACCCAGCGCGGGGCAAGCCCGCTCACCACAAAAGCCCGGCTCACCACAAAAGCCCTGTTCATCACTAAGGCCCTGTTCATCACAACAAGCTCATCAGCACTCCACTGCACTGACCGCCAACCCACCCCGCGATGTCTCTTTGTACTTGTCATGCATATCTGCCCCGGTATCGCGCATGGTGCGGATTACCCGGTCCAGGGAAATAAAGTGCTGACCGTCGCCACGCAAGGCCATTTGCGCCGCGTTGATCGCTTTTACCGCCGCAATCGCATTGCGCTCGATGCACGGCACTTGCACCAACCCGCCCACGGGATCGCAGGTCAAGCCGAGGTTGTGTTCCAGGCCAATTTCGGCGGCGTTGCACAGTTGCTCCGGCGTAGCGCCAAGAATCTCGGCCAGTCCGGCCGCGGCCATGGCACACGCAGAACCCACCTCCCCCTGGCAACCGACTTCGGCACCCGAGATTGAGGCGTTCTTCTTGCACAGAATCCCTACCGCCGCCGCGCTGAGCAGGTAGTCGACCACGTTGGCTTCGGTGACTTCGTCGCTGAACTTCATGAAGTAGTGCAGCACCGCCGGAATAATCCCCGCCGCGCCATTGGTAGGCGCGGTGACCATGCGCCCACCCGCGGCGTTTTCTTCGTTGACCGCGAGGGCGAACAGGTTGACCCACTCCATAGCGCTCAACGTCGAGCCAATCACATTGGGCTTGTTCAACTCCTGCAGGCTGCGGTGCAACTTGGCCGCGCGGCGACGCACGTTAAGGCCGCCAGGCAGGATGCCTTCGTGCTTGAGGCCCTGCTCCACGCACGCTTGCATGGCGCGCCAAAGCTTCATCAGGCCGCTGCGGATTTCTTCTTCGGAGCGCCAGACCTTTTCGTTGGCCAGCATCAACTCGGCAACGCGCAGGTTGTGGGTCTTGCACAACTGCAACAACTCCACCGCGCTGGAAAAGTCATAGGGCAACTCGGTGCGGTCCATATCCGCCACGCCGCTTCGGGCCTGGGCTTCATCCACCACGAAACCACCGCCCACTGAGTAGTAGGTGTCGCGGTGCAGCTCGCCATCATCACCAACTACCACCAAGGTCATGGCGTTGGGGTGGAACGGCAGGTTCTCATCGAGCAGACGCATGTCCCGTGCCCATACAAACGGCACCGGCAAACGCCCGTCCAGCAGCAGTGTGTCGGTCTCGCGCAGGGTGTGGATGCGCAGGCCGATCTGCGACGGATCAATTGCATCCGGCCACTCGCCCATCAGGCCCATGATGGTTGCGGTGTCGCTGCCGTGGCCGATGCCGGTGGCCGACAACGAGCCGTACAGCTGAACTTCGACGCGCCGTACTTGTTCCAACAATTCACGTTCACGCAGTGCTTGGACGAACAACGCCGCGGCGCGCATGGGGCCGACGGTGTGAGAACTAGAAGGCCCGATGCCGATCTTGAACAGGTCGAAAACGCTGATAGCCATTAACGTGGAACTCCTCGATAAGCACGGGCCGGACTTGAACAAGCTGCTACGCTCAGATCGCCCAGATGGCGGCATCATCAAGGTTTTATCTGCCGTCACGGCGTCTCACACCGACGCACCCATGCTCACCAGCGTCGCTCGCGTGCGATCGCCTGTTTTGGCCGTTTTCAGCGGCGCAGATGGGCAAAAACTGCGGTTTTGCCTTGGGAAAAACCTGTAAGCGACGTCACCGACACTGGATGCGACCCTCCCTGTACTGGATACGACGCCCCCTGTAGGCGTCAGATTTTCACTGGTACATGATCAGTCTCGACTCGTTTGCAAGGCACCGTGGCAGAGCTGTTGTCGCACGCTCCAACCGCAACACTTATAAAGCGCGGCGAAGGCCGCCAGAAAAAACACAGGAGTCTACCCAGATGAAAGGTTCACCCTCGTTGTTGTTGGCCGCCATGCTGAGTCTTCCCGTCATGGCGCACGCTGCAGAACCGGAACAGTGCAAGACCGTCAACTTCTCCGATGTCGGCTGGACCGACATTACCGTCACTACCGCGACCACCAGCGAAATCCTCAAGGGCCTGGGCTACAAGCCGCGCACCACGATGATTTCGGTACCGGTGACTTACAAGTCCCTGGCCGACGGCAAGAATATGGATATTTTCCTCGGCAACTGGATGCCGACCATGGAAAACGACATCAAGCAGTACCGTGATGCCGGCACCGTGGAAACCGTGCGCGCCAACCTGGAGAACGCCAAATACACCCTGGCGGTCCCCGAGGCGCTGTACAACAAAGGTCTGAAAGACTTCGCCGATATCGCCAAATTCAAGGATGAGTTGGGCGGCAAGATCTACGGCATCGAGCCGGGCAACGACGGCAACCGCACCATCCAGACGCTGATCGATAAAGACGCCTTCGGCCTGAAAACCGCCGGCTTCAAAGTGGTCGAATCCAGCGAAGCCGGAATGCTCTCGCAGGTGGAACGCGCCTCCAAGCGCGACCAGGCCATCGTGTTCCTCGGCTGGGAACCGCACCCGATGAACACCCGCTTCAAGATGAAGTACCTGACCGGGGGTGACGATTCGTTCGGCCCCAACTACGGCCAGGCCACCATCTACACCAACGTCCGCAAGGGCTATACCCAGGAATGCAGCAACGTTGGCCAACTGCTGAAAAACCTGTCGTTCACCTTGAACATGGAAAGCACCCTGATGGGTAACGTCCTTGACGACAAGATGAAGCCCGACGCCGCCGCCAAGGCCTGGCTGAAAAAGAACCCAGAAGTACTCGACACCTGGCTTGCAGGGGTCACCACCGTCGATGGCAAACCAGGTCTGGAGGCCGTCAAAGCGTATCTCGCCAAGTAATACTGCTGACCCCGGGGCGGTACGCTGCCCCGGGATGTATTCCCTCTTCGCATGTGGACATTCACTACCATGCTGACTGAACAGAAAATCCCACTAGGCCAGTACATCGCTGCCTTCGTCGATTGGTTGACCCAACACGGTGCCAACTACTTCGACGCAATCGCATCGACACTGGAAACGATGATCCACGGCGTGACGTTTGCGCTGACCTGGTTCAATCCGCTGGCATTGATCGGTCTGATTGCGCTGCTGGCTCACTTTATTCAACGTAAATGGGGACTGACGGTTTTTGTCATCGCCTCCTTCCTGCTGATCCTCAACCTGGGGTACTGGCAGGAAACCATGGAGACCCTGGCGCAGGTGCTGTTTGCCACCCTGGTCTGCGTGGTCATCGGTGTGCCGCTGGGCATTGTTGCCGCGCACAAACCGATGTTCTACACCATGATGCGGCCGGTGCTCGATCTGATGCAGACCGTACCGACCTTCGTCTACCTCATCCCTACCCTGACCCTCTTCGGGCTGGGTGTGGTGCCTGGGTTGATCTCCACGGTGGTCTTCGCCATTGCCGCGCCGATCCGCCTGACCTACCTGGGTATCCGCGATGTACCGCAAGAGTTGATGGACGCCGGCAAGGCCTTTGGCTGCTCGCGCCGTCAGTTGCTCTCGCGCATTGAACTGCCCCACGCCATGCCGAGCATTGCCGCCGGCATTACCCAATGCATCATGCTGTCGCTGTCGATGGTGGTGATCGCCGCGCTGGTAGGCGCCGATGGCCTCGGCAAGCCAGTGGTCAACGCGCTGAACACCGCCGACATCGCCCTGGGCTTTGAAGCGGGCCTGGCAATCGTGTTGCTGGCCATCATGCTCGACCGCATCTGCAAACAACCCGACGCCAAAGTAGGGGGTGATGCATGAGCATTATCCGATTCGACAATGTCGACGTGATCTTCTCCAAAGACCCACGCGAAGCACTCAAGCTGCTCGACCAGGGCATGCATCGCAACGAGATTCTGAAAAAGACCGGGCAGATTGTCGGCGTTGAAAAAGCCAGCCTGGATATCGAGAAAGGTGAAATCTGTGTGCTGATGGGCCTGTCGGGCTCCGGCAAATCGAGCTTGCTGCGTTGCATCAACGGCCTTAACACCGTGAGCCGTGGCCAGCTGTTTGTGGAGCATGAAGGTCGCCAGATCGACATCGCTTCCTGCACCCCTGCCGAGCTGAAAATGATGCGCACCAAGCGCATCGCCATGGTGTTCCAGAAGTTTGCCCTGATGCCTTGGCTGACAGTGCGTGAAAACATCAGTTTCGGCCTGGAAATGCAGGGCCGTCCGGAGAAAGAACGGCGCAAGCTGGTGGACGAGAAACTTGAGCTGGTGGGCCTGACCCAGTGGCGCAACAAGAAGCCGGACGAACTCTCCGGCGGTATGCAGCAGCGTGTTGGCCTGGCCCGTGCGTTGGCGATGGACGCCGATATTCTGCTGATGGACGAACCCTTCTCCGCCCTCGACCCGCTGATCCGCCAGGGCTTGCAGGACGAGTTGCTGGAACTGCAACGCAAGCTGAGCAAGACCATCGTGTTCGTGAGTCACGACCTCGACGAGGCGCTCAAGTTGGGCAGCCGCATCGCGATCATGAAAGACGGCAAGATCATTCAGTACAGCGTGCCGGAAGAGATCGTACTCAACCCCGCGGACGACTATGTGCGTACCTTCGTCGCCCACACCAACCCGCTGAACGTGCTGTGCGGCCGCAGCCTGATGCGCACGCTGGACAACTGCACGCGAGTGAACGGCTCGGTGTGCCTCGATCCGGGCGGCGACTCGTGGCTGGACCTGGCCGAGGGCAACACTATCCAGGGCGCCCGTCAGAATGGCGTGGTGATGAACCTGCAGAACTGGGCACCGGGGCAAGCAGTAGAAGGCCTGGGCCGGGTACCGACGCTGGTGGATTCGAATATCGGCATGCGTGATGCGCTGCAGATTCGTTACCAGACAGGGAACAAGCTGGTGTTGCATGACAACAACCAGGTGGTGGGGATCCTGGGCGACAGTGAGCTCTACCACGCCCTGCTGGGCAAAAACCTGGGCTAGCAAACACCGCAAACGCCATTGGAGAAACTGGGTCAAACATGTGGGAGGGGGCTTGCCCCCGATAGCGGTGGATCAGTAACAGATGAACTGACTGACACACTGCAATCGGGGGCAAGCCCCCTCCCACATTTTTTGCCCCAGTGGTGTCAGTGACAACACCACCGGGCTTTCAAAGCATCAGCTATAGACACGGCCAAGGAGCTGCCGATGGCTTTCAAACTGATCGAGCACGTCCCGGGTGATCTGTTCCTGGGCGAAGCCCATCAGGTCGTATTCCTGAGGCCCGTTGTGCAGGTACACCTCGGCACGGTAATAGCGGGTGCGTTCTTCTTCAGGCAGGTCGCTCGGCGCCGACGAGTAAGCATCCAGGCTCACTTCATAAACGAACGGGTTGCCCTCTTCCATCTCGATCCGCACACCGATGCAACGCTTGGACTTGCCCAACAGCGTCTGCACTTCCAACCCTTGCTCACGCAACGCGACCGCCGCCTCTTCAAGCGCTGGCGTGACGTGCTTGTCCATGAAGCGCTGCACAGTGCCCTGGCTCGGTTGCAGGTCGAGTGCCGTCAAACGCTCGCTGAAACCACGACGCCCGCGTTCAGCCAGTTGCGCCTGCTCCTGTTCGATCGCCGCGTCCTGGCGCATAGCCTTGTGCAGACCGAACATGAAGAAAATCAGCACCACCGAGAACGGCAGCCCCGCCAACACCACCATGGTTTGCATGGCTTCGAAGTTGCCGGCAAACAGCAGGCCGATGGTCACCAGAGTGATCACCACCGACCAGAAGATCCGCAGCCAGTGCGGCGCATCTTCATCCACGTTGCCGCCTTTGCAGGAAAGGTTGGCCATCATCACCGCGCCGGAATCCGCCGGGGTCAGGAACAGCACAAAGCCTACGAAGATCGACACACCAATGACGATTTTCGACGCTGGGTAGTGCTCCAGCAGTTGGTAGATAGCCATGGACGGTTGTTCCAGCGCCGTCTTGCCCAACTCCACCGCCCCTTGGTTCAGCACCAGGTCCAGCGCCGAGTTACCAAAGATCGACAGCCACGCCAGGGTAAAGCCCAGCGGGATCAGCAGCACGCCGGCCACCAGTTCACGCACCGTGCGACCACGGGAAATACGCGCGATGAACATACCTACAAATGGCGCCCAGGAAATCCACCAGGCCCAGTAGAACAGAGTCCACAGGCCCATCCAGCGCTCGGTTTTTTCACCGTCGCCTTCATACACATACAGGTCAAACGTCTTCAGCACGATGCCGTTGAGGTAATCACCGGTGTTCTGCACCAAGCCATTGAGCAAGTGCAGGGTCGGGCCGAACAGCAGCACGAAGATCAGCAAACCGCTGAACAGCACGATGTTGAGATTGGACAGGCGACGAATGCCATTCTCCACACCCGACACGGCAGCGATGGTGGCGACGGTGCTCATCACGATGATCACGATGAGCAGGTTGGTGTTGCTGTGTTCCATGCCGAACAGGTTTTCCAACCCGGACGACACCTGCAACGAACCGATCCCCAGGTTGGTTACCAGGCCCAGCAGGGTCACGAACATGCCGAAACCGTCCACCGCGTGGCCCGCCGCGCCTTTGACCCAACGCTCGCCCATCAGCGGGTACAACGCCGAACGCAACGCCAGCGGCTGGTTATGGCGGTACGCAAAGTACGCCACGGCCAGGCCGACCAAGGCGTAGATCGCCCAGCCATGCAAGCCCCAATGCAGGAAGGTCAGTTGCAACGCCTGGCGAGCGGCGCCATTGCTGGCGGCCGCGCCTTCAGGCGGGTTGAAGTAGTGATCCAACGGCTCCGAGGCGCCGAAGTACAGCAGCGAGATGCCGATGCCCGACGAGAACAACATGCCGGCCCAGGCGCCGTAGCTGAAGTCCGGGGTGTCGTCCTTGCTGCCCAGTTTCAACTTGCCGTAGGACGAAAACGCCAGGCCGACTACGAATACGAGATAGGCGGCGATGACCACCATGTAGTACCAGCCGAAGCTTTTGGAAAGCCACGCCTGGGCTACGCCGAGCATGCGCCCGGCCTCCTGCGGGGCGATGATCAGAATGGCAGTCAACAACAGAATCAGCGCGGTGGAGGTGTAGAACACCCAACCGTTGACCCGCACCTTTTCCGGCGGGGTCTTTATAAGAGAGGCAGAACTCATGGCGCAGATGCTCCGGGCAGTGCGAGAGAGAAACACAAGGCAACGGTTATCCCAGGCCATCGATTTTTCGGCAGTCGACGGACGGGTGTTATAAAGACACCCCGAAAATTCCTGCGCCCCGTCGATGCGGTGCCAGGCGCTTATGCGGCCTGTTTCAAGGGTTTCCCAGGTGTCAGATGTCGCCGCCCTCACGTAGGAAATACCTGTAGGCAGCGACCATTTGTCGCAGAGCTTATTCTTTGTTGATTGAACGTTCAATCAAAACAAAATAGACTGGCCTTCAAGTCGACGAACGTTCATCGCCCGTCGGCAGGCCTAAGGAGAGGTGCTACATGCCCAAGGTCGGTATGCAACCCATACGCCGCCAACAGTTGATCGAAGCCACGTTGACGGCCATCGATCAGGTCGGAATGGGAGATGCCAGCATTGCGCTGATCGCTCGTTTGGCCGGCGTTTCGAACGGCATCATCAGTCACTACTTCAAGGACAAGAACGGCCTTATTGCAGCGACGATGCGCTACCTGATGAACGCGCTGATTGAGAACGTCCACGAACGCAGGCTTGCGCTCACGGACGACAGCCCACGGGCACACCTTCAGGTGATCATCGAGGGCAACTTCGATGCCAGCCAGGTCAACGGCCCGGCAATGAAAACCTGGCTGGCCTTCTGGGCCACCAGCATGCACCACCCGTCATTGCACAGGTTGCAGCGGATCAACGATCAACGTCTGTATTCCAACCTGTGCTGCCAGTTCCGCCGAACGCTGCCGCTGCCGCATGCACGCAAAGCAGCCCGAGGCCTGGCGGCGTTGATCGACGGTTTGTGGTTGCGCGGCGCCCTGTCGGGAGACGCTTTCGACACGGCGCAAGCGCAACGGATCGCTTACGAATACATGGATTTCCAATTGGCCAAGCAGGTGAGTTAGAGCCCTTATAAACGCTCAACCCCTGAACGTCTGCCGCTCAGTGTTGCCACACCCTTATGGCCCACTTAGCGGCGGGTAACGCCAACCACTTATGCACTTGCGAGGACTTTATGGCCCGTTTCGACCTGCAAAAACTCTACATTGACGGCGGCTACAGCGACGCTGGCAGCGATGCCACCTTCGAAGCCATCAACCCGGCTAACGGTGAAGTTCTCGCCCAAGTGCAACGCGCAACGAAAGAAGACGTTGAACGTGCCGTGGTCAGCGCCGAAAAAGGCCAGAAAATCTGGGCCGCCATGACCGCCATGGAGCGTTCGCGCATCCTGCGTCGTGCCGTCGATATCCTGCGCGAGCGCAACGACGAGCTGGCCGCCCTGGAAACTCTGGACACCGGCAAATCCTTCTCCGAAACCAAGTACGTCGACATCGTCACCGGCGCTGACGTATTGGAATACTACGCAGGCCTGGTGCCAGCCATCGAAGGCGAGCAGATCCCACTGCGCGACACCTCGTTTGTCTACACCCGCCGCGAGCCGCTGGGTGTGGTCGCCGGTATCGGCGCGTGGAACTACCCGATCCAGATCGCCCTGTGGAAATCCGCACCGGCCCTGGCTGCCGGTAACGCGATGATCTTCAAGCCAAGCGAAGTCACTTCGCTGACCACCTTGAAACTGGCTGAGATCTACACCGAGGCTGGCGTTCCAGCCGGCGTGTTCAACGTACTGACCGGCAGCGGCCGTGAAGTCGGCACCTGGCTGACCGAGCACCCACGCATCGAGAAAGTCTCGTTCACCGGCGGCACCGACACCGGCAAGAAAGTCATGGCCAGCGCGTCGAGCTCTTCGCTCAAAGAAGTGACCATGGAACTGGGCGGCAAGTCGCCGCTGATCGTGTTCGAAGACGCAGACCTGGATCGTGCGGCCGACATCGCGATGATGGCCAACTTCTACAGCTCCGGTCAGGTCTGCACCAACGGCACTCGCGTGTTCGTGCCTAAGCACCTGCAAGCGGCGTTCGAAGCCAAGATCGTTGAGCGTGTTGCGCGCATCCGCGTTGGCGACCCGCAAGACGACAACACTAACTTCGGTCCGCTGGTCAGCTTCGCCCACATGGAAAGCGTGCTGGGCTACATCGCCAAAGGCAAAGAGCAAGGCGCACGCCTGCTGTGCGGCGGCGACCGCCTGACCGACGGCGACTTCGCCAAAGGCGCATTCGTGGCACCGACTGTCTTCACCGACTGCACCGACGACATGGTGATCGTGCGTGAAGAAATCTTCGGCCCGGTGATGAGCATCCTCACCTACGAAACCGAAGAAGAAGTGATCCGCCGCGCCAACGACACCGACTTCGGTCTGGCTGCCGGCCTGGTCACCAAAGACCTGAACCGCGCTCACCGCGTGATTCATCAACTGGAAGCGGGTATCTGCTGGATCAACGCTTGGGGCGAGTCCGACGCAAAAATGCCGGTCGGCGGCTACAAGCAATCGGGTGTTGGCCGTGAGAACGGCATCAGCTCGCTGAATAACTTCACCCGCATCAAATCGGTACAGGTTGAGCTGGGCGACTACGCCTCGGTGTTCTGAGACCCGAGCCTTGCGTTGCCTTTGAGGCCGCCATCGGGGGCGAGCCCCCTCCCACCTTTGACGGTGTGAACCCGATCACATGTGGGAGGGGGCTTGCCCCCGATGAGGTCCGACCTGACCACACATCAAAGAGGGTGCATTTATGTCCCAAGAATACGACTACATCATTGTGGGTGCCGGCTCCGCCGGTAATACCCTGGCGACCCGTCTGACCGAAGACGAAGGCGTCACCGTCCTGCTGCTGGAAGCCGGTGGCCCCGACTACCGCCTCGACTTCCGTACCCAAATGCCCGCCGCCCTGGCGTTCCCGCTGCAAGGCCGCCGCTACAACTGGGCCTACGAGACCGATCCAGAGCCACACATGGACGGCCGTCGGATGGAATGCGGTCGCGGCAAGGGCCTGGGTGGCTCTTCGCTGATCAACGGCATGTGCTACATCCGCGGCAACGCCATGGACTACGACAACTGGTCGAAGCTGCCAGGTCTGGAAGACTGGAGCTACCTCGATTGCCTGCCGTATTTCCGCAAGGCTGAAACCCGCGACATCGGCCCGAACGACTGGCATGGCGGCGATGGCCCGGTCAGCGTGACCACGCCTAAAGCCGGCAATAACCCGCTGTTCCACGCCATGGTTGAAGCGGGCGTGCAGGCCGGTTACCCGCGTACCGAAGACTTGAACGGCTACCAGCAGGAAGGCTTCGGTCCGATGGACCGTACCGTCACGCCTAACGGCCGTCGCGCCAGTACCGCGCGCGGTTACCTGGACACGGCCAAGAAGCGTTCGACCCTGACCATCGTCACCCACGCCCTCACCGACAAAGTCTTGTTCGAAGGCAAGCGTGCCGTTGGCGTGCGTTACCTGATCGGTGCCGCCGAAGAGCGCGTTGAAGCCCGTGCGCGTAAAGAAGTGCTGGTGTGCAGCGGCGCAATCGCTTCGCCGCAACTGCTGCAACGCTCCGGCGTGGGCCCGGCCAAATTGCTGGAAAGCCTCGACATCCCGGTGGTCCATGACCTGCCTGGCGTCGGCGAAAACCTGCAGGACCACCTTGAGCTGTACCTGCAATATGCGTGCACTCAGCCGGTGTCGCTGTACCCGTCGCTGCTCTGGTACAACCAGCCGGCCATCGGTGCCGAATGGCTGTTCAACGGCACCGGCATCGGCGCCAGCAACCAGTTCGAAGCGGGCGGTTTTATCCGTACCCGTGAAGAATTCGAATGGCCGAACATCCAGTACCACTTCCTGCCGGTAGCGATTAACTACAACGGCAGCAACGGTGTGAAAGAGCACGGTTTCCAGGCACACATGGGCTCCATGCGCTCGCCGAGCCGTGGCCGCGTACAACTGAAGTCGAAGAACCCACGGGACTACCCGAGCATCCTCTTCAACTACATGGCCACCGAGCAGGACTGGCAGGAATTCCGCGACGGCATTCGCCTGACCCGTGAAATCATGCAGCAGCCGGCCCTCGATCAATACCGTGGCCGCGAAATCAGCCCGGGCATCGACGTGCAAACCGATGAGCAGTTGGACAAGTTCATCCGCGAGCACGCCGAAACTGCGTTCCACCCGTCCTGCTCGTGCAAGATGGGCACCGACGAGATGGCCGTGGTGGATGGCGAAGGTCGCGTGCATGGCATGCAAGGTCTGCGTGTGGTCGATGCCTCGATCATGCCGATCATCACCACCGGTAACCTGAACGCGCCGACGATCATGATCGCCGAGAAAATCGCCGACAAGATCCGTGGTCGCCAGCCGCTGCCGCGCAGCACGGCGGATTACTACGTGGCAGGCGATGCGCCGGTGCGTGGCAAGCCGTTGCGTGAAGTGGGGCCGACTGCGCAGTAACTGATTCACTGCGGTGCCTTCATCGGGGGCAAGCCCCCTCCCACATTTGAATGTATTCACAAATCAAATGTGGGAGAGGGCTTGCCCCCGATAGGGCCCTATCAGGCACTGCAAACCTTACCTCTACACTTTCCTTGATCAGCCCCCAGCCCAGGCCTACTCTGTTTGCTTGCCCGCGCTGAGCTGCCCACAAGGAAGGCCCCATGTTCGAACACCACGCCACACTCAAACGGCATTTCAGTGCCCTGCGCACTACCGCCGATTTCTTCTCCCTACGCTACGTTCGCGAATCCGGCCAGTACCTGTCGGTGCGCAAGAACGTCGCCGAACCGCCACACTTGAGCAACGACGAAGGCGCCATGCTCACCGTGCGTCTCAACGGTGTCGAAGCCTACGCCGCGACCAACGACATTTCCCTTGCCGGCCTGCAAGCCGCCCTTGAGCGCGCAGAACAGCAAGCCCGGCAAATCAAGCCTCACGCCCTGCTGGATGTGCGCGACCAACACGTCTCCAGCGACATCGCCGACTATCTGTCGCCTGACCTCGACCAAGCCTTCCCGTCCCTAAGTGACTGCTATCACCTGCTTGGCGACGAATCGGCCGCCGTGCCCAAGGACGAGCGCCTGGTCAGTTGGGACGTCAGCCTGGGTCTGACCCACGTCGAGCAGATCTACCTCAATACTGCCGGCGCCGAGCTGCGCCAGGCCCAGCGTTTTGTGTTCCCTGGCGTCAACGTTACAGCCTTTGACGGCAACGACAGCCAGACCCGCACCCTCGGCGGCAGCAACTTTGGCCAGCAAGGCGGCTTTGAGGTGATCAACCGTTTCGGCCTGGTCGGCGCGGCCCCGCGCATTGCCGACGAAGCCCTGCAACTGCTCCTGGCGCCGAACACGCCCCAAGGCCCGCGCGACCTGCTGCTGATGCCTGACCAGATGATCCTGCAGATCCACGAGTCCATCGGCCACCCGCTGGAACTGGACCGTATTCTCGGCGACGAGCGCAACTACGCCGGCACCAGTTTTGTGAAGGCCAGCGACTTTGGCCACCTGCAATACGGCTCCAAGCTGCTCAATGTGACGTTCGACCCGAACATTCCCGAACAGCTCGCCAGCTACAGCCATGACGACGACGGCACCGCCGCCAGCAAGCAATTCCTGATACGCGAAGGCCTGTTGATCAAGCCGCTGGGTGGGGCGCTGTCGCAATTTCGATCCGGCATGAGCGGCGTAGCCAACAGCCGCGCCAGCAGTTGGAACCGCGCGCCGATCGACCGCATGGCCAACCTGAATATCGAAGCCGGCGACAAGAGCCTGGCGCAACTGATTGGCGGCATCGAAAACGGCATCCTGATGTCGACGAACCGTTCATGGTCCATCGACGATGCGCGCAACAAATTCCAGTTCGGCTGCGAATGGGGCCAGTTGATTGAAAACGGAGAGCTCAAGGGCGTGGTGAAGAACCCCAACTACCGAGCTATTTCCGCGCAGTTCTGGCGCAAGCTCAGCGCCGTGGGTGACGCCAGCACCACCAAGGTGCTGGGCACGCCGAACTGCGGCAAGGGCGAACCCAACCAGGTGATCCGTGTCGGCCACGCCTCACCCGCGTGTGTGTTCAGCAACATTGACGTATTTGGGGGAGATGCCTGATGAATACCTTCAAGGCATTGGTGGAGTGGCTCAAGCAGGCCATCACCGAAAAGGAACAATTTCACCTGAGCTATGCGGCCGAGGCGTCCGAGTTCGTGCGGTTCAACCACGCCAAGGTGCGCCAGGCCGGACAAGTGCAACAGGCCAGCCTCAACCTGAAACTGATCAACGATGGCCGCCACGCCGACCTCGCTATCACCCTGGCCGGCACGCCTGAGCTGGACCGCCAGCGCCTCGCCGATGGCCTGCAACAACTGCGCGAAACATTGCCGTTGCTGCCCCATGACCCGTATCTGTTGCTCAACCACGATGCCTGGCACAGCCACAACGAACAGGCCCAGCCGCTGCCCGATCTGGCCCTCGTGCTGGAGGACATCAGCCAGTCCACTGACGGCGTGGACTTGGTTGGCATCTACGCCGCCGGGCCGATCAGCCGTGGCTTTGCCAGTTCCGATGGGGCATTCGGCTGGCACCAGGCCAATAGCTTCAACTTCGACTTCAGCCTGTTCCATGCCAACGGCGAAGCGGTAAAGGCCAACTATGCCGGGCACACCTGGGACAGCGCCGAGTTCGCCCGCCGCTTGCAACAGGCCCGCAACCAGCTTGAGTTCCTCGGTCGACCGTTGCACACCCTGGCGCCCGGGCAGTATCGCGCCTACCTCGCCCCGGCGGCGCTGGAAGAAATCATCAGCATCATCACTTGGGGTGGTTTCTCAGCACAGGCCATCGCCAGCAAAGGCAGCTCACTGCAAAAGCTGTACGCGGGCGAGCAACACCTCAACCCGCTGGTAACAGTGAACGAACACGTCAGCGGCTCCCTGAGCCAGGCGTTTTCCAGCGAGGGCTACCCGCGCGGCGATGTCACGCTGATCAACGCGGGCAAGGCCGAAGGCCAACTGGTTAACTCGCGCAGTGCCGCCGAATATGGTCTCAGCACCAACGGCGCCAGCAGCGACGAATCCCCCAGTGCCTTGCAGATGGCAGCGGGCAGCCTGTCCGAAGCTGACATCCTCAAACAACTCGGCACCGGGCTGTACATCAGCAACCTGTGGTACCTGAACTATTCAGACCTGCCCGCCGCCCGCCTCACCGGCATGACGCGCTTCGCCACGTTCTGGGTGGAAGACGGCGAGATCAAGGCGCCGGTCAGCACCATGCGGTTTGATGACAGCGTCTACAGCCTGCTCGGCTCGCAGTTGGAAGCCCTAACCGCTGAGCGCGAGTTGCTGCTGTCGGCCAGCACCTACGGACAGCGCAACACTGCATCCAACCTGTTGCCGGGGGCCTTGGTAAAACGCCTGACCCTGACTCTCTAAACATCAAATGCCTGTGGGAGGAGCCCCTCCCACAGTGTTTTGTGCTGATTTCAGACATCCCGGTTTCGGCCCTTCCTACCGTAAATTCTCTTCCTGTCCGTTTGCACGGGCGGCCTGTTGTCGCCTGCAAAAAACCTCGCTATAACAGCTAGTGGCATACCGCCACACACTGGAAGTACTGCGATGAACCATGGAAGTTTCGTCATACAAAAGCTGTTCAAACACTACAACGTTCACATGGAGCAACTGGGTCACGACCCGCAAAAGAAAACGGTACTGATGGTCAATGGCGCGCTCTCCACCACCCGCTCCTTCGCCCGCACCAGCAAATGCCTGGCCGAGCATTTCAATGTGCTGCTCTTCGATTTGCCATTCTCCGGCTATTCCCGCGAGCACAACACCGACCTGGACCTAGTGACCAAAGACGACGAAGTGCAGATGCTGCGCGCCCTGGTAGAACGCTTCGAGGTCAACCACCTGGTATCGGCCTCCTGGGGTGGCATCTCCACGCTGCTGACCCTCGCGCACAACCCGCCGTCCATCGAAAGCTCTGTGGTGATGGCCCTGGCGCCCAACCTCAACCAACCCATGCTCGACTACGTGGAGCGCGTGCGTGTGCTGATCGAGGCCGATGACAAATCCGCTGTCGGCCACTTGCTCAACGAGACGGTCGGCAAATACCTCTCGCCCCGGCTCAAACGAAATAACCACCGTCACCTGTCGACCATGGCCACCACCGAGTACCGCCAGGCGCGCTTCCATATCCATCAGGTACTCGGTCTGGGTGACGGCAACTACCTGCCAGCACTGCGGCAGATTGAAACGCCGGTGCATTTCCTCAACGGCGCCCTGGACGAATACACCCCGGCCGCCGAAGCTCAGCTGTTCAAGCATTACGTGGCCCGCAGCAGCTTTGCAGTGGCCGAGCACACCGGTCATTTGCTTGATCTGGAGTCCCGCGAGGCCGCGTTATCGGTGCACCGCGCGCTGCTGAATTTTTTGGTGGGCGAGCACACGGTGTTGTCGGACTTAGACGAACCGCCAGTGGGAAAAAGCGCGACGAATGGCGCATAATCGCCAACACATAGCCTGCTAACAAAAGGGTTCCCATGCCGAATCGCGTCCCGCTCGATGACAAGACCGCCCGCTGGCTCCCCTGGGTGGTGGCGATTGCCTTCTTCATGCAGTCGCTGGACGGGACGATTCTGAATACGGCGCTGCCGGCAATGGCGCGGGACCTCGCCGAGAACCCGCTGCGTATGCAAGGTGTGGTGATCGCCTACATGCTCACCGTCGCCCTGCTGATCCCGGCGTCCGGCTGGATTGCCGACCGCTTCGGCACTAAGAAAATCTTCTTTGGCGCGATCATGCTGTTCAGCATCGGCTCCTTGCTGTGCGCCTTGTCCAGCAGCCTGACCATGCTGGTGGGTGCGCGGGTGATCCAAGGCTTGGGCGGCGCGCTGATGCTGCCGGTCGGAAGGCTGGTCGTTCTCCGTGCTTACCCGCGCTCCGAGCTGGTGCGGATCATGGGCTTCATCACCATTCCTGGCCTGCTCGGCCCATTGCTCGGCCCGACCATGGGCGGCTGGATGGTGCAATACCTGACGTGGCACTGGATCTTCCTGATCAACCTGCCGGTGGGCATGATCGGCTGCTACGCCGTGTGGAAATTCATCCCCGACCTGCGCGGCAGCGAGCGCACACGCTTTGATGGCCTCGGCTTTTTGCTGTTCGGCGCGGCGATGGTGTTGATCACCATCGCGATGGAAGGCCTGGGCGAACTGCACCTTCCGCACCTGCGGGTGATGTTGCTGCTGTTCGGCGGGCTGGCGTGCCTGGCGGCGTATTGGCTGCGGGCCGGGCATATCGACAATGCGCTGTTCTCGCCGGTGCTGTTCAAGACGCGCACGTTTGCGGTGGGCATTCTGGGCAACCTGTTCGCCCGCTTGGGCAGCGGCGCGCTACCGTTCCTGGTGCCGCTGTTGTTGCAGGTAGCGCTGGGTTATTCGCCATCGCAAGCCGGTATGAGCATGCTGCCACTGGCGGCGGCGGCTATGTTTGCCAAGTCCGTGGCGCGTCCGTTGATCGAGCGCCTGGGTTATCGCATCGTGCTCACCGGCAATACCCTGGCGCTGGGGATGATGCTCGCCAGCATGGGTCTGGTTACGGAACAGACGCCCTACCCTTTGCTGCTGGGCATGCTCGCGGTGCTGGGGGCGATCAACTCCCTGCAATTCACCGCCATGAACACAGTGACCCTGATCGACCTCGACGACGCTCAGGCCAGCAGCGGCAACAGTTTGCTTTCGGTGGTGGCGCAACTGTCTCTGAGCCTGGGCGTGGCCTGCGCCGGTGCGCTGCTCGGCGGCTTCACTGCCGAATCGGGCAATGATGGCGTGGAAAGTGTGTTGGGCGCCTTCCAGTTGACCTTCCTCACCGTGGGCATCATGGCGATGCTGGCGGCGGCGATCTTCCTGCAACTGTCGCCAACAGACGGCAAACGGGTGGTCAACCCGGACCAACATATCGAGCATTAAGCGGCGTCTCGTCTAGAACTTGCGGGGAAATTCCCACAGGGCTGGTACACTGCGCGACATTTTGTTTTGCAGAGCCAGTCCCGTGACTACCATCGCCACCGCTTTTAATACTTTGCCCCTGTCCGCCGCCATGCTGGCTAACCTCGACTCGCTGGGTTATGTCGAGATGACGCAGATCCAGGCGCAAAGCTTGCCGGTGATCCTCAAAGGGCTGGACCTGATTGCCCAGGCCAAGACCGGCAGCGGCAAGACCGCTGCATTCGGTATCGGCCTGTTGAACCCGATCAACCCGCGCTACTTCGGCTGCCAGGCGCTGGTGATGTGCCCGACGCGTGAACTGGCCGACCAGGTCGCCAAGGAAATCCGTCGCCTGGCCCGCGCCGAAGACAACATCAAGGTCCTGACCCTGTGCGGCGGCGTGTCCCTCGGCCCGCAGATCGCCTCCCTTGAGCACGGCGCCCACGTGATCGTCGGCACCCCGGGCCGCATCCAGCAACACCTGCGCAAAGGTTCGCTGGTGCTGGACGGCTTGAACACCCTGATCCTCGACGAAGCCGACCGCATGCTCGACATGGGCTTCTACGACGCGATCGAAGACATCATCAGCAAGACCCCACCACGCCGCCAAACCCTGCTGTTCTCGGCCACCTACCCGGTGAGCATCAAGCAGCTGGCCTCGAAGTTCATGCGCGCGCCGCAGCAAGTGAAAGCCGAAGCGTTCCACTCCGACGACCAGATCGAGCAGCGTTTCTACGAGATCTCCCCGGAAGAACGCATGGACGCCGTGACCAAGGTGCTGGCGCATTTCCGCCCGGCTTCCTGCGTGGCGTTCTGCTTCACCAAGCAGCAAGTACAGGAAACCGTCGATCACCTGACGTCCAAGGGCATTTCCGCCGTTGGCCTGCATGGCGACCTGGAACAGCGCGACCGTGACCAGGTGCTGGCGATGTTCGCCAACCGCAGCACCTCGGTGCTGGTCGCCACCGACGTCGCCGCCCGTGGCCTGGACATTGACGCGCTGGACATGGTGATCAACGTCGAACTGGCCCGCGATTCGGAAATCCATATCCACCGCGTCGGCCGTACCGGTCGTGCGGGCGAGACCGGCATCGCAATCAGCCTGGTGGCGCCGTCCGAAGCGCACCGCGCCCAAGCCATCGAGCAACTGCAGAAGTCGCCGCTGAACTGGGACCAACTGGACAACCTCAAGCCGCAAAGCGGCGGTCCGTTGCTGCCGGTGATGAGCACCCTGTGCATCGCCGCAGGCCGTAAAGACAAAGTACGTCCGGGCGACATCCTCGGCGCACTGACCGGCGAAGCCGGCATCCCGGGCGCCCAGGTCGGCAAGATCGCGATCTTTGACTTCCAGGCCTTTGTGGCTGTTGAGCGCGGAATCGCCAAGCAAGCGTTGCAGCGTTTGAATGACGGCAAGATCAAAGGCCGTTCGTTGCGCGTTCGGATCCTGTAACACGATCTCCGCACCAATGGAGATCCAATGTGGGAGGGGGCTTGCCCCCGATAGCGGAGTGTCAGTCAATATAGATGTGACTGAACCGCCGCTATCGGGGGCAAGCCCCCTCCTACATTAATTGCATTCCAAATCAGAATTTGTATGAGGACACCGTTTTGCGCTCGACCGAAGTTGTGATCATTGGCGCCGGCGCCGCAGGCTTGATGTGCGCACTGACCGCCGCCGGGCGCGGGCGCAAGGTGATGCTGATCGACCATGCGAACAAGGCCGGCAAGAAGATCCTGATGTCCGGCGGTGGCCGCTGCAATTTCACCAATATGTACACCGAGCCGGCCAACTTCCTCTCGCACAACGCGCACTTCTGCAAATCCGCCCTGGCCCGCTACACCCAGTGGGACTTTATCGGGCTGGTGGCCAAGCACGGCGTGCCGTATCACGAGAAGAAGCTGGGCCAGTTGTTCTGCGATAACAAGTCCAGCGACATCCTCGGCATGCTGCTCGATGAATGCATCCAGACCGGCGTCAGCATGCACTTGGACACGTCGATCCAGGAGATTGCCAAGGTCGACGGCGGCTACCAGTTGCAAACCACGCTGGGTGAGTTGCGCTGCGAATCCTTGGTGGTCGCCACCGGCGGCTTGTCGATTCCGACCCTGGGCGCCACCGGTTTTGGTTATCAAGTGGCCAAGCAATTCGGTCACGAACTGCTGCCAACCCGCGCCGGGCTGGTGCCGTTCACCATCACTGATCAGCTCAAGGACTTGTGCGGCGAGTTGTCCGGCACCTCCGTGGACTGTCTGGTCAGCTGCAACGACCAGAGCTTTCGCGAGAACATTCTGTTTACCCACCGTGGCCTGAGCGGTCCGGCGATCTTGCAGATTTCCTCCTATTGGGAATCCGGCGACACCGTGGAAATCAACCTGCTGCCCGACCACGACGCCCACACCTGGCTGCAACAGCAACAGGTCGAGCGCCCCAACAGCGAGCTGAAAACCCTGCTGGGTGAGATCTTCACCAAGAAGATGGCCAACCTGCTGGCGGACACCTGGTTTGCGTCCAAGCCGATGAAGCAGTACACCCACGCCGAAATCGCCGACATCGCGCAGAAGCTGGGGAGCTGGCAGCTGGTGCCAGCGGGCACCGAGGGCTATCGCACCGCCGAGGTGACGTTGGGTGGGGTGGACACGCGGGAAGTGTCGTCCAAAACCATGGAATCGCTGAAAAGCCCTGGCTTGTACTTTATTGGCGAAGTACTGGACGTGACCGGTCACCTGGGCGGATTTAACTTCCAGTGGGCGTGGGCCTCCGGTTACGCGGCCGCGCAGTTTGTTTGACACGACGCAGTAAAAAATGTGGGAGGGGGCTTGCCCTCGATAGCGGAGTATCAGTCACCGATATTCTGGCTGACACGCTGCAATCGGGGGCAAGTCCCCTCCCACATTTTGATTTGAGGTGTGCCTGCGAATAATTTGTTGTCAGATGTGATCACCACCCTTGCCGTGGCGTCACTGATGGCTCAATTTAACGGCATCGTCCCGGAAGACTCACGACTTCATGTCATCGACCTCGTTCAAGCAGTCTATGCGGCGCCTGTGGGCGCTGGATAAATTCAGTTACAGCATTCGGGTATTCATCGCCCTCACCGGCAGCATGGCGCTGTGCTGGTATCAGGATGAAATGACGCTGCTGATCCCGCTGTTCCTGGGGATTATCGCCAGCGCCCTGGCTGAGACCGACGACAGTTGGCAGGGCCGCCTCAATGCCCTGGCAGTAACGCTGGTGTGCTTCAGCATCGCCGCGCTGTCGGTGGAATTGCTGTTCCCTTACCCCTGGATTTTCGCCATCTCCCTGGCCCTGGCGACGTTCGGCCTGACGATGCTCGGGGCGCTGGGCGAACGCTATGGCGCGATTGCGTCGGCCACCTTGATTCTGTCGGTCTACACCATGATCGGCGTGGACCAGCGCGGCGGCGCCGTCAGTGATTTCTGGCATGAGCCGTTGCTGCTGGTGGCCGGCGCGGCCTGGTACGGCGCGTTGTCGGTGCTGTGGCAGGCGCTGTTTTCCAACCAGCCGGTGCAGCAGAGCCTGGCGCGGCTATTCCGCGAGTTGGGGCGCTACCTCAAGCTCAAGTCGTCGCTGTTTGAACCGATCCGCCAGCTGGATGTAGAGGCGCGCCGCCTGGAACTTGCCCAGCAAAATGGCCGGGTGGTGGCCGCGCTGAATGCCGCGAAAGAAATCATCCTGCACCGCGTGGGCAATGGCCGACCGGGGTCGAAGGTCAGTCGCTACCTCAAGCTGTATTTCCTGGCCCAGGACATCCACGAACGCGCCAGCTCATCCCACTACCCTTACAACGCCCTGGCCGATGCGTTCTTCCACAGCGATGTGCTGTTCCGCTGTCAGCGCTTGCTGCGCCAACAAGGCAAGGCCTGCCAGGCCCTGGCCGAGTCGATCCAACTGCGCCAACCGTTCATCTATGACGACAGCTTCGCCGAAGCCCTGAGCGACCTGAACGCCTCCCTGGAACACTTGCGCATCCAGAGCAACCCGGCCTGGCGCGGCCTGCTGCGTTCGTTGCGCGCCCTGGCGGCCAACCTGTCCACCCTTGACCGCCTGCTCGGCGACGCGAGCAACCCCGACGCCCTGGCCGACGCCACCGACAGCAACCTGTTGGACCGCGCGCCGCGCAACCTCAAAGAAATGTGGACGCGCCTGCGCACCCAACTCACGCCGACGTCGCTGCTGTTCCGACACGCGTTGCGCCTGTCACTGGCGCTGACCATCGGCTACGGCACCTTGCATGCCATCCACGCCTCCCAAGGTTATTGGATCATCCTCACCACCCTGTTTGTGTGCCAGCCCAACTACGGTGCGACGCGGCGCAAGCTCGGCCAGCGGATCATCGGCACCGCTATCGGCCTCACCGTGGCCTGGGCGCTGTTCGACCTGTTCCCAAGCCCCTTGGTGCAATCGATGTTCGCCATCGCTGCCGGCCTGGTGTTCTTTATCAACCGCACCACCCGCTACACCCTGGCCACAGCAGCAATCACCCTGATGGTGCTGTTCTGCTTTAACCAGGTGGGGGATGGCTACGGGCTGTTTTTGCCACGGCTGTTCGATACTTTGCTCGGCAGTTTGATCGCCGGCCTGGCCGTGTTCCTGTTCCTGCCGGACTGGCAAGGCCGTCGCCTGAATAAAGTGCTGGCCAACACCCTGACCTGCAACAGCATCTACCTGCGCCAGATCATGCAGCAATACGCCGCCGGCAAAAGCGACGACCTGGCCTATCGCCTGGCCCGCCGCAACGCGCACAACGCCGATGCGGCGCTGTCCACCACGCTGGCGAACATGTTGATGGAGCCGGGGCATTTTCGTAAGGAGGCGGATGTGGGCTTCCGTTTCCTGGTGTTGTCCCACACCTTGCTCAGCTACTTGTCAGGCCTCGGAGCCCACCGCGATACGCCATTGCCGGCTGAGGTGCGCGAGCATCTGATCGACGGCGCGGGTAAAACCCTCGCTGCGAGCATCGATGAAATCGCGACAGGTTTGGCCAACAAGCAACCCATTGCGATCCAAAGCGACGCCGAGGAAGCCCTGGCGGCGGACTTGGAGCAGATGCCGGATGAGATTGATGAAGGGCAGCGATTGGTGCAGACACAGTTGGCCTTGATTTGCCGGCAGTTGGGGCCTTTGCGCACCTTGGCGGCGCACCTGATCAAAGATACCAGCGCGGCTTAGGCCGCTATCGGGGGCAAGCCCCTCCCACACTTGATCGGATTCACACGGTCCAAATGTGGGAGGGGCGGTGCGACGATTCGACTTGCTCCCGATGAGGCCCGCACAGGCACTACATGCCATGGGCCTTCATCAACCGCGCATAACTGCCATCGACCTTCATCTTGGCAATCTCGCGGTCAAAGCTCGCCACGATCTGCGCGTGCTCAGGGTTCTTCAGGCTCACCAGAATATGCAGGCTGTTTTCACTCAGCGGCTGTGGCAGGAACTCCACCGTATTGCGCACCCGGGCCGACTCCCGTGCCAGGTAAAAGCGCGCCACATATTCATCCTCCACCGTCAGCCGCACCCGCTGCGCCGCCAGCATGCGCACGGCCATGGCGAAGTTATGCACAGGCACTTTCTGCAACTGCGCATCCCCATCGAACGCCGCTGAATACGCATAACCACGTACCACCGCGATGGGATAGTCGTGCAGTTGCTGCAGGTTCTGAAACTCGATGGGGTCGTCACGGCGCTTGATAAAACGCACGCGGTTGAGCAGGTATTCGCCGGAGAATTGCCCCAAGTGCGTACGCGCGTCGTCGTACCAGGCGTTGACCAGCACGTCATAGCGCCCGTCACCCACGCCCATCAGCGCGCGAGCCCAGGGCACCTGCTCGAAATCGCTGGCATAGCCCGCGCGCGCCAAGGCCGTGCTGACAATATCAGTGGCCAAGCCCCCGTTGATCAGCGTGGCATCGGTAAAGGGCGGCCAGGCATCCGCGACCAGGCGCAGGCGCTGTGCACATGCAGGCGTTGCCAGCAGCAACACTCCAATCAAAGCAACGGCACGAGAGAATCGCGGCATGCTCAAAATCCTTGGCGGACAGGCGGTGGCCTTAGCTCAGGCTGCGCCTGAGGTTCTAACATTAGCTCAGATTACACAAAGAAACGGCCGCCGCCTGCACTCAATAGTGGCAAATTGATTTCATTCACAAAAATAGTTGATTTAGACACCGAAGCCCGTCGCGCCTACTATCCAGAACAGACATTTACGAGAGAACACACCATGACAGTCGATTGGGTCTGCAAACATCACACCGACCTGGGCAAGGAGCAGCTATACGCCATCCTACGCTTGCGCTGCGAGGTTTTCGTTGTCGAGCAGAAGTGCGTTTATCAGGACATCGACGGGCAGGATCTGACGGGTGATACCCACCACCTGATGGCTTGGAAAGACGATGAACTGATGGCCTACCTGCGCCTGCTGGATCCGGAATCCCAAGGTGGCGATGTGGTTATCGGTCGGGTGATCGTCGCACCGGCGGCACGGGGTACCGGGCTGGGGCACGAGATGATGGAGGAAACTCTCAAGCAGATTGAGGAGACCTGGCCTGAGACGCCGATATTCCTGTCAGCCCAGGCGCATTTGCAGGGCTATTACGGGCGGTATGGGTTTGTGGTGGCGGGTGAGGAATACCTGGAGGATGACATTCCACATATTGGTATGCGGCGCGCTTAAGGCCGCCATCGGGGGCAAGCCCCCTCCCACAGTTTGAATGTGTGAATACATTCAAACTGTGGGAG